>CAKZHE010000244.1 GCA_936920195.1 uncultured cyanobacterium | reverse complement strand
CGAGGCTCTGCCTCGCTTTGTCATCCGAGGCAGAGCCTCTCAATAGGCATTCCCAGGCAGAGCCTGGGAACGAGTAATTGTAGAGGCGAAGGGCAATTTGGGTACAGAACGGGTATTAATGGTAACAGTGCCATTGACTCCTAATGCTGAACTGGCAGTAAAATCGCTTTCGGCAGTGCGTTGGCGCAGAAATCTTCTAAACCCGAAAATTCCAATAGCATTGGCATTAATATTCCCGCCTCTTCCCTGAAAAGCATTGGCAACAATATCGCTATTTTCTGATAAAATGGCACCGCTATCTCGATGGTTGAGAGCAAAGATATCTACAGAGTGATCGCCCTGGACAAGCAAATTTCCCCCAGCAGCGGCAATAAAAGGATGATCTATACTATCGCGAATGTAGATGGTATCGAGGGCTTGGAGGGTTAATTTCCCCCCAGCGGCTAACTTTCCAGAGAGGTTGAGATTGCCAGCAGCGAGGGTGAGATTTTGTTTGGCGCTTAAGTCACCGGAATTAGCGATCGCTGTAGTCGCCGAGTTATTATATTGTAATCCAGGTGTAACGTTAATAGTTAGTAAAGGTGGTGCTTCTGGGTGGGTGGCACTAAATTTACTGCCATCTTGAAAAATCAAGCTGTCGGCGGTGGTGGCAAAAAATGAACCCCGGATATCCAGATGAGCATTATGTCCAAAAATAATCCCGTTGGGGTTGATTAAAAACAGGTTGGCTGTACCATTAACGCCCAATGTGCCAAAAATTTTGGAATTACTATTACCTGTGACGCGGGTGATAATATTGTCAATCCCCGTGGGGTTGGCAAAATAAACTGAGCTTTCCTCGTTGACGTTGAAGTGGGAAAAGCTATGGAATAGGTTACTGCCGCGAATTGCCCCGCCTTCAATCAGGGTAAGATGAGGACTCTTTTTATCTTTGGGGGCGATCGCTGAGTTTTCTGTGCCTAGGGTATTATCGGGGATAATTTGGGCGATCGCCCTCTCCGTAGGCATAGCGGTACTTAGGACAAGTTCTGCCAATATCCCAGCGATCGCGATTATAATTGTTTTACTCAATTGCGAGCAACGATTTTTCGGAGTCATTGGCAACTCAACATTAATAATATTTATATATTTATCATTCTTCAGCGATGTTTTTGCACTTCTTTACATTTATTTACTTTTCTTCAACAGCAAAATCAGCTACCGGGGAGTGATTCCAGCAGAGTGAGTATAGCCTTCCGCAAAGCTATACGCACCCTGTTCGCTTTTCGTTGCCGGAAAACATGAATCATAATTGTTCAACCGGAGATGATATGATGCCAGTAGCACAACTGAAACCCATTATTTTTGATATAAAGAGCGAGCAAAATTCAAAACTTCTTGTTGTTGTTCGTTGGGCAAATTGGTAATTAACGCAGTTAGCTTTTCTGGAAGGGATAACCATATTTTGGTCTTTGCTTGCCAAATCACAATAAATTGTTTAATAGACAAGGGACAAAGATCTATAGTTTGACCATCAGGATCGCTAAATTCAACTTCATAATATCCATCATTGTATTCTTCGACAATTGTTCCTTGTGCGCCTAATTTTAGGTTATATTCCGGTAGATTAACTACCAATTCAACTACATCAAATAATTCTGGTTTCATCACAATCTTTTCCTGACATACAAAGTTAATAATCTAGCTGTATCGCTATTAGGTGCAACGAGCCATCCAGTCCTAACTATTTCTTGTTTTCCTGCTTCAGTTCCGGTAATTTCTATGTCAACTTGATAGCGGCTACCATAGCGATCTGTATTTTGATAAACAGCGGTTGCCTCAAGAGCTTTGTTGGCAATTTGTTGTAGAAGTCCTTCATAATTATCTTGAGTATATCCTAAATGAATTTGAAACATGATCGCTTTATTCAAACCTTTTGGATTGTCTAAATTAAGAGCATATTCAGTTAATTTCCTTGGATCTATTTGGACTTTGTTAATAATGTCTTTGAATTTCATTTTTTACTTTGAAATTTCATTGAAAAATTTCCCTGGCTTTGTTACTAGACTACTACATTATTGCGCCGTGCAATTGCCTAACTTTGGACTAATTTTTCCAATTCTGACACAACTCGGTTTAACTCTTCCACAATGGGCATCGAACTAACTTGCCTAAATGCGGTAACTAAAGCTCGATAATACCAAAGCATTCCGATTTTACCTGCTTGAAACCTTTCCCAAAGGGCTTCACCAATTTGACGATAGTCGATGAGAATTGAGCGCGCATTGTGCAATTTATCGGCACAGGATACCAACAGTACGGAAGGAGAAGCGGTGGCAAGATGGGCGATATAGGCTTCTTTGCGCTGTCGCCAAGGGGGTTTGGGAATGGTATCCGCATCGGTGCAGCCATCAACGATGGCGGTGACGGTATCGCCAAAACGCCGACGAATTTCTATGCGAGCAGTATCGCCCCCTTGATCTTCTATGGCATCGTGGAGTAGGGCAGCGATCGCTTCATCTTCATTTGCTCCATATTCTAGGGCAATACTGGCAGCCCCTAGCAAGTGGGCGATGTAGGGAACTCCACTACCTTTGCGAATTTGCTCGGCGTGGAGTTGGTGGGCAAAAACTAGAGCTTCGGTAAAGCGATTTGAAAGTGCCATTGGGGAAGGTACAAAAATTTATTTTCGAGACAGCAAGGCAGCAATAGATTCTTGATGCCGCAAGGTGAAATTATCGGCAACTACTAGGGCGGGTAATTGTCCTTCTGGAGCTTGCAGGGAAAAATCTAAGCTAGAATAGGATAACCAGTTGCCGTTTTGTCGCCAACCAACGCGATCGCCAAAACTGCACCAAGTTTCCCAATTAGGCTTTTGATTGCCAACAATATTTTGCCAAATGCGCTTCTGCACGCTGATGCCAAAGCGCCCTTGACTATTATCTGTCCACAATTGATCGATAATTTGCAAATCTTGAGCCGGAAATTGGGCAATATCTTCCACGCGCAACCAACCTTCCCGCTTGGCAACTTTTAACATTAATTTTCCCGTTTCGGCATCGGCAGCTTGCCATTTTTTTGCCGCCAAAAGTTGTTTTAGTTTACTGTAGTTGTCAAGGGAAAGATTATCCATCACCGGGGGTAACAAAGACAGCCATTCCGAGACGCTTTGGGGGCGTTGTTCTGGCTTCATTGCCATCCCTTTAATGATAGCTTGGTTCAGGCGATCGCTAACTTGATCATTAATTTCTTTTGCCGTTTCCAAATTAACTCCAAAAGCCCTCACAGGTGCAGGCGTGGGAATTTCTCCAGTAATTAAAGAATACAGCGTTGCCGCTAAAGCATAAATATCCGTATAAGCTCCCCGCTTGGCTCGCCAATCATATTGTTCAATTGGGGCAAATCCTTCCGATAAAAATTGGGTTTGCGTCTGAGTAATATTCGGGGTAAATTCCCGCGCAATCCCAAAGTCAATTAAAACCGCTTCGGCTTCAGTTTTCCGCACCATAATATTCAAGGGTTTAATATCTCGGTGCAGCAAACCATTGTCGTGAACAATAGTTAGAGCTTCCCCAACTTGGCGAATATAGCGCAAAGCCTCTGCTTCCGATAAACTGCCTTGCGTCCAAGTTTGTTGGGCTAAATTATTCCCGTCAATATATTCCATGACCATACACCATAATTCGCCTTCTTGAATCACTTCATCAACGCGAACAATATGGGGATGGCTAAATTTGGCTAGTCGCAAAGCCTCGTTTAAGAAATCTTGCTGAAACTTGGCAAAATCGCTGCGGTGTTGGAATGAAGCATTCAGGGTTTTAATAACTCGATTTTCTTGGCTTTTTTTCACCAGGTAAGTAATTCCAAAACCACCTTGACCAAGAATTTTTTCAACAACGTATTTACCGCCTTGCAATTTCTGTCCTGCATTCCAAGCCATATTTGCAACTCCCAGACGCTGATATTGATTGTGGCACAGTCTTTTGCGACTGCAATAGTTCAATTGTACCATAAAAAGCTCGTAGTTGGGCTTTAGCCCTCCGGAATTAGGGCTGAAGCCCAACTACAAACTTCCTTTGATATTTTTTAACTAATCATCTTTCTTACTCGTACTAACTGGGCGGAAAGGATTCAAGAAATTTACCAATCCATAAATCAGCCGAGACTGCACCCATAACCGCCCCTTTCCCCGGAAGCGACAAACTAATCCTTCCCCACCTAAAATTCCAGTTTTTAAACCTCGAAAAGACAAACCCCCCAACATTTCCACATGATAAGTTAGACTATCTTCAAACGCCACAATATAGCCAGTATCCACTACATAGTCACCATCCACCGGAATTTCGATAATCCCGCCATAGGAACTAAACCAAATATCTCCTTGTCCAGTAGCTCTTAACAAAAATAAAGATTCACCACTAAAGAACCCTTTAAACCCTTGAAATTTACTATCAATTTCTACCGTAGGACTGCAAGCCACAAATCCCGAAGATTGAATTAGCAAAGCATTGCCTTGTAGGGAATAGTGTTGTACATCTCCTGGCACTCCAGGGGAAATATAAATTTGTCCAGCTTTCCCTTCCGCCACAAACTCGCTGATAAATAACGATTCGCCCCCTACCATCCTACCTAAACCTTTCAGCAAGCCTCCTTGAACTTTTGATTTCATTTTAATCCAAGAGTCCATCGCTGCCATTGCCCCTGCTTCTACCAAAATCTTTTGATTTGGTTTGAGGTTAATAATCAAAGAGGCATAAGCTGGAGAGTGTTGGATTTCGTAAACAATTTCGTTCATATTTTTTCCCATTAACTTTTAGCAGGTAACTTAGAACCCACCAATTGCCCAAAAGCTCCGGGATTGTGGGTTTGACAAAACAACTTTCCTTGTCCTTTGAAGCGACAAACTAAGCCTTCACCCCCTAAAAAGGCTCCAATCCAACTAGAGCCAGGTTTGGTAATTTCAAATTTGAGGCTTTTTTCAAAGGCGACAATATGACCAGTATCTACTATATATTCGCCATTAACTTCAATTTCGTAAATTGCGCCAAAGGAAGCCAGCAACAAAGTCCCAGTACCACTGATATCTAGCCAAAAAACTGATTCCCCTGAAAACAAAGATTTAAACCCTTGAAATCCTAAGTCAATATCAACCCCATTGGAGCCAGCTAGATAGGAACTGGCTTGAACAACTAAACCTGTGGGAGTCAGTTGATAGGTTAAAATATCTCCTATCAACTTAGGCGCTAAGTAAATTTCACCGTTGGCAGTAGGCGAACGAAAAACGCTCAAAAATAAAGATTCACCGCCTAACATTCGCTTAAATCCACCTAGAATGCCGCCGCCTTTCCCTTGCCTTAAAGTGGTACTAACATTGATGAAACCACTCATGGCAATCATTGTCCCCGCTTCAGCAATAATTTCTTCGCCAGCATTAAGATTAATCCGGGCGATCGCGCTGTCTGGTTGGTGCAAAAGTTCTACTTTCATTTAATTGCTTTCTCTCCTCCACTGCCTAGATGTTTAGAAAAATTTTGGACGCAAATAATTAACCAAACCATCAATACTGCGCGACTGTAAATAAATATCCCCTTGTCCAGAAATCCGATTAACTAATCCTTCGCCAGAGGTCACAGAACCAATTAAACCTCCTGGTAATCCCAGTTTCATTTTTAATCCTGGTTCGTAGGCAATTAAGTGACCAGTATCTACGATAAATTCCCCATTAATGCGTTTTTGAGTTAAGCCCCCATAGGCCCCAAAAAATACCCGCCCTTCACCGCTCAATTTTAGTTTAAATAATCCTTCTCCTGCCAGCCAGCTAGTAATTCCTGCCCACTCAATCCCAATTTTTACCCCTGGAGTATGGGCGATATAAGCACCGGGTTGAAAACAAATTTCTTTACCACCGAGGAGATCGATATTGCTAATATCTCCAATGGCAGATTGCGTCAATACTAATTGTAAAGGTTGGTTAGTATTATTGGTATAGGTATTGACAAATAAGGATTCACCGCCAAAAAACTTTTTTAGTAACCCGGAGAAAAAGCCACCAGAAAAACTGGTTTTCAGAGACAACTGGGCATCCATACTCAGCATTGCTCCTGATTCAGCAATTATGCTTTCTCCAGGACTAAGGCTGATAAAGATAGCGGCAAAAGCTGGTTTATAACGAATTTCATATTTCACTGGGCATCCTCCTGTAAGCCAATGCCTCAAATTTACAATCAGGAGATGGATTTGGCAATGGATGGCTCAATTTTCTTGGGAAATATTTTTATATTTGAGCCGCAATCGTGCGATCGCCCTCGATATTTTTTTGCACTTAAATCATAGATCTCATAAAATTTAGCCTAAAAACCCATAAGTTCCGTGTAATTTCGGTTGACTAGCAACCCTTGATATTTTCTAAGCATTGCTCAAACTATCCATCAGCCCATCGATAAGTGTATCTACTTAAACTGGATATTTCTGCATCTGGCAGCGAAATTTTGCAAATATAAGCAATAACTTTAAATAACAAAGCAATTATGAATTTGTCTTAAAGCTTGATATCCTCCTGCACAAAAACTTCTTTTAGCTCAGAAGAATAGGTAGGAAGCAGAAAACAAAAAATCATTGATTTAGCCAGCGATGCCATTAAAAATTCGTGGCTAATGGATATTTTTTGCCATGCCAATAAAACCGATTCATGGTGCAGCAAATTGTTGCCTCTGCTTCCGCGTGCCAATAAATTATCGCGAACAAATTGTGAGGTATCAAATCATGTTTGGATTAAGAACTGCATTAATTGGATTGACCACGATAGCAGTGAGCTTGGGGGGAATTTTCAACTCTGCCCAAGCCCTTACCCTGACAGATTCAAGCACGCAATTTTCGACAACTCAAGGGTTGGGGGGATGGTTTTATGGCTACGATGACGGTAGTGGATTTAACCCCCTAAATTTTAGCAGTGGTAGCTGGCAAACATCTGGAGGCGGACTAGATGCCAACGGCGGATACTTTAATGGTATTGATTCTAGCACCTCTCTAGTTCGGAGATGGGTCAGCAACTTTAATGGAGACGTAAACATTTCAGCACTATTTCCGCAAATTACTACTACCAGTGTGGGTAGTACCTTGAAAAATCAGATTTTAATTAATGGAGAAAGTCAACTATTGCAATCTACGATTGGAAATACAGGTTTGGGAAAATACGATTTCAGTACCAATGTGCAAGTAGGTTCTACCATTGATTTTGTAGTTGGGTCTGATGACCAAAATTGGATAGGAAATTTTCAATTTAACAGTCAAGTAAATATTGGTGATGGGTTAATATATCTGCAAGATGACAGTATTACTTCGCCCCCTATAGGCAATGGATTCATTGTGCTAGGAAATGATAATACTACCAGCAATCGAGTTGGGCTATTTTATAACAACAAAATTTATGAATCTAGTCGAGCTTATGCCCCAGGGGACTATTGGGACCCGCTAACTCAAACCTATCAAACAATATCAGCAATTGATGGAGTGCAAGCACAGCATTCTTTAGGTTCCTATCTGTATCAATCGCAAATCCCAGATTCATCGCCCGTTTCCCACTCCAATTTTGTTGCCCTTGCCCCAGAAATTGCTCAAGCAATGGCAGCAAATATCGAAACTCAATTGGGGGCGGGATATTTGGATGTGAGAGCAGAACTGGCGAATGATATTGTAGTGTTACCGGATATGCAGAAAGGTGGAGAAGGACTATTTTCAGATGCGGGAATAATTGAGTGGGCGGCTGAGAATGCTGGGGTAAATGGCTCTCGAGGATTTACAACTACTGGAGTTGAATTTGCTGCCCAGCCTAGAGAAGAAGACCCATTGCATCCTTATCTATTCATCAGCAATATCCTCTCTCCAGGTCTGCAAGAATTTTTTGCAGATAGTGATTCTCATTTATATTCTGATAATCCATTCCAAGGCTTATTGAATTCTGCTAATTTTCTGATTACTGACCCATTAGGGCGCAGGCTCGGCTTTACATCTTCAGGTTTTATCAATGAAATGCCAGGGGCATCTATCAATCTTTCTGGTACTACTATCTTCTCTAGTCCGGCATCAACTTTTGCCTTGGCTTCTTTTGCGGATTCTAGTTCATTTTCGGCTAGCAGTCCAATTAGTGCGATGAGATTAGCTGCTGTAGATTCCTTGGATTCCGTTGTTGCTGAGAGCGTGCCTGTGAGTTTTGCTACCTCTTCTAGTTCCCAATGTGTACCCAACACTGGCAATTCTACTCCGTCCTATCAGTTTTTTATTCCTGAACGTTTGCCAGGAGAATATCAAATCGAAGTTTTTGATAATACCACTACCGATCCTTGTTCTCCCGATCCTAACCCCGGTACAACTACTATTCCCGAATCATCTTCAATTTTGAGTTTATTGACTTTTGGAATTTTAGGTTCGGGCTGGGTTTTTCAGCGTCGCGGGAAAAAAACAGTTGCGCCACAAAACTAAAATAACAGGACTTACGCAGTTGCTCTGTATATAGCGTTTATGGTGCGTTACGCTGCGCTAACACACCCTACTAATAGAGGTGTTGCGTAAGTCCCAGCCCAGTAGGAGAGGCGTTGCGGAAGTTCTGACAGTCTCGCATCGCCCCATCACCCCACCTCCCCATCACCCCATCTCCCCACCTGCCAAATTTTTTAACTCAGAATGAAACAGCCCTGCTTTCCGCAAGGGGCGAGATTCTTGGTGGATGCGCCCCCGGATGGCGGTTTGCTCTAGAGTTTTAAAAGCTCTGAAGTCATCCAAGTCGTACTTTTTGGCTGCTAGTAGTTGCCGTAACTGTTCTTCGGCGGCTACTGTCAGGTAGCCCGTAGTAAGTATTTCTCGAACTAGACCGCGAATTAGCACCATAATCGCTATATTGATTGCTCTGTATTGTTATCTGGCAAGGGCAATATGTTTTACGCAAAAATAACTAACTTCTTTATAGAACTTTACAATCTAGTCTGAAACCCTTGTAAAATAAGAGATTCCTCACCAGTAGTAGGGTGCGTATAGCCTTCGGCATGGCTATACGCACCCTACTGGCTAGGAAGCAGTTTAAAGGGGGCGATTTAGGAGGATCTGATTTTATAAATCTAGAAAAGTGCGCTAGAATTCGACACAAATGTTGTTCTTACATATAGCAGTCAATGGTAGAATGGGCGGATATCGTTAGAATCTGGTGTAATACCAATTTCATTTATTCTGGCTACAGTGGGTTGATCCCCCTACCTGAAAAAGGGATCGTCTATGGGTAGCAGTGGTTGGTGAAATTGGGATAAGCTCTAGGAAAACTGGCGATCGCCATCAAATTTTGTCAAAAAAGTTCAGAACGCATATTTTAGGCATTCTCCATAGGAGAAAGAAATAGAAGTTCGTGCTGACGAACGCTCAAATCAGTAACAGGCTTCCCATCCAGGGGCTTGAGTCAATCCCATCCCAAATCAATTGATCCGGCTTTGGCAATCAAGCAATGAACGATCTCGATTGGCAACTACTACAACTAGCCCTAGAAGCTCAAAAACACCCACCTGCCACTAAGGAACGTCAAAAAGCTCTCACCAAACTGATTAGTACCATTCAGAAATCTGGTCAGCTATACCGTCCCTATAGTAGCTTTCACCCCGATGTTTATGCGGATATTTATGCCGAAGCACTCCAAAAAGTATTCATGCAAATCTGCCAAAAGATAGATGACTACAAACCGGAACGGGGCAAAGTAATTGCTTGGGTGAATTTTCTAGTCAGCAAGCGGTTTATTGATGTTATTAATGAACGGCAAAAGAAAATCACAATCCCCATAGATGAAGGGATCTTGGATAATTTTTCTGAAATTGAGGAGATTAAAACATATCTAGAAGAAGATCCGGATGACATTTTTCAAAAAGCCTGCGTCAAAGGATGCCCAGAAGCTAGTTTTCAAGCCTTGGCTCTCCGATATCTAGCCGATATATCTTGGGAAGAGATTTCCAAAGAGTTCAACATTAGCATCTCAACCTTAAGTAGTTTTTACCAGCGCAGTCTCAAAAAATTTGCGCCCAAATTCCGAGAGTATCTAGCCAATTAATTATTCCACTTCACCACCAATCTTTAGCTATGAACTACCTTACCGATTGTTACTTGTTTACCGTGCCATTCACTAGGGAAATTCGGGGACTAGCTCAAAAAAATTCGCGCCTGCAAAATAGCCCGGAAAAAGCCGAACAAGCGTACTTGAATTATTTGGCGATATATGCGGTCAAGTTTTACCTGGAATGTATGGGCATTGGCACTAACTGGCAAAAAAGCTATAGTTATAATCCGGCGATCGCATCCCTAATGAATCTCGCTGATTTAGAAATCAATGGATTAGGGAAAATCGAATGTCGTCCAGTTTTAGCTGATGAGGATACAGTCAATTTCCCCCCGGAGTTTTGGTCAGATAGAATTGGCTATGTAGCAGTAAAATTAGATCAATCTTTACAACAGGGAACGGTGTTAGGATTTGTCCCCGAAGTGAAAACCAAAACCTTAGCAATTAATCAACTACTACCCCTAGAAGACTTCCTGGAACACCTCAGCACATTTCAACCCAAATCCATGATTAATCTTGCGGGTTGGCTAGATAACATTTTTGAAGTTGGCTGGCAGGCTGTAGAATCGCTCTTGGAGCCACAACACGCTGAATTAGCCTTTAACTTTAGAAATAAAACCACGTTGACTAGAGGCGATAATACCATTCAGCGGGGCAAACAAATAAATTTGGAAAGAGCCGGAGAAAACGTTGCTTTGTGTGTAGGGTTGAAGCCGATGACTAAACCAGAAATGGATATTTGTGTCGAAGTTTATCCGACAGGGGGGCAAGAGTATTTGCCCCAAGATTTACAGTTGATGGTACTGGATGAAGACGGCGAAGCAGTGATGCAAGCTCAGGCTAGAACTACTAAGAATATTCAATTGCAGTTTACTGGCGAATCTGGCGAAACATTTAGTGTTAAAGTAGCCTTGGGAGATGTCAGCATTACTGAAGCATTTTTACTTTAATTACCCTCTGAATAGCTCATGAATAGATTAGTAGTTTTGAAGCTAGACGGCAATCTCGAACAGCAGGGGTTTCGAGTCACGCTAGAAATTAGTTTTGAGGGCAAACAACCCGAAATTGAAGTGCGGGGGCAACTACCACCGTTTCCAGAATTAGCAGATGCCTTAACCAATTGGCAAGAAACCTATCATCGGATTGCGGCTCCGGCTCGCCTGAAACCGGGAAAAATCATTTACGATGGTTCGGTGAATAATGCCATTGTAGAATGTTCTAGTTCAGCCCAAGTATTAGGCGATCGCTTAACTACCTGGCTGAATGCGGATGGCTTTCGTCCGATTGACAAACGCTTGCGGGAAGAATTGGCTAGGGACGAAAATATTCGGGTACTAATTCGGACTGAAAACAATCATTTACAAAAGTTGCCTTGGCATCTTTGGGATTTTATTGAACGCTACCCCAAGGCGGAAATTGCCCTCAGCTATACCAATTTTGCTAAAACTAAAAAGTTCATTTCTGTCCATCCCAAAACCAAGATTAGAATTTTAGCTATTTTAGGTCATAGTGAGGGCATAAATATTGCTGAAGACAGACGGTTGCTAGAAAGTTTACCGGGAGCAGAAACAGTCTTTTTAGTAGAACCAAAACGGCAAGAAATTAACAACCAATTGTGGGAGCAACCTTGGGATATTATCTTTTTTGCGGGACATAGCGAAACGGAAGGGGAAACCGGGAAAATTTATATTAATCCCCAGGAAAGTTTAGCAATTAATGATTTGTGGTTTGGCCTCAGAAAAGCGGTAGAAAATGGTTTAAAGCTAGCAATTTTTAATTCCTGTGATGGTTTAGGATTATCTTGGCAGCTAGATGATACCCAAATTCCCCAAATGATTGTGATGCGGGATCTAGTTCCCGATCGGGTTGCTCACAGTTTTCTGAAATATTTTCTATCTAGCTTTGCCAGTGGCAAATCATTTTATGTAGCCGTGCGGGAAGCGCGGGAAAGATTGCAAGGTTTAGAAAGCGATTTACCTTGTGCAACTTGGTTGCCAACTATTTGCCAAAATCCAGCGGAATTACCTGTGACTTGGGCAGATTTACTCAATCAGCATCCTAAAGTAAGTTGGCAAGGTTGGCGACAAGTTTTGCTGGCTAGTTTGGCAGTAACTAGCTTAGTGATGGGGGTGCGGTATGGGGGATGGTTGCAGCCAGTGGAATTGCAAAGTTATGATCAATTAATGCGATCGCGTCCCCAGGAATTTCCCGACAATCGTCTGCTGATTGTCACCATTACTGAACCAGATTTACAACTACCAGAACAACAAGATAGAAAAGGTTCTCTATCTGACAAAGCCTTAAATTTAGTCCTCAATAAACTGGCATCCTATCAACCCAGAGCCATTGGTTTATCTCTGCTGCGCGATTTCCCTGTCAATCCCCAAGAAAAACAATTGGCTACTCGCTTGCAACAAAATCCGCAAATTATTGGGACTTGTTTTGTCGGCGATGTCAAAAATAGCGATGCCAGCGTTGCTCCTCCGCCAGAAATTCCCCCTCAGCAAATAGGTTTTAGCAATATTTTGGCGGACAATTTTTTAGATGGAACTTTTCGACGTTCGATTTTATTTCTAGACCCCTATCCGCAATCTCGTTGTCCTTCATCCCAGGCTTTTGCACTCAAACTAGCACTGCTATATCTAGAAAAGGAGGGAATTAAACCGGAAGAAACTAAACAAGGGCATTTAAAACTAGGTCAAGTAATCTTTAATCCTTGGGAAAATCACACTGGTGGGTATCAAAATATTGACTCTTCAGGGCATCAAATACTAATTAATTACCGTTCGCCTAATTCGCCCCTGAAATTAGCTGATACAGTGACGCTAAAACAAATATTAAATAATGAAATTAATGCTAATATTGTCAAAGACCGAATTATTTTAATTGGGGTGACGGCTCCCAGTGTGGCGACTGCTTTCCGCACTCCCTACGGTTCGGGATTTCAACAAGAAATCCCCGGAGTAATCTTTCATGCACAAGTAGTTAGCCATATTCTCAGTGCGGTATTAAATGGACGGCCTATAATTTGGGCTTGGCCTCTGTGGGGTGATATATTATGGGTGTGGGGTTGGTCTGTGGTAGGTGCAGTTATTGCTTGGCGGGTGCGATCGCTTTTATATTTAGTCTTAATTGGTGGAGTGGTAACTAGCAGTTTATATGGGATTTGTTGGGCGTTATTTCTCCACGGGGCTTGGGTTCCCCTAATTCCCGGTGCGATCGCTTTAGTTCTGGGTAGTAGTGCGATCGCTACTTATCATTCTCAACAACAAAAACAATTAAAAACCTCTCCATTCCCCCGATCGGCCAAATGAATATTCGCACTCAATCTCTCAAACTATTATTAGCAATTATCTCAATCCTCAACTGGTTAGTTTGGGAGAGAGCATCAACCTTAGCACAGTTACCACCAGCAATAATTAATCAGAGTTATAGTTTAAAGGTAGCAGAAGGCGATCGCGTTATTTTCACCCCCCCAGCAGCTAAAGAATCGCGAGGAAAACCTCCTAACACTGTTAACGGCTCTAATCGTGGCTGTGGAGTGAATGAAAATTTAGTTGCCTTAGTCCCCATAATTGAACCAAATTCAGAGGAAAAGCCCTTATGGGGATTAACAACCAAAGAACGTCCCACTTTTTGGGTATATATATCCAATTCTCCCGGTTCTATCATCTCTGGTAAATTCTCACTGCGGAGGTGGAATTCAGAAAATCATGCCGAAATAACTGTTTATGAAAGTGAATTAACTTTAACAAATACTCCCGGGATAATTAGCTTTACTTTACCTGCTACAGCACCGCCATTAGAAATTAATCAATGGTATTATTTTTACTTTTTTATTAATGTTGAATGTCCCCAGAATCTAACACCAAAAAAACTTTCTGTGCAAAGATTGATTAGACGAGAAGAACCAAATACTGATTTAAAAACTCAATTACAGGCAGCTACTTTACTACAACAGGCAATCCTTTACGGTAAAAATGGCTTTTGGTACGATATGCTTAAGGCGCTAGCTGAACTAAAACGAACTGAACCTAAAAACCAACAGTGGCGGGAAGTTTTGCGTTCTAGCGGATTAGAAAAAATTGCTTCTGAACCAATTGTTGATTGCTGTACACCCCCAAATTAAATCTACCACAACTTTTTGACTATCGCCAACTGCCCAGGAGAATAAAAGAAGACCAATAAAAAGGTTTTTTATATTCGGGGTCTTGCAATATTTTTCGCTGTGCCGAACGCAATGCTTCTGCCTTTGTAACTCCAGGTTTGCCCAGTTCTTCATACAAATAGCTCATCATTAAAGCTGTAGATTTATCTGGAACATTTGATAAAGAAGCAATGGTACTCCGCGCTCCAGAGCGCACTGCTACCCCAGCAATTCCTAAAGCCGCCCATTTATCTCCTTTGGCTGTTTGGCAAGCACTCAAAGTTAGTAGTTTAATCGAATTGGGTTGATTTTGCTGTTGACTGCGAAGCAAATTAATTAGCCGATTAACATTGATTTTTTCTTGATTAGTCGCCCAAATAAATGTTTCGTCAGGATTAGAGCTAAATAAACCATGAGTAGCTAAATGCACTACTGAAAAAGATTGGGAGTTCATTTTTTGCTGAAGGGTGTTAAAAGTAAAATCTGAATTTAGTAAAACAGTGCTATTGGGAATTAGCTTAACTTCCTCTTTCACATACGGAAGTTCGGAAAAATCCTCATCTACCTTTTCACTAAGTCCGGCAACTAGAACATTAAATTTGTCTTTTTCTAGAGGTTGTTCATCAACAAGTTGTAGTCCCAAATTCATAACAAGACTATAGTTGCCAATCAGATAGGAATTACCATCGTAAAGCGATGCCATCGGAATATTTTGTAAAGAGCCATCTAAAACAAATAATAAAGTATCAATTTTGAAATGATGATTTTTTAAGTATGGCTCGGCTTTTTTTAGGAGTATTTTATACATTTCTGCAAAATTTGTTGTTGGGTCTTCTGCTGTTTTTCTCTCCTCTATATTCTCTTGTAATTTCTTGATTTTAGTTTCTAATTCACCTTTATAAATCAAGGTAGTATAGCGAATTAATTCCTCTTGCCCAGGCAGTTTCAGGATGACTTCTAGTCTGTCTTCCAAAACAATTGGGTAGATAATAGCGGTTTTCAAATTATGTTGTGCAATCACTTTATCAATGGCAATGGATTTTGATAGTTGACAGCGCAGATAATTTTCTAATTCAGCTAATTGCAGCGCTTCAATGGTTAACTGAGCTTGCTTGAGATTGGCTTGAGAAACTTCTGGTTCTAATCGAGGTAGAAGTAAATCAACTAATTCCCGATAAATTGGTTCGGCATCATCTCGAAATGAAAATTGGACTTCGGGATTTTTCAAGCTGCTGAGATCTTGGCGAACGCTATCTAGACTTTGAATTGCTTCTTGATAATAGGCGATCGCCTTCTTTCTATCCTCCTGTTTTTTGGCTAATCTTCCTAACTGCCACTGCCATTGATAACTAATTTCTTTGGCTTGAATTTCTTCGCTAATGAACAGAGCTTGCTGAGTTAACTGCATCGCTTCTTTGAACTGCTGATTGTGTTCGTATAGCTTGCCTAAATATCCCCTAGCATAACTTTCAGCAGGGCGATCGCCTAATTTTTGAGCTTGTGGAATAGCGACTTTCAATAGATCGGCGGATGCCCATAAAAATTGACTTTTATGGTCAGATTGTTGGGCAATTCTGATTAAACTTTTGACTAAATTGATTCGCGCATAGATAGCCTCTCGACTGACCGGGAGCAGATCAATTTCCGATGTAATTTGGGATAAATTATTACTACTAAATTCGTTTAACTTTTGTAACTTGATCTTCAAATTAAGATAATTTAATTGCGCTTGAATCCGAACAAATCGGTTATTATAAGGATTGTCAACTATTTGTTGATAGGAAGTTAATACCTCTTCCGCTTTTTGGGCAGCTTGTTCTTTCCTACTCCTACTCTCAATCCGTTCGGCAGCATTTTGTAACTGTTCATAAATAGCTTCAAGTGTGTTAGCCAAACTCAGTTGCGTCACACTACTTTCTTGAGAAAGTTGTAATTTATCAGTAATTTTTAAGCTTTCCTCCAATAACTGTTTTGATTGCTCTAAATAGGTCAAACTTTTCCCGTTTGGCGGTTTTTTAAACCCCAAATAATATTTTTCCAATTCTGGAACTTCGCCAACTACTCGTAAAACATTCCCCAAACTCCGCCATCCCATTGCTTTGACGAAAAGATCTGATTGTTGCTCTAAAGTTGGCAGCAGGGAAATTAATATTTTCAAAGCTTCGCGCTGCAGCCCTAATTCTTGCAGAGCTAAACTTTGCTTGATGGTATTTCGGCTCGCCGCAGCTAGATCGGACAATTCCTGATAAGCTTGGGTGGCATCTTGCCAAAATTTTAACGCCTCTTGTGGTTTCCCCGTCGATAATTTTAGTTGCCCTGAAATTTCCCAAACTTGAGCAGTTAATTGTCGATAGCGGCGATCGCCTGGATTGGTGTTTAATAAATTTAGGCTATTTGCGATCGCCTGCTCCGCCTCTTCCCATTGCCCCAGTTGTTGATAAGCTAAGGATAAATTGATTAAACTAACTGCTTGAGAAAAATAATTCCCTTGGTTTTTAAAAACATCCGCTGTATATTGTAAAACTTGAATAGCTTCCGAAAAATGACCGCTATTATAAAAATCTTGTCCTTGACGAACTAAAACCTGTACATTGGCAGTTTCTCGATCTTCAGGTAGATTGACTTGCAAAGAGAGCAATTTTGAGAGTGTGGAAGGAGCTGGCACAGATTGAGCAAATAGCTTTTGGGCGCTCAAAAAATTCCATAGCAAAACTAATCCTAACAACCAAGGGCAAAAAAAACTAAGGTGAAGTTTGCCTCTCATAACAAGTAGATAGCCACCAAGATAAATTTCGATCGGTTGTACTTTGAGGAATGAGGGCAATTTTCCCATTGATATCTCTTTCCCATCCGGTTGCCTCAACAATTTCACTGGGGGGAGAGTTAGTTGGGTTGGTTAGAATAGATGCGCGATCGCTGCTTTGCCCAAAACCAGTATTTATGAACGGAACTTGAGAAGAATTATTATTCAGTATTGCCCCTGGATTAGGTAAGATTCCTTGTTTTCCTCGCCATGTAAATTGACTTTGGGATTGTTGGTTAGAGGATGAATTGCTGGCGGCACAACCTTGGGCAACTTCTCCCGGTAAATTTTTCACACTTAAAGGTTCAATGCGGATATTATCTCGCACACTTATTTCTACTGTGCCATTGATACCTAACGTTGAACTAGCCTTAAAATCACTTTTGTCGGTTCTATTTCTACCCATTTGTTGAAAAGTAAAAATTGCCATCGCACTAGCATTGATATTACCACCCCTTCCTTCATAAGCATTAGCAACAATATCGCTATTTTCTGAAGGTACGCCAAGAATAAAGCCCCCAGCATTAATAGTAATATTTCCCCCATTTCCATTTTTCATAGCATTTGCCAAAATATTGCTGTTGTGCCGCAAAATAATTGAATCCCAGACTTTAAGCTGAATATTGCCTCCTTCTCCCGACGCTGTGGCAGCTTTCAATTCCGATTGGCGATCGAGAAAAATAGAGCGGGCGGTAATTTCTAGATTGCCTGCACTACCCAAGCCAGTATTGTTGACATTCACACTAGAGCGGTTTTGCAAAATTAGCTGTTCTGTAGCAATTCTTAAACTTCCGGCCAACCCTCTCCCCGTGGCTTCCGCTGACAGATTGCTACCGTTGTTTAAGTTGATTGAATTAGCAGCACTAATAGTTATAAAACCACCCTCTCCTGTAATGGAAGAAATTGATATTTTACTGCTATTATTTAAATTCAAGGCATTGCTAATCCAAAGTTGAATATTTCCTCCCAACCCCGATTTGCTTTCAGCAGATAGTTTGCTTTGATTATCTAAAAAAATTGTCCCGCCTGTAATTGCTAAACTGCCACCATTTCCTGTGCCAGTATTGTTAGCAGCTATTTGCGAGACATTTTGCAGATTGAGCAGATTAGTGCCAATATTAATATTTCCGGCATTACCGCTACCGCTAGCTAGCGCCAGGATGCTGCTATTATTTAAACTTGTAGAATTGGCAGTAACAATATTAATATTTCCCCCTTCTCCGTTCAAAGTGGAAGCAGAAATTTGACTGCCTCTACTAAGACTTAAAACAGTCAAGTTCTGAAAATTAATATCTCCTCCCTTGGCAGAAACAGTATTATTAGACAAATCGGATCGATTATCTAGCGAAACCGTATTGGCTGTCACATTGATATTGCCAGGAGTGCCAGTTCCAAAACTTTTGGAACTAATTTTCGCGTCATTTTGAAGGATTAGCTGATTGGAGTTAAAGATTAAATTTCCGGCAGCACCCCGATTAACTGTTGAACTTGAAATAGTTGCGCTATCTGTAAGGGTAAGTTTTGGAGTTGTAATACTGATATTTCCGCCTTGCCCATTCCCTGGAGTGGAAGTATTGGAAAACACCCCGCTAAAAACTCCCTGACTAGAACTTCCCGCTACTTCTAAAGATTCCAGAGCATTGATAGTAATTTTTCCACCGTTACCATTACCAAAAGTAGAGCTATATATTCCAGCTCCATTGGCAATAATTAACCTATTGGTATTAATATTGATATTTCCAGCATTTTTATTGTTGGAAGTTTGAGTAAATAGGCGACTAAAAATATTGGATGGGCTACCGGAAGTCCCCATAAGTTGCAATGAATCAGAGGTGAGAATATCTAAATTTCCTCCTGACTGGGTACTGGAAGAGGGAACTTCTATTCCAGAACCTCCAGTGAGGATAGCATTTCTAGCTAGGACTTGGATATTGCCCCCATCAGCGCTGACTGTTGTTAGCTGAGACAAATTAATATCTTGAAAATTCTGCTCGCCTTCATATCCTAAACTCCAACCTGTAGGGGAGGAGATCAGGTTAACTTGGCTATTCGCACCCATACTGGCTAAAATAGTCTTTCCATTGGGAGTAACAATGATGCCGCCTGTCATATTAATCTCTCCACCTACGAGAGCTAAAGTGTTGCCGTTTGGTAGGGATAAACTAGAACTTTGTACCTGAATAGGTGCGGCTGAGTTGCCAAATTGCAAACCAATGGGAGCGCTAATTGCCAGTAGTGGAGCGGCAGAAGCAGTTTCGGCAATAAACTGAATGCCATTCCCAAAAATGACGCTTTTGGCAGTGCTGGCAGTAAATGAACCATGCAGCGAAAGGCTGGCATTTGAGCCAAAATAAATGCCATTAGGATTGATTAAAAATAAGTTGAAATTAGGATAAGTTCCACTCGATTTAATAGTACCATTAATATCAGAAGGTAAATTACCTGTAACTCGACTAATAATGTTTTGAACCGCCGAGCTATTGTTAACAAAATTAGCAGTAACTCCACTAGGAATAGAAAATTGATCGAAACTGTGAAATAGGTTGCTGCCTCTTGGAGTGCCGCCATCAATCAAACAAGAGCCAGCTATACAAGGCGATGAGAGAGAACCATTTACTGTTGTGCCTAGGGTATTATCTCCCGCAATTTGAGCCTTAACTGGGGAAGCAATTACTAGCCAATACAGGGATAGGTTGCCTAGTAACCAAATTTTCTGGAGAGTTTGTTTCATATTATCTACACAGAAGTTACGCTAAAAATCTATATTTAAGGGTAAATGCTATTCACCCTTAAATATAGATTTGGGATCGAATATTTTCCTAAACTTGGGCTGTTTTAGGGCTTGATTTGCGATCGCAGTTCTTCCAACTCCAAATCCACCACATCTACAGTTGGCTGCCCTGGAGGTTTAGCCGTGGAGCTACTTTGGGGTAAAGACTGCTGTGCTGGCGCAGCGGCAATCTGCCCTTTCAGCAGCGCCAATTCATCATCAACATCGCTCCCAGCTTCTAACTGGGCAAACTGACTTTCTAAATCTGCTCCTGCCAACTCCCCAGCGGATTGAGCGCGAGCTTCCATCATCAGCACCTTTTCTTCCATCCGCTCAAAGGCACTCATGGCGCTGCCAGTGTTCATATTTCCCACCGCAGTTTGCAGTTGCTCCTGGGCTTTGGCTGCGGAAATTCGGGCTTTGAGGATGTCTTTTTTGGCTTTAGCTTCAGAAATCTTGCTTTCCAGCCCCACCAAATTGCGCTTGAGCGTGTCTACTTGAGTATTTTGCTGATCTAAAGAAGTTTTTAGAGCAGTGGCTGATTCTGACTGGGTTTTCTTCCGCACCAAAGCTTCCCGCGCCAGGTTTTCATCCCCTTTCGCTAAAGCCAGTTGCGCTCGCTGATACCAAATGTTGGCTTCTTTTTCCGCTTGTTCGTATTGTTGTTTGGTACGCTTTTGGGAAGCAATGGATTGGGCAACCGCTTGCCGCAGTTGTACCAAATCCTCCTGCATATCAATTATCGACTGTTCGAGAATTTTTTCAGGGTCTTCAGCCTTGCTGACGATATCATTAAGATTGCCTCTGATGACTCGGCTAATTCGATCAAATAATCCCATAATGCTTTTTATCCTCTTAAGTATGTGGGGGTAAGTGAGTGTAGGTTCTCCAGCCTGCGTTAGGGCAATTAGTCAGTTAATTTTTTCCCTGGGTTCAAGGGCAGTAATGCCAAATACGATCTCAAGATTTAGGGCGCTCCATTTCAGGACTAGATTAATCTGGAGGGATTTTGCCAAAGACGATGCTCAGTCTCTCATCTCCTAGTGTAAAAACTTCTTGTCGAAAAAGGTAGCTTCACCTCAGAATTATTATGGATGCTTCAGAAATTACCATGGCGATTCAGGATCGACTATGCCAAGCGGCGACTCTGCTAGTTTATCAAGGAGTTTTGGGCGATCGCATTGGTAAAAGCTTTTTGGAATTACTGGAATCCCTCTCTACTCAAGATCGCCTAACTTGCCTATATGCCTATGGGCGCTGGTTTCAAGCCCTCGCCGCTAGAGGACAAAGCTGGCAAGAATATTTAGTTGCACAAATATTAGCAGATGCCAACCCCTTCAGCCAACAGGCGCAGCAAGTGCCATTAACTGACTTACCTGCGCCCCTAGTCGCGGCTGCCCAACAAGATTTGATGGTACTGCACAGCCTTTATCAATTCAGCGGCGAACAAATTGCCAAATGGGTGCAAATTGCCGCCCAACTCTCTGCTCCCCCGGTAGCTTGGAATTCTGGGAAAATTGCGGATACTCCGCCAATATTTACCAGTTTGGCAACCCTAGCGGCTCATTATCGCCAACATGGAGTGGGAATATTTGCGGGCGATCGCGCTTTTCGCTGGCAATCTGGTAAATTAGTGGGCATTCACCATCCCGATCCCATCCAGTTAAGCGAGTTAGTTGGTTGCGAGTCTCAGAAAGCGGTTTTGTTGCAAAACACCGATTTCCTCTTGGCGGGTTATCCGGCTTTGCACGTTTTACTTTATGGCAGTCGGGGAGCAGGCAAATCTTCCTTAGTTAAAGCCCTATTAAATCACTATCGGGAAAGTCAGTTGCGGTTAATTGAAGTGGCAAAGTCCGATTTAGCTGATTTGCCTGCGATCGCCGACCAGTTGCGCCCCGTTCCCCAAAAGTTTATTCTATTTGTGGACGATCTCTCTTTTGAAGAAGATGATGAAGCCTTTAAAGCTTTGAAAGTAGTTTTAGAAGGGAATATCACCGCTAGACCCCAAAATTTAGTTGTTTACGCCACTTCCAATCGCCGTCATTTAATTCGAGAATTTTTTGGCGATCGCCCCCGCCCTAGAGATGCCGATGAAATCCAAGTTTGGGATACTGTTCAAGAAAAATTATCCTTTAGCGATCGCTTTGGTTTAAGTTTAACTTTCGAGCCTGCCGATCAAACCACCTATCTCGAAATTATCCATCATTTAGCTGCCCAAGCCAAGATTAATTTAACCCCAGAAGATTTAGAATATCGCGCCCTACAATGGGCAACTCGTCATAATGGACGTTCTGGGCGTACTGCCAGACAATTCATTGACTTTCTTCGCTCTGAATTAGCCATTTCTGAACCTTCTATCAGTAGGGTGTGTTAGCGCAGCGTAACGCACCGTCAACCCCTGTGTAAGGAACTGGAACCTGCGGACGAATATGATTCAAGGAGTGCTAACATTAGGGTAAAAGCGATCGCGCCTCAATTTCAAAGCCAATTTTTCGGCGATTGGGGGAATTTCAGGACAGCGATCGCACATAACTTAGCTTAAAGTAGGCAGTCATGCTACATTTTAAAAAACAGATCGTTACTGATGAATCAATGCGCCCAGTTGCGGTGTTGATTGATTATCAAGACTGGCAAAAAATTGAGGAACTATTAGAGGCTTATGAATTACAAGAAAAAGAAAAAGTGAATCTTAGCAAATATGCCGGGGTAATTAACCTGACGGTAGATCCTTTGGAGTATCAACAACAAGTTAGGGATGAGTGGAATTGACAGAGCCTTTAATTATGTTAGATACGAATGTTGTTTTATACTATGACTGGAAAGTAATATCAAAGAACTAGCGATCGCTTTTCGGAAAAATTATAAATTGCGGCTTCCTGATGCCATAATTGTTTCTACCGCCAAATCTTTAAGCGCTACATTGCTTACAAATGATCAGGACTTACGCAACTATTCTAGGAATAGGGGCAACCACGGGGGGATTGCCCCTACAAAACACTATATGTACATGGTCTGCGTAAGTCCTGATGATGTAAAACTTGCTAGTTTGACAGAAATTGCAACTCAGTCAGTGCAAATATTGTAAATAATGGCGATCGCTCTTTGACTTGCTTGCATGGGAGAGCGATCGCCCAGCACTTAGAAAATGATTCTCAGGCGAAATATTAATTTCCTATGAGAGTAAATCCGCCTTCTTTTTCGCAAACTCTTCATTCGTGATGATGCCCGCATTTCTGGCATTTTCAAGTTGTTTTAGTTTTTCAGAGAAGGTGATTTCTTTCTGAATTTCTGCAATTTTAACATCAAACTCTTGCTGGCTTAAAATTCCAGATGCTAAAGCTGCTCTCAGTTGAGAAGTTTTAGTATCTAACTCAGCGTGTGACGATTGGGCTATCAACTCAGCTTTTTTCGTCTCATATTCAGTCTGAGTTAAAACCCCGGCATCAAGAGCATTTTTCAATTTGAGTAGTTTTTCATTCAGTTCCGTATTCTTCTTTGTGTCATTAGACTGATTTTCAATTTCTAATTTCTTGGCCTGATAAGCCACTTCATCAATGAATCCTTGGTCAAAAGCATCTTTAAGTTGCTTCAGCTTTTCTTCTACAGATTCTTGAACTTTCAAAACCGCAATTTCTCGTTCTGATTTTACTCTTTCACCAAAGATAGTTTTCTGATTGCTTACACGATTATCGTGAGTTTACATATTTCAAGCATAGAGCATAATTCAGGAAAAATATAGGATTTACTATCATTTACACGATTTTCTGATATGGCGTTTTCCCTTGGTAAGCGTCTCAAGGCTATCCGCGAGTCACTGGGTTTAACTCAAGAGCAGGTGATTGAAAGGCTAGAGATTCGCTATAACGTAACCATGAGCCAGCAAGCTCTGTCTTGTATCGAACACGGGAAGCGCAAAGTAGACGCAGAGAGGGAGCTACCTGCATTTGCTTCTGTGTATGGCAAGCCAATCGATTATTTTTATGAAACCTTTGAGTTGTCGGCTGCACCCTCAGCCACACCTGCACCGCGACGCTCTGTAGTCACCGTTGATGTCAAGAACTCGCCGTCAACCCTAACGGGTATGACGGGAGCTTGATCGAGCGCTCTAACTTGACCAGACTAAGTTCTCTGAGAACTACGTTATTCAGTTCACGAAACCTACAAATGCTTGCCAGTTTGTAGCTCTTTCGTACAGCTTTAAACAGGTGTAGCGAGTTAAGCCAGTGAGTTGTACATAACAAGGCTGAATAACATTGTCGAGGCCAACCTTACCAATTTATTGAGAGATGCAGTAATGCGTGTTTTCGTTTTAGATAAAAACTTGCAGCCTCTTGACCCTTGCCATCCAGCAAGAGCAAGAGAATTATTAAATAAAGGGAGAGCTAGGGTATTTAAGCGCTATCCATTCACCATTGTTTTACAGGACAGAACGCTTGAAGAATCTGTAACTCATCCCCATCGAATCAAAATTGATCCAGGAAGCAAAACAACTGGAATCGCAGTAGTTCAAGAGGAAACTGGACGGGTGACAACTGCCTTAGAAGTTTCTCACCGAGGGCAACAAATCAAAAATGCTCTTGATTCCCGTAGAGCATTGAGACGGGGTAGGCGTAACCGCAAAACCCGTTACCGCCAACCTCGCTTTCTAAATAGAACTCGCAAAAACGGATGGCTACCACCAAGTCTGGAGAGTCGCATTGCCAACATTGAAACTTGGGTTAGACGAATTAGAAAGTTGTGTCCAGTTACGGCAATTTCTCAAGAGTTGGTGCGTTTTGATTTACAGCAAATAGAAAACCCGGAGATTTCTGGGGTTGAGTACCAACAGGGGGAACTGCACGGGTATGAAGTTCGGGAGTATCTACTCCAGAAGTGGGAAAGAAAATGTGCTTATTGTGGCGTTGAAAACGTCCCACTACAAGTTGAGCATATTCATCCCAAGGCTAAAGGTGGAACCAACCGAATTTCTAACCTTTGCCTAGCCTGTGAACCCTGCAATCTGAAGAAAGGTACTCAGGATATCAAGGAGTTTTTAGCTAAAAAGCCAGAAATTTTGAAAAGAATTCTGGCGCAAGCTAAACGCCCATTGAAGGATGCCGCTGCTGTCAACGCAACTCGTTGGGAATTATTTAGACGATTGCAAGCCACTGGACTACCCGTAGAGGTAGGGAGTGGAGGATTGACTAAATTTAACCGCCAAACCAGAGGAATTGAAAAATCCCACTGGGCTGATGCGGCAAATGTTGGCAAATCAACTCCTGAGCGGTTACTAATTAGAGGAGTAACGCCCCTCTTTGTGACTGCCAAAGGTCATGGAATTCGCCAGCGAACTCGCCCAAATAAGTACGGCTTTTCCAAGTCTCATGCCCCATCAGCTAAGTCTTTCCAAGGTTTTCAGACTGGCGATATCGTGAAAGCGAATATCCCTTCTGGGAAATTTGCCGGGAACTATGTGGGGCGAATCGCGATTAGGCATCGTCCCAGTTTTGTCCTGCAATTACCATCGTCGAAGTTTGATGTTCATCCCAAGTATTTGAAAACAATCCATCAGGCTGACGGTTATGACTATGCGCTTTCAAAATAAGGATTCCCTATCGCTCAATTTGTCTGTTGGCGGCAATTCCCCGGACGCTAACCCTATCGGGTATAACGGGAGTCCCCTTGCCGCATTTGGGATGGAAGCTCTCACTCACCGCGATAAGCTAGAACTAGCAGCAGAACTGATTCACAATGTTTTGCAGCAAACCTAGCCATGAGAGGATAAGTGGAAAATCATGCCAACTACACAACTGGAAACCGAAGTCAGATTTACAGTAGCGATCGCCAACATCCCAGAAACCATTAAACTAGAAGCCGAAAGCAAAGCTAAAGAAGCCTATGTAATGACTTTACTAAGACATGATAGGATTAGCACCGAACGAGCAGCAGAATTGCTAGGTATTCCACGGGTAGAAATTTTTGACTTGATGGCTTCTTACGGCATCTCCATCTTTGATGACACTATGACAAAAGAAGATTTAGAGCCAGAAGCATCTGAAACTGTTAAAAAGCCAAGAATTGCAGGCTTTTGGCAAGGTCAAGTTAAGATTGCTGATGATTTTGATCGGACTTCAGAAGAAGTAATTGCTGCTTTTTATGGTGATGAATAATGGGTTTTCTGTCTTTAGGTAAGTTAATCGCCCCTAGCAATTTAGAAGAGGCTTTGCACTTTAGTCGTTTTGAGGTTTTGTCGATCACCTTGATTCATGGCATCAGGGTTGCTGATTTGCCAATGCACCATAAAGATCCTTTTGATCGAATGTTAATTTCTCAGGCTTTAGTAGAGGGTTTAACAATCATTACGGTAGATCAAGTATTTAAACTTTATGATGTTCCATTATTTATACAAGATAAATGAATGAAAGATTCTCTACCAGAGGTTTGGATTGCCCTATCAATTGGGAATTCTCGCTGGCATTGGGCTTGGTTTCAAGGGACAGAATTACAAGAAAGTTGGGATAGCGATCGCCTCTCTCCATCAGCAATTCACCAATTAACTCAAACATGGCAAAATGGTCAAATTACCCCTAATTCTTTTCTGCCAAATCTCCCCCTCATCCCAGAACTTTATTTAGCTTCAGTTATTCCCGAACAAACAAGTCTGTGGGATAATTATCCTAAGTTAAAAAAAATTGCTTTAGCCGATTTACCACTCCAAAATCTCTATCCCACCCTAGGCATTGACCGAGCTTTAGCCTTATTGGGAGCCGGAGAAAACTGGGGTTGGCCTATATTAGTCATTGATGCTGGTACTGCCATGACTTTTACTGGAGCCAATCAACATCAACAACTCATTGGCGGCGCAATTCTTCCCGGTTTAGGACTGCAATTCAAATCTTTATACCAAGGCACTGCCGCTTTACCCTCAACTAATTTACCCCTATCTATCCCCCATCGTTGGGCAGCGAATACGCCCGAAGCAATTCAAAGTGGAATTATCTACACAGTTTTAGCAGGCATCAAAGATTTTATTACCACTTGGCAACAAGAATATCCCCAGAGTAAGATTGTCTTAACTGGAGGCGATCGCCCTGAGTTACTCAACTACTTACAATCCCAATCCCCCCAACTAGCTGCTGAGATGATATCAGATCCCAATTTAATCTTTTGGGGAATGCGATCGCTCTATAGCGCGTCTAAATCAATCAAATAATTTTTGTAGCGATCCCTTGACATTTAAGACAGCCGCTACAGGTGTTGCAATTGAGTAAAATCAGGCAATAATCTACTTGTAGAGCAATTGACAGCACTTAGTTAAGTTGATATGGCAAAGGTCGCACTGCTGATTGGAGTCAGCGAGTATGAGCCGGGATTGAACCCCCTACCGGGGGCAGTCAAGGATGTGGAAGCCATGCAGCAAGTTTTAGCCCACCCAGAAATGGGCGGTTTTGCTAAGACTGATATTGTCATGCTCAAAAATCCCCATCGGCAAGCCATCGAAGATGCCATCTACAACCTGTTTGCTAACCGCCAGAAAGAGGACTTGTTGTTGTTTTACTTTTCTGGTCACGGAGTAAAAGATGACCGAGGCAACCTCTACCTCTCTACCCGCGCCACTCGCAAAGAGAATGGAAAGTTAGTCAAACCCACAGCAGTAGCCGTAGGCGTTCTGCATGAAAGCATTAACGAGAGCAAATCCCAGCGACAGGTAGTGATTCTAGACTGTTGTTTTAGTGGCGCGATCGCCCAAGGTATGATCGTCAAAGATGATGGGATCGTCAACCTGCAAGAACATCTAGGGGGCAAGGGAAGAGCCATCCTCACATCTTCTACCCAATATTCTTTTGAGCAAGAAGGCTCGGAACTCTCCATCTACACCCACTATCTAGTTCAGGGCATTACCAACGGAGCCGCCGATTTAGATGGAGATGGTTGGATTTCTGTAGATGAACTCCACGAGTATGCCCGGATTAAAGTCCAGGAAGCAGCTCCCGCCATGACCCCTAGATTTTACCCCGTGGCAGAGGGTTACAGAATTCGGATTGCCAAGTCTCCCAAAGATGACCCCAGACTGAAGTATCGCAAAGAATTAGAAAGTCGTGCCAAACAGTCTCAAGGTAAGTTTTCGGTCATTGCGCGCCGATTACTAAGCTCAAAACGCATTGAGTGGGGCATCTCTCCCGCTGAAGCCCAGATAATTGAAGACGAGGTATTGCAACCTTATCGAGAGTATCAGCGCAAGCTGCAAGAGTACGAGCAAGCATTGATAGAAGCAGTAGACATTGAGTATCCGTTTAGCCCAGTCGCTGAAGCTGACCTGAAAGAATATCAGCAACATCTTGCCTTGCGGGATGAGGATGTCGCCACCATTGCCACGCGAGTGATTAGTGCTGTGACCACGCGACTGATTGCTCCCCCCAAGGCCGATTATGAGCGCTCTTTCAAGCCAAGGGAATCAGTCAAGCAATGGCAGACTCCTACACCCTCTCCGCTTTCCCTGATTCTGCCGTTTGATTTTGAAGTAGCAACTCTCTCGATTCAACAACCAGGATATTTCAATCAGAAAATAGCCTGTGAAATTAATCGCCGTCGCGGACGAGGGGAATTTTTCCCCGAAGATCTAGGGAATGGAGTAATCCTGGAAATGGTTGCCATTCCTGGAGGCACTTTTTTGATGGGTTCTCCAGAGAAAGAATTAGGGCGATTTACCTACGAAAGTCCTCAGCATTCAGTCACAGTTAAATCTTTTTTTCTGGGCAAGTTTCCCGTCACCCAAGCTCAGTGGCAAGCCGTGGCCGACTTACCAAAAATCAATATTGACCTCAATCCCCATCCATCCCACTTTAGAGGTGCCAAGCGCCCGGTAGAGCAAGTGTCTTGGTATGAAGCTATGGAATTTTGCGGGCGACTGTCCCAGAAAACCGAGCAAACCTATCGGCTACCCAGCGAGGCAGAGTGGGAATATGCCTGTCGTGCTGGGACTACTACGCCCTTTCATTTTGGCGAAACGATTTCCACTGATTTAGCCAATTACTGTGGCATGAATAGGAAGATGAACGGAGTCCTGCATAAAGGAACTTATGGTCATGGTTCCCCAGGACTCTATCGAGAGCAAACTACAGAAGTGGGCAGTTTTTCAGCTAATGCTTTTGGGTTGTACGATATGCACGGCAATGTTTGGGAATGGTGTGCTGACCGCTGGCATGAAAGTTATGATGGCGCACCTACTGATGGCAGTGCATGGCTAACTAACAATGAACAGGCTAAACGGTTGCTGCGGGGGGGTTCGTGGCTCCACAATCCCAAGTTTTGCCGTTCGGCGATTCGCAATCGATATTTGCCCAGCGTGCGGAATTTCCGTTCTGGCTTTCGGGTGGCAGTTGTTCTCGCTTGAGGACTCCTTTGCCCTAGAGCATCAAAACCTGCTCTTGGAGAATCGGATCTGTTAACTCTCGTCGCGCTTGGACAACTAATTGTGGGGCAATTTTTTGGGCTTGCGATCGCCTTTCCACAATTAACTTAATTATACCTACCCCTAAAGAAAATTCTAATCCGGTTTTTCTGAGGTCGTCAAGTCGCTTCGCTCCAATTCAAAATTCAAAATGCAAAATTCAAAATGAAATTGTCTTTAATTTTGAATTGATAATTTTGAATTTTGAATTCAAAGGCATACCAGTCCGGATTAGGCGGTTGATATTGGCTGAAATAGAGGAAGATGCTAGTAAATAACCGCTCGTAAAATCTCGGATCGTTGTAGAATTGAATTTCCACAAAATAAAGCGGTTGGTCAGGAAATTCTGCCCGGGGGCAAAATAACCCATCCAGCCTAAAAGCCAACTGTTTAATTTCTGGTGCTTGAAATTGGTAGGTATTCGGATCGATCTCTGGTTGTCCAATTAATTCAAAAAAGATGTTGGGAAACTCTTTAAATATTTCATAAAAGATCGTGTCAGTTTTCATCAATTTTAGCTTACCTACCTCTAAACAAATTCTGAACCAAAAATATTGCTATTTTACCTGTTTTTCTACAAATTATCTCAACTTTGTAACCAAATGAAAAATACCTCTGAAATCTAATCATTTCTCCCCCATCACCCCACCTCCCCTCCACGACTGTGCTATCCTAGTAAAGCTGTATAAATTCGCACATCCGGGCTTTCGGGTGTTTCCCTAGAGAAATACACCTGGATGGAGGATTAACCCGAATCAGGAGTTCAAAAAGAATATGCCAGTTGTTTCGTTGGCTCAAATGATGGAAGCCGGAGTTCACTTTGGTCATCAGACCAGACGGTGGAATCCCAAGATGTCTGAATACATCTATACTTCTCGCAATGGCGTTCATATTATCGACTTGGTGCAAACGGCTCAGTTGATGGAAGATGCCTACAGCTATATGCGGACATCTGCCGAACAGGGTAAAAAATTCTTGTTCATCGGCACTAAGCGCCAAGCGGCGGGGATTGTTGCCCAAGAAGCCCTGCGCTGCGGTTCCTACTTCGTTAACCAGCGCTGGCTGGGGGGAATGCTCACCAACTGGACAACGATTAAAACGCGAGTTGAACGCCTAAAAGAATTAGAGCGGCTCGAAGAAACTGGTAATCTGGACTTGCGCCCCAAAAAAGAAGCATCGGTTTTGCGCCGGGAAATGACCAAACTCCAGAAATACCTGGGCGGCATCAAATTAATGCGGAAAGTTCCCGATATCGTGGTAATTGTTGACCAGCGGCGGGAATATAATGCGGTGCAAGAATGCCAAAAACTGGGAATTCCCATTGTGTCGCTCTTAGATACTAACTGCGATCCTGATGTCGTTGATATTCCTATTCCAGCTAATGACGATGCCATTCGCTCCATTAAGCTGATTATCGGCAAGTTGGCAGACGCTATTTATGAAGGTCGTCATGGTCAACTAGAAGTCGAAGATGAATATGAAGATTACGATGGTGGTGAGGAAGATCTGGAATATGAAGAAGGCGAGTTAGATATTCCAGACGAAGAAGAAGAAAGCGATGCCTAAGCAAGTTGGCAAAATGTACATCAAGTAGGAATTGAGGCAAATGGCGGAAATATCAGCACAGGCTGTTAATGAACTGCGGAAAAAAACTGGTGTGGGCATGATGGACTGTAAAAAAGCCCTGAAAGCCACCGAAGGCGACACCGAAAAGGCCATTGAATGGTTGCGTCAAAAGGGTTTAGCTCGCGCCGATAGCATTGGCGAACGTCCAGTATCGGAAGGGCTAGTTGATAGCTATATCCACACTGGCGGGCGAATTGGGGTTTTGGTGGAAGTTAACTGCCAAACGGATTTTGTGGCTCGCAATGAGGCTTTTAAGGCTTTGGTGCGAGACATTGCTATGCAGATTGCGGCTTGCCCCAATGTGGAATATATCAAGATTGATGATATTCCGGCTGAGTTGGTGCAGAAGGAAAAAGATCTGGAACTTGGGCGGGATGACTTAGCCAAAAAGCCAGACAACATCAAGGAGAAAATCGTTCAGGGGCGAATTGAAAAGCGTCTGAAGGAATTAACTTTGGTCGATCAACCATTCATTAAGGATCAAAGTATCACGGTGGATGAGTTGATCAAAAAGAATATTGCGACTTTGGGCGAAAACATCCAAGTCCGTCGCTTTGTCCGGTTTATTCTGGGCGAAGGGATTGAAAAGAAAGAAAGCAATTTTGCCGAAGAAGTTGCGGCTCAAATGGGCAGCAAATAAGGCAAAATCGAGAGGCTCTGCCTAGGCTGTTGACTTTGCGAGTTTTTGAGCGGTTTTATTCATGCAATAACTGTGTTCGATATTCTCACTACCATTGAACTGGTTTGAACTGGTTCCCAGGCTCTGCCTGGGAAGCGATTCCAGAGGCTCTGCCTCGCGGATGACAAAGCGAGGCAGAGCCTCTCAATGGGCATTCCCAGGCAGAGCCTGGGAACGAGTAAACAGATCGCAAACTGCATGAGCAAAAAGCTCCTAAAACGGCACAAAGTCAACAGCCTAGTACCAAGCTGCTCGCGGTATTTATGTGTCCATTAATCCTGTGCGCCCACTATTCTGCTTTCTCCGTCCTTGGCAGTAACATTTTCATAGACACCACGATCGCGCTTGACTAATTTCGTCATACCTAGGCTTTTGTAATCGCTATCGGATGTAGGAACCATTAACCGAGGTACGCTAATCATACGCTGTACGGGAGCATCTTCGGGCGTGTCACCGCGATCGCACTTGGCTAATTGGCACAACTCTCCCCAGGTAGTGATTTTTTGGTTAATGCTGTGCATCACTTCAATTTTTTGGTTATTGCTGGGACAGAAATAATCGTATAATGGCATAGCGAGAATCCTCAGAAAAAATCTAAGAACGCGATCGCAGGGTCTTAAAATTGAAAGTAGCGATCGCTTTATTGATTTTGTCATATTCCCAGACCTATGAAAAATCTTTACTTGGTTTCTAAAAACTGGCGACGCTGGTTAGTGGTAATGTTGAGTTTAGTGGTAGCGATCGCCCTCAGCAGTTGCAGTCCAGGAGAAACGAAAACCGCCCCATCTCAAGTGGTTTTCAGCGTCCTCAGCGATCCCAAAACCTTTAATTTAGCCCTCAATCAAGAGTCGCCGAATATTTTTGGCTTGACCTACAGCGGACTAATTACTGAAAATGGTTTAACTGGGGAAATTGAACCAGAATTGGCTGAATCTTGGGAAATTTCTCCAGATAAAAAACGGATTGTTTTTACCTTAAGACCAGATTTAAAATGGTCTGATGGCGAACCTTTAACTGCCGATGATGTAGTTTTTTCGTACAACGAAGTTTATCTGAACGAAGAGATTCCCACTGACGTTAGGGATGTCCTACGGATTGGTAAAAATCGCGCCCTACCGACAATCAAAAAAATTGACGCTCGTCATGTAGAGTTTACTGTTACTGAACCATTTGCACCTTTTTTAAGATCGACTGGGATCGGAATTTTGCCCGCTCACGTTTTGCGGGAAACTATCACCACGAAAGATCAAACAGGCAAACCCAAATTTCTCACCACTTGGGGAATTAATACTCCCCCCAAAGAAATAGTATTTAATGGGGCTTATCAACTAGAAAGTTATGCCACTAGCGAACGAGTAGCCTTTCGCCGCAATCCCTATTATTGGCGCAAAGACAAACAAGACCAACAGCAACCTTATATTGAAAAAGTGATTTGGCAAATTGTGGAGAATACCGATACTTCTCTACTACAATTTCGCTCTGGTGGATTGGATTCAGTGGGCGTTTCTCCCGACTATTTTTCCTTACTAAAAAAGGGAGAAAAGCGAGGAAAATACACAATTTATAATGGCGGTCCCGCCTCCGGGACAACCTTTATTGCTTTCAATCTCAATCAAGGACGACGCAACGGCATTCCCCTAGTTGAACCGATGAAATCCAAGTGGTTTAATCAGGTGAAATTTAGACAGGCTATTGCCTATGCCATCGACCGCCAACGGATGATTAATAATATTTATCGAGGACTGGGAGAACTCCAAAATTCGCCGATTTCCGTTCAAAGCCCCTACTATTTTTCGCCTGAAGCTGGATTGAAAGTTTATGAATATAACTTAGACAAAGCCAAGGAATTGCTATTATCTATTGGGTTCAAGTATAATGAGCAACAAGAGCTACTGGACTCAGAAGGCAATCGAGTCCGATTTACTTTGATTACCAATTCTGGAAATAAAATTCGGGAAGCAATGGGTTCCCAAATTAAACAGGATTTAAGCAAAATTGGCATTCAAGTAGACTTTAACCCAATTGCTTTTGGAGTTTTGGTAGATAAAATCAGTAATACCCTCGATTGGGAATGCTATTTATTGGGATTTACTGGCGGTGTGGAACCCAATGATGGGGCAAATGTTTGGTCTTTGGAGGGGGGATTGCACAGCTTTAATCAGAAGCCCCAAAAAGGACAGCCACAGCTAACTGGGCAGAAATTTGCTGATTGGGAAAAAGAAATAGCGCGTCTGTATGTGCAAGGAGCGGGAGAGTTGGATGAAACCAAGCGGAAGGCGATTTATGCCGAAACTCAAAGGATTACTCAAGAAAGTTTGCCTTTGATTTACCTAGTGAATCCTTTTTCGATGACGGCAGTACGCGATCGCATCCAAGGAATCAAGTATTCTGCTCTAGGGGGAGCATTCTGGAATATTCACGAACTAAAGTTGGTAGAATAGTAGGGGCAATCCCCCCGTGGTTGCCCCATCAATCCCCCAAGGAGTTTTTATAATGATTTTTCAAGAAATTATTGAACAGGTTGAAAGTTTGTCAATTGAAGAGCAAGATTATTTATTTGAATTAATCCGCAAACGACGGATTGATAGTCGTCGGAATGAAATTGCTGCTAATGCTCAAGCAGTGTTTAAGGCTGTAGAGATGGGAACAGCAATAAAAGGTGATTTTGAATATTTGAAGAGGTTTATTAAATCCTAATTCCCTCTCCTCCCTCTCCTCCCTCTCCTCCCTCTCCTTCCTATTCCCTATTCCCTATTCCCTATTCCCTATTCCCTATTCCCTATTCCCTATTCCCTATTCCCTATTCCCTCTCCTCCCTGTTCCCTGTTCCCTGTTCCCTGTTCCCTTTCTAAAATGACTCAACCTGAAGCTTTACAATCTTTACTCGAATCGGTGGCAGCGGGGGCAATTACTCCCGATGCGGCTTTAAATAAACTGAAACATTTCGCCTTTGAACCAGTGGGTGAATTTGCTAAAATCGATCATCACCGCACGTTAAGAACCGGATTTCCAGAGGTGATTTGGGGTTTGGGCAAAACTCCCGAGCAAATTGTCCAAATTATGGCAGCTATGCGAGCTAGCCATCCAGTCGTGATGGCAACTCGAATTGAGCCGAATGTATATGCTCAACTGGTTGCCCAAATTCCAGAAGTTTATTACTATCCGGCGGCGAGAATTTGTACCTTAACCACCGCCAAAGGCGATTGGGCAAAGCCCAGCGCCAAAGGCGATCGCTCTTCCGAAACCCCAAGCTATCCTGGTACTATTAGTATTCTCTCCGCTGGCACGGCAGATTTACCAGTTGCCGAGGAAGCCGCTGTGACTGCCGAACTTTGCGGTTTTAACGTTTTGCGGCTGTGGGATGTCGGTGTAGCGGGTATCCATCGCCTGCTGGATAATCGTTGGGCGATCGCTCAAGCTAATGTTTTAATTGTAGTAGCGGGAATGGAAGGTGCTTTACCTAGCGTAGTGGCAGGGTTAGCGGATTGTCCAGTGATTGCTGTTCCCACTAGCATCGGTTATGGGGCAAGTTTTGGCGGTTTGGCGGCATTATTAACTATGCTGAATTCCTGTGCCGCAGGAGTAGGAGTGGTGAATATTGATAATGGTTTTGGGGCAGCAATTCTAGCTGGACAAATTTTGCGAACTGGGGTTAAATTATCTCAAGTTTGAGGTTGTGCCATTTGGCAAAGAATGCCCAGAATTTGCTCGATGTTGCTAATATAATAGGAATCTCGGTCAATATATGCTGTCCGTTCAACTAATTTGAGAAACTTCCATTCATCCCCCGTAGTTACCGCCCCATAAATACAAGGCAAAGTCAAATTTTCTTGCTGATTGTAAAGATGAGCGGCATACATTTCCGCAATACATTGACCTAGACCTGAAACAATGTTTTCATTTTTAGCTTCAACAATCGTAATTACTGGCGTTTCTAAATAAAGTTGTTCTGATGAGGCACTGAAAATATAGTCACAAAACCCAGTTAAACCCAAGTTTTTATCGACATTGAAATCAATTCCTGAGAATAAATTCTCAATGATTGGCAAATTAAATTCAGATTTGACTTTTTTGAGGGTAAATTCACTATAGGCCATTTCAATCTTCTAGTTGTGCGCCCAAATCTGTCAATGCTCATATCCCATAGTACAATTAAGCAAGTCGTGTTGAATACTGGAGGAAGCAATGGCAGCGAAAGTTGAGATTTATACTTGGAGAACTTGCCCCTTCTGCATTCGAGCCAAGCATTTATTGAAGCAAAAAGGGATTGATTTTACGGAATATAGCGTTGATGGGGACGAAGAGGCTCGCACCCAAATGAGCCAACGGGCAAAGGGCAGGCGCAGTTTACCACAAATTTTTATCAACGATCGACATATTGGCGGCTGCGATGATATTCACGACTTGGATGCCGAGGGTAGGTTGGATGCGCTTTTACAGGAATCTCCGGCCTAATTAGCGTTAAATTTGATCTGGGAAAGCTGTGCAATTTAAACTGGTTTAAACTGGTTCCTAGGCTCTGCCTGGGAACCGAATCGCGAGGCTCTGCCTCGCTTTGTCATCCGAGGCAGAGCCTCTCA
>CAKZHE010000243.1 GCA_936920195.1 uncultured cyanobacterium | reverse complement strand
GGCTCTGCCTCGTATGAGCGCCAAGCGAGGCAGAGCCTCTGGATATCGGTTCCCAGGCAGAGCCTGGGAACCAGTCAACCAGTCAGTAAATATCAGACACAGTTATTGCATGAATAAAATTGCTAAAAAACTCGCAAAATCAACAGCCTAGCTTCAGCCCTCCGGATTGGGGCTAGGGACAATTGATAAATTGTCCCTGCTAATGCCTTTAACTTAATTTATTGGGTTTGAATATAGAGACATTCTATAAATGTTGGGTTTCCACTGTCGTTCCAACCCAACCTACGATTTCTGAGTTTCCAAACATCCCAGATTTTTTTATGACTAAATATTACGAAAAACGATTTCAGCAACTTTTACTGGTAGCTGTACCGCTATTTTATTTCGCCCCATTACAACCATTACCTGTTACTGCTCTCTCCAGCCATCAAACAACTAATCATCAAATTGCTCAGAATAGCCCACAGAAAGGCATCCCTTACCATCGTGTCAGCGTTGGTGGCATAACCCTTTCTATGGAGGAAGCAGAAGTTAGAAAAATTTTAGGCAAACCGATTAAACAAGAAAAAGATTGGTATCTACCAATTGCCGGAGATTATAGCCGTACTTTGAGATATCCAGGACTGAATATTGACTTACTAGAAAATTCCAGTAAAGGCGGATTTTATGTTTATCAAATAGAATCTACCAGTCCGGAATATGCCACTGTCGATGGGATTAAGGTAGGAGATTCTCTGGAAAAAGTAATTGCCACTTACGGAAATACGGAAGAAAGCCATGATAATAATTTTAATTATCAAGTTCAGGTTGATAGTGAATCTCCAGTTTTTTTTAGTATTTCCATTGAAAATGGGATCGTAACCGAGATTTTTTGTGGCGATTTTCTGGGATAGCCATAAACATCTCGCCGAACTACTTACCCATCCTTAGTTGCTCCGGCAACTGGTTTAGAAATTATCGCTGTCGTCATCCATTTGCACATCCCACTTTGCTGATAGTACCTGCGTGACCATCGCCTCTAGTGCCTCCACATTCATTGTTCGATGAGATTGCTCTTGCAAAGGATTGGAAAGGGGAATTAAACGCAATTGGCGACGATCTTGAATTAAATCAAAATAGGTTTCAGCCTCTGCTGACGGCTGGAGTTGGAGATAATCAAAACTCTGGACGTTGAGATATAGGGCATGGTTGGCAATCAAAGTAGACCGTTGAGCGTCAGCAAACACTTCTAGGATGCAGCCTTCGCCTTGACTTTGAAGTTTACCATCGAGGGTATGGATGTAGCGAACGCGGCCTAAATCGGTCAACAGTCGTTTGATATCTTGCTTGTTGAGAACAATGCCAGCATCAATGATGCATGGGGCGGGGAGCCGGGTGGGGGATTGGTCGTGACTCATGGAAAAACAGCGGTTGGTGCAAATGAGGCCGATCTTGCCATGCACTAGGCTAAGGCAAAAGTAGGGTCTGACCCTTCATTGAGATGGAGTAAGAAGAATAGCTAGCTTAGATGGCTCAGATACACTACTGATAGCAATTGGATCTGAATCTGAGCCACCACGACACTATATTAGCCCAAGATTTCCGATCGGTTTCTACGATAATTTACTGAATTTGGTTTCCTAAAGCTTTATGAAACTTTTACATTGGCGACAATTTATGGCAGCGATCGCCTTTTATACTTGCTTACCAGTGCCTGCCCAATGGTCGTTAGAGTTTGAAAGAGTCGCTGTTTATGCTCCCTTGGTAGGATTACTGGTTGGGGGGTTATTGGGATTGTTAGATGGGGGCTTGCAATTCTTGGGAATGCCAATTCTCACCCGTTCGGCGGTGGTGGTGGGGGGATGGATTGCCATTACAGGAGGATTGCATTTGGATGGAGTGATGGATACTGCCGACGGGTTGGCAGTCCAAAATCCAGAGCGCCGACTGCAAGTGATGGCAGACAGCGCTACTGGGGCATTTGGGGCAATGGCAGGAATAGTTTTATTGTTTTTAAAAACCGCTGCTCTGAGCGATTTATCAAATCATCGCTGGTGGATACTAATGGTAGCGGCAGGTTGGGGACGTTGGGGACAAGTAATGGCGATCGCCCTTTATCCCTATCTTAAACCTACAGGCAAAGGTGCTTTTCACAAAGTTCATTTACAACCTTTACCAGATTCGCTATTTGGCGGCTTATTATTACTTGCGTTCAGTGGCATTCCGATTTTACTACACCGGGAAATTTTAGGATTAGTCGGGGCAATGGGAGGAGCGATCGCTTTGATGGTCGGAGCTTGGTTTAATCGGCAATTAGGCGGTCATACTGGAGATAGTTACGGAGCCGTAGTTGAGTGGACAGAAGCACTTATTCTTTGCTGGTTAACATTTAGTTGGATAAGTCCTAGGTAAGTAATTCTCATAGTGCTATTTTCTCGCCAAAAGAGGCTTTTATGGACAAAATAGCCAAGTCGCTTCGCTCCAATTCAAAGTTCAAAATTCAAAATTCAAAATTAAAGACAAACGGATATCCGTCGATCCAAATTAAAGACAATTTCATTGTTAATTTGGCATTTGGCATTTTGAATTCAAAATTTGTACCTGTAGTCCTAGCCGTCACTTTGGCAATTCCTGTCCAAGCTCAACCCATTACTCCCGCTGGTGATGGTACGGGGACAACGGTTATTCCTGACAGCAGCAATCCCCATCAATTTGATATTGGTGGCGGTACTCAAGCGGGAGCTAATCTCTTTCACAGTTTTGAACAATTTAATCTCAGCCAGGAACAAATTGCTAACTTTCTCAGCAATCCCAATATTCAGAATATCCTGGGGCGAGTAGTGGGCGGCGAGCCTTCCTTAATTAATGGGTTAATTCAAGTAAGTGGGGGAAATTCTAACCTATTTCTGCTCAACCCTGCCGGAATTATTTTTGGGCAGAATGCTAGTTTAAATGTGCCAGCTTCCTTTACCGCCACAACTGCGAATGGGATTGGGATTGGCAATGATTGGTTTCAGGCCATAGGCAATAATAATTATGCTAATTTAGTTGGGAATCCTAATGCTTTTGCTTTTGCGACCAATCAATCTGGCGCAATTATTAATGCAGGTAATTTAACGGTAGCGCCGGGACAAAGGATCACTTTGTTAGGTGGGATAGTTATCAATACGGGGACAATATCTACCCCTAGCGGTCAAATTACGATTGCGGCTGTGCCGGGGGAAAAATTAGTCAGGGTGACTCCTCAAGGTAGTTTGTTGAGTCTGGAATTCCCTACCCAAATTCAACAGGATATTAATAGTCATGGACAATTGATTGCCCCCCTATCTTTACCCCAATTACTTGCCGGGGGAAATGTGGGCAACGCTACGAGATTGACGGTGAATCCCGATGGTACGGTAAGTTTAACAGGTTCGGGAATAAATATACCGACGGAGACGGGAACGACAATTGTTTCTGGCAATATTGATGTTTCTGGGAATACGGGCGGTATAATCAATATTTTGGGTCACAAAGTTGGCGCGATCGCATCTCAAATTAATGCTAGCGGCACTAACGGCGGCGGTACAATCTTGATGGGTGGCGATTATCAAGGTTTGGGAACAGTACCCAATGCGGCTGTTACTTTTATTAGTCCAGATACGGTAATTAAAGCGGATGCGATGGCCTCTGGCAATGGCGGACGAATAATGATTTGGTCAGATCTTGCCACCCGCATTTATGGCAAAATTAGTGCCGCTGCCATTTCTAATTCTGGTAACGGCGGCTTTGTCGAAACTAGCAGCCAGAAATTTTTAGATATTACCACCACTCCAGATATTTCTGCTCCCGCAGGCACAGGCGGAACTTGGTTAATTGACCCCAACAATATTGACATTGTAGCAAGTGGATCTACCAACATCACTAGCAATCCCTTTACTACTACCAACGATACCGCCCAACTGGGAGTTAACCTAATTCGAGCCGCTTTGCTGTCTGGAGATGTGACTATTTCTACTGCTACCGCCGGGACAAATTCCGAAGTTGGGGATATTAATCTTACTGTCGGTCTAGATTTTAGCGGCATCGGTACGGGCAGAACTCTGACGCTGAATGCTCATAATAACATTAATCTTAATGCCAATATTAGCGGCGGAACTGGAGATACGCTCAATCTAGTATTCAATGCTGATTCAGATAATAGCGGTGTCGGCACTCTCAACATTACCAGCGCCACAATTAATACAGGCGGGGGAAATATTACCGGAATTGGTAGGACTACTTCTGCTGCTACTCACGGCGTGAATATTAGCAACAGCACTGTTAATGCCGGGAATGGCAATATTAACTTCACAGGCACAGGAGGATCTGGCATTTATTTTTTTAATAGCACTGTCCAATCTACTACTGGCACAATTAATCTTAATGGTACTGGTAGCAGTAGCGGGACAAGCAATAACTACGGCATTCACGTTTTGGGGGCGAGTTCCCTAATTAGTTCTCAGGATGGTAATATCAATCTGGTAGGTACTGGTCAAGGGACTGGAAATGGCAATTCTGGCATTATTTTTGGTGCTGGCGGTACTGGGGGTAAAGTACAAACAACTGGAACGGGAAATATAACTTTAACTGGTCGCAGTAATGCTACATCTGGGAATAATAATGATGGGATTACTCTCACCAACAGTACCTTAGTTACGGCAACCGGAACCGGAAATATTACTCTTGATGGTACTAGCGGTGGTGGTTCAAGTGCTAGCGGGACTTTTACTAATAGCAGTTCTACAATCAGTTCTGCTAGCGGTAATATTCAAATTATTGGTAAAAATATTGCTACTGGTACTAATACTCCGGGAATTGAGTTAAGGAGTAACAGCGTTGTCCAATCGACTTCTGGAAATATTACTTTTACTGGAACCGCTGTTAATAGCAATCAGGGCATCAATTTATACGACACTTTGATTAATCCAACTGCTGCGGGTAGCGGTACGGTAACTCTGGAAAGCAACGAATTGTATATTACTGGAACTACACAAATTAAGGGATCTGGAATGCTTCAGATCCAACCAATAACTCCAAGCTTGGGAATTACTGTAGGTGGCACTGTCACCGATGCAAGTTTGAATTTGGATACCAGCAAATTAAATGCGATTCAAAATGGCTTCTCCCAAATCTTCATTGGTCGAACTGATAGTAGCGGCACAATTAGTTTGGCGGGGAATACTACTTTTCAAGATCCGGTAACTCTGCGATCGCCTATCGATTTCGGTTCCATCAATACTACCGGGTTTACTTTAACTGGTACTGATAATGCTACGATTAATTTAACAGCCAATCAAAATATTACTACTAGCAATATTACTAATAGCGGTAGGGCAATTAATCTGACCAGCACTAGCGGCAGTATCAATACCAGTGGGGGACTTTTAGATACAACAGCGGCCGGAAATGGTGGCGCGATCGCTTTATCTGCCCTTGGGAATATTACTACTAGCAACATCTTAGCTATTTCTAGTAGTTCTGGTAATGCTGGCAATATTACCATTGATAGTACCCAAGGCAATATTAATACTGGAGTTTTAGCCGCTTTAACTGACTTTGGGAATAATGTTGGTAATGGGGGGACTATCAAGATTACTGCTAGTTCTGGTAATGTTACTACTAACAGTTTGGATGCCTCGGCTCGCAGCACTTCAGGTAATGGTAATGCTGGGACAGTTTTAGTCCAAGCTGGGGGCAATATTACTGCTCTTAGCAATCTTTGGGCAGCTAATAATGGTAATGGCAATGCCGGGACTATTTCTCTAACTAGCCAAGGGGCAATTAATACTATTGCGGGAAATTTGAATATTTTCTCTCGCGGGGGCAATGGCGGCGCGATCGCTCTATCCGCGCCTGGTAATATTGCTACTAACGTGATTAATGCCCAAAGTTTTGGTAGCGGCAGCGGCGGCACTGTAGATATTACCACTGGGCAATTTTTTCAGGCAACAGGGACATTTCGCGATCGCAATAATATCAATGCTAGCATTTCCAGCACTGGCAGAACAACTGGTGGGGCAATTACCATTCGTCACGGCGGTAATGGTTTAATCCCCTTTATCGTCGGCGATGCTACTGTTAATGGCACAGCGGGAACGATTACTAGCGGCAATTATACAGTTGCTCCCCAACAATCATTTTACTTCACCCATACTGAAGGCAATATTAAGATTATTAGTATCGACTTGACTAAAATTGGGCAAGAGGTTCAAATTTCTCCCAATCCTGTTCCTAAAGAATTAGAGATACCGTTAATTAAAACCGACCCAGAACATTTAGCTGAAGAGAGCGTTACTAAAATAGAAGAAAATTCTACTAGCTTATTTGCCGCCTACTTGGGATTGAGCGATACCTATACTTTTTCTCTGCCAGAAGCACAAAATAAGTTGCGCCAAATTGAAGAATTTACAGGATTAAAACCTGCCATAATCTATGTCTTTTTCCAGCCCAATCAAGGCAAAAAAGGGGAAATTCTTTGGCAATTCAATCGGCGCGGTTTGAGCAATTTACAAGAACGAGTAGGTGCAGCTAATCGAGAGGCGTTGCCTACAGATGAATTGGAAGTAGTGCTAGTTACTTCCCAAGGTAAAATTATTCAAAGGCGAATTGAAGGGGTGACGCGATCGCAAGTTATGCCAGTTATTCAACAATTTCGCCAAGTTACAGATATCCGCTATCCTCGCGCCTATCTCGCTCCATCTCAACAACTTTATCAATGGATAATCACTCCCATTGAACAGGATTTAAAAGCACAAAAAATTAATAATCTTTTGTTTGTGATGGATGCAGGTTTGCGTTCTATTCCCATGGCGGCGATGCACGATGGACAAAAGTTTATTGTCGAAAAATATAGCGTAGCTTTAATTCCCAGTTTCTCCTTGACTGACAAGCGCTATGTCAGCTTGAAAGATCGGCAAATTCTAGCTATGGGATCGGAAAAATTTGCCGAGCAAAATCCTTTACCTGCCGTGCCATTAGAGTTATCTTTAATTACCAATCGGTTGTGGCAAGGTAAGTTTTTTCTCAACTCCGATTTTACTTTAGAAAATTTGCAATCTGCCCGCTCTAGTCAACCATTTGGTATTCTCCATTTAGCTACCCATGCGGAATTTAAATCTGGCGATGCTAGTAAATCTTATATTCAGTTTAATCACAGTAAATTGCCCCTCAATCAATTGCGGCAATTGCAATTAAACGATCCTCCGCTAGAATTGTTTGTCTTAAGTGCCTGTCGCACAGCCATCGGAGATGAGCAGGCAGAATTGGGGTTTGCGGGGTTAGCAGTGATGGCAGGAGTCAAGTCAGCAATGGGCAGTTTGTGGTATGTTTCAGATGTAGGAACTTTGGCACTGATGACTACTTTTTATGAGGAATTGCAACGCGCTCCCATTAAAGCCGAAGCCCTGCGAAAGACGCAAGTAGCAATGCTCAAGGGTGAGGTGCGGTTAGTAGGAGGACAATTAATTACTCCATCAGGAAACTTTCCCTTACCGCCAGAATTGGTTAGGCTGGGAGACAGAAATCTTACCCATCCTTATTACTGGAGTGGGTTTACCATGATTGGCAGTCCTTGGTAAATGTTGACGGAATCCCCAAGACTGGGCTGGCTCCCCTAAACCAGAGAGCCAGCAAGAGCTAAATTGGCCTTAACCGCGTTACCTTAAGTTTAAAACTACCTCCGGCGGCTTCCCCGAAGGCACGCACCCGCACTGTGTAAATCCCTGCCTCCTTAATCCGGGTAAATAGCAGAGAATTGGTACTGCCGTCTGAGCCATCATCATTTTGACCAACGTTAACGCCGTCTTTCATCAAAGTTACAATCGTGTCGAAACTTTCGGAGGTGAGGTCAATTGATACTTGGTCTTTAGCTTCTAACTTGACTGTATAATCTCTAGCGAAACCACCTTCGCCAGTGGGAATATCCTTATCAGTGAGGGTATCAGAAACTTCATTACTTTCTGGCAGGGGAATGGGGTGATAAACCCGCTGACTCTCAGCCTTTGCTAACCCAGGAGCAGTTAAACTGATGGCGATCGCAGTGGCAGGAACAAACAAGGCAGAGACGAACCGAGCAGCCAAGGCATTAGTCATAAAAATTTTGGTTCAAAAGCTTAACCGCCTACATTATAAGACAAGCCTGGGAGATTGAAAACTCAGCATCTATGCAAGGCATCGGGAAATAACCACATTCCAATAGCAGAGCAAAGAATAAATGCTAGACAGATGAACAGAGGTGGTAAAGTAGCTGATAAAGTTTTATTTCTGAGCATTAAATTAATAATAATAACTATAAATATTTTTCCAGGACTGCAGCAGTGGCTTGACCAGTTTTTTTCCAACTAAACTGATTGGCTCGATCCAAACCTGCTTGTCGGAGATGCGATCGCAGCGAGCCATCAACTAATATAGCTTGCATCGCGGCAGTTATTTCTCCCAAATTTTCTGGATTAATTAATAAGGCGGCATCACCTGCCACTTCTGGCAAGGAGGAAGTATTGGCAGTAATTACTGGTGTGCCGCAAGCCATTGCCTCTAGGACTGGAAAGCCAAAACCTTCCCAAAGACTAGGAAAAACTAGGGCGATCGCTTGATTAATTATGATCGGCAATTCGACAGCGGGGACATACTCTAAAAATCTTACCCGATCGCCGATGCCTAAATGCTCTGCCTGGACTTTTAAGAAGGGCGTATAGCGGCGATCGCTCGGTCCCACTAGCCACAATTCGGAATCGCTATTTTTTAAGGCGGCAAAGGCGGTAATTAAGCGGGGCAGATTTTTGGAAGGATCGGGACGACCAAAATATAAAAAGTAGGGAGATTCCCCCATACTTTCTCTGGTAGGTAAGTTGAGAAAACGAAAGCGATCGCAGTCGTAACCGTGCAGAATGGGGGTGATTTTATCAGATGGAATGTCAAAAAATTTAGTAATATCTTTGGCTGTAGTTTCGGAAACGCTAATAATATGCTCTGCTTGAGCTAGGACTTGGGGCAAGTAATAGCGGAAGTAATTAGTCAGGGGAGAAAGGTTTCGGGGAAAGCGCAAAGGAATGAGGTCATGAACTGTAATGATATACCGACACCCAGACCAAAGTGGTGCTTCAGGAACTGGGGAAAAAAGGAGATGCGATCGCTTTTCTCGATAAATTTTGGGAATCTGCCACTGCGTCCATAATAAGCGCTGCAAATGTCCCTTTGATCCTTGGGCTGGGGTGAGATTAGATGGGACTGGATGGCAAGTATAATTGTCTACACTTTGTGCCGTTAATAAGATTGGGTTGAGAGCTTGAAGATAGGGAAATAAGTTAGTTGCATAGTTACTAATCCCAGTAGGTTTAGAAAATACAAAGGATAAATTAATCAGCAAGGGATGGATATTCTTCATGGCAGCAGGGATTGATAGGCTTTAAGAGTTTCTCTGGCAGTGTTTTCCCAGGAAAATAATTTGGCTCTCTGTTGACCTTTCTGGATTAATTCCTGGCGCAACTGGGAGTCGCTAATTACTTTTAAAATTGCTTCTGCTAAGGCAGTTACATCATCAGGATCGATTAGGATTGCGGCATCTCCTCCGACTTCTGGGAGGGAGGAAGTATTAGAAGTAATTACAGGTGTTCCTAATGTCATAGCTTCCAACACAGGTAAACCAAATCCTTCATAATAAGAAGGATAAACAAAGGCATCTGCTTTGGAATAAAATAGGGCAACTAATTCATCTGATAAATAGTTGAGGTGGTGAATTTGTTCGCACCAAGGGGAGGAGGCTATCGCGCTAAATATATCCTGATAATTCCAGCCTTTTTGCCCAATTAAAACTAAGTTGTGAGGAATTTTAGATCGCTCCTTCAAATAATTAAAGGCATGAACTAAATTAATAATATTTTTCCTCGGCTCAATGGTGCTGACAAACAGGATATAGGGACGAGAAAAATCATAGGCGAGGGATGACTGAATTTTGTTTGCCTGTTCTTCGGAAAGATATTTGGGATGATAGCGGCTGGCTAAAGGGGTGACATAAATGCGATCGGGGTCAAAATTGAAATGTGCAACTATTTCTTTTTTAGTATTTTCAGAGATGGCGATCGCGGCATCTGCTTGCTGCAAGCACTGCCTGGTTTTTTGAGTATATGTTTTCATCACCGCATCGGCATAATGGGGATATTTGATAAAGGTTAAATCGTAAATGGTAATCAATTTACGGCTATTTTTACCAGGGAAAAGGGCGAAATTAGTGCCGTGAAAGATGGTAGGCGATCGCAAGTAATAATCAAAATAGGCAGTGACTAATTGGTGATGAGGTGCAGCCAAAAGTAAGTTAGAAACTCGAACTGGAATTGGTAGAATATTGGTGCGGGGATAGGTAGCGATCGCATCTGGTAAAGAAAAGTCCCAACGCAACCAATTCTTTAAGCGAGGTTGATAAGCCAGACTAAGTTGAAAATTTTCATGCTCTTGCAATTGGGCGAGCGCATGAATTAAGTTCGTAACGTAAAATCCCACCCCACTAGATTGAGGTTGAATCGGCGTAGCATCGATGGTAATTTCCAGCATTAGGCTTCAATAACTTGATTATAATCGTAGGTTGGGTTGCTAGAGAGCAAAACCCAACAAACCACTGATAAATGTTGGGTTTTCACTATCGTTTCAACCCAAGCTACGTCTATTGCTAGTGCTGCAATTAGTCATTTTATTTATTTTTCAGTACTTATTGATGATTGCTGAGTTCTTTGAGATCATTTTCAACCATTAATTCGACTAATTGTTGAAAAGAATATTCTGGTTTCCAGCCTAAACGAGCCGTGATTTTATCAATGCACCCAACTAATTCTACGGGTTCATCTGGACGGTAAAAAGCGGGATCGACGGAAACATAATCTTGCCAATTTAAACCTAGGTAATTAAAGGCGCATTCTACTAGCTCTTTCACCGTATGAGTTTCACCACTGGCAATGATATAATCATCTGGCTTTTCTTGTTGCAACATCATCCACATCGCCCGGACTGCATCTTTGGCATAACACCAATCGCGGCGAGCTTCTAAATTGCCAAGTTTTAAATCTTGGGCTAAACCAAGTTTAATCGCAGCGGCGGCACGGGTAATTTTCCGAAACACAAATTCTGTGCCGCGTCGGGGAGATTCGTGAGTGTAAGTAATACCGCAGCTAGCAAACATCTGGTATTGCTGGCGATAGTTAACGCTCATCCAGTGCGCGTAGGCTTTGGCAACGCCATAGGGGTTGCGGGGGCGAAAGGCGGTACGCTCGGTTTGGGGAGATTCATCTGGTTGTCCAAAAACTTCGCTGCTAGAGGCTTGGTAAAACTTGGCAGGAGGATAGCAACGACGGATGGATTCCAGCAAGCGAGATACTCCCAAGGCGGTATATTCGGCGGTGAGAGCGGGTTGCGTCCATGATACCGGAATATAACTTTGGGAGGCGAGGTTGTAAATTTCGTCGGGTTGGGTGTCGGCGATCGCATCCATCAAAGAACACTGATCTAACAAATCTCCAGAGATAATTTTCAGATTACCTGATAAATGATCGATCCGGCTAATATTGCTAGAACTAGAACGACGTACTAAACCAAATACTTGATAGTTTTTTTCTAATAACAGTTCGGCTAAATAAGAGCCATCCTGTCCAGTTAAACCTGTAATTAGCGCTTTTTTGTTTGCCATGTATTTTCCTCTATTACCATTCTCAATCCTAGCAAACGATTTGGCCAGTGAATAGTTGATTTCAATGCTTTTTTTACCCTGGCTTTAATTTGGTGAGGATTGATGCCAAATTTCTTGTTTAAAATACTAGCTAGTAAGAAATATACGGGATAAATAATTACTGCTTTTAAAAAAGTTGGAATTTTCTGGTGATTTGGGCAATACTTAGCAATAACATATATAGTTGGCGGTAAAAATAAATGAGATCTTTTATGAAAAAAATTAAAATAAAAATCTTTCCAGAGTGAATTTGGCAACTCTAAATCATCTGATTTTCGTGGGGATTGGAATGGTGAAGGACAGTCGTTATATACAATCGCCGTAGGAGTGACAAAAGGTTGAATGCCGAGACTTTTAGCCCGCATAATTAATTCTGAATCCGCATGGTAATGGGGCAAAAAGTGGTAGTTATACAAGCCAATTTGGTCGAAAACAGAGCGGTGAATTAATACGCCATTACCTGCTAAGGCTTCTACTTCAAAAGCTTCGTTTTGCTCTACGCTTGCTGGTAAATCATCTTCCCAATTTTGATTATAGCGCAGTTGAAATAAATGCTTAGTTCCCCAGACAGAATAAGCACCTAGCGACCAAATTAATCCAGGATTGGTTAAATAGTCAACGCGACTTCCGAGGATGGGTAAATTGTGTTTTTGGGCAATGCCTACTAATGTTCCCACATAATGATCCATAACAAAAGCATCGTCATTAATAGTTAAGATATAGTCGCATTTCAGTTGTAGCGCTCTCTGAATGCCAATGTTTGTTGCTGCTGTCCAATAGCACTCGTCGTCAGCGTGCAGTAAAGTTACTTGAGGGAAGCTGCTAATAATTTCGTCTTGAGTGCCGTCAGTAGAATTAGAATCTACTACAATTGTGCAGATATGCGGGTAAGTTTGTTTGGCAAACTCTTGTAAAAATCTCAGAGTTTTATCTTTGCGGTTTCTGACGGGAACAACTGCTGCTACTGTTAGCGACATTAATTATTTTCCTCTGGTAATGGGGTAATGTAGATAGGTAGCTTCAGACAAGAAGGTGCTAAGAAATTTGTAGGTTCCTATATGGTTGTCTTCAGCTTGCAGGTTACTTCTAATTAGCTTGAGATGAAAAAATTCTAATCTTTTGGATTTCCAAAAGTTATATTGCTTAATCAATTCTATCCCAGTTAACGGGGAAATTTCTTGCGGGGATTGTACTCTATCGGTAAAGGCTACAGCGCTAATATTGTCCATCACGTCTAATGTGGCGATCGCGCTAGTCAAATCTAGCCGATCTAAGTTGGTAGCGGTAGATAAATCCCAATACATGAGATAATCTGTATTAATACCTGTATCAATCAGGTAATTGAGGGCATTAAAGTAGTAAGCCGATTGCTGGCGGTCGGCATAAATATGGTTTAAATCCAATTCTGCCAAGTTGAAATTGGCGAAATTAATTCCAGGGGAATTGAGGGGAGTTAAGTCTATAACTTTAATTAATTCCCAAGTAGATGCAGGGATTTTTTCAATTATCTCTGCTAGCTGGCGTAACTTTAGTTGGTCTGGATTATTTTCAGATAAAGCGTCAAGAATTAAAGTCACTCTTTTGGTAGATTGACCTAAATTAGCTGGAGCAAATTTAGCGCTAACAAAACTGATGGGACTGCCAGATCGATATTTTGCGACAACTTGATGGAATGCGGCTAAAGTTGCGGCGGCTGTCTTTTGCGCTGAATATTTACTGCCTTGAATTTTGCCAGCAGCAGCTAATTGAGCGAGCTTTGCTTTATCTGCGAGCAAGGCAAATAAGTCAGCGGCGATCGCTTTGCTATCCCAAGGATTGCGGAAGTAGGCGATCGCCTCGCCGCACATTTCCGGCACTGCTGCCACAGGAGAGGCGATCGCTGGCGTGCCTAAATTCATGGCATCCACTAAAGGAATACCAAACCCTTCATACAAGGAAGGAAAAGCCATCAATTCAGCATTTTTAATTAACTGCGCTAATTCGGCATCGCTGATAAAGCCTTTAATTTCTACTGCTGCTGACAAGCCTAAATTGGCAATAATTTTATCTACAGTTGAGGCTTTCAGTTGATGCTCTCTGGCTCCAGTTAAAACTAATTTGAAATTTTGCTGATATTGGCTGTTTAAAATCGCTAAAGCTTCCAAGAGGCGATAGTGATTTTTATGCCGCCAAGGAATAGCCGGATAAATCATATAGGGGGAATTTGGCAAGTCAAATTTAGCCCCATCCTCATGAACTTCTTCCGCCAAATACCCTGCCAAAGGAGTTACATATACTTCTTGCTTGCCATAAATTTTTTGAATCAGAGATTTTTCATGTTCTGAAATAGTCACAATCCCATTAGCTCTAGAAATCGCATAGCCGTAATATTTGCGCCTAGCGGCATAAATTTCTGGTTTAAAAAATTGGGGATAAACTTCGTGCTGCAAGTCGAGAATGCAGCTAACGACAGGGGCAGCGGCATGAATGCAAGTTGGCACTAATTCATTTAAAGGGCAAAAGTAAAGATCGCACCAATTCAAATGATCGTGAATAGAGATACTATCATTAGCTAGCAGCGGCACAACTTGCAGACCAGGAATTTGTTGAAATTGCCCAAAGTTGCTAGGACTAACTAAAATTCTAATGGTTTCTGTCTTGGCTAATGCTGCCACCAAAGCCAAAACATATTTTCCGGCTCCTCCAGCACCTTTGGCTCCGCTTAACAGATTGACGCAGTTAATGAGAATTTGCATTTACTCGGTTGTCCCTACAAGTTTGTAACTTTCATCAAGTTGTTAACTATTCAGATTTTAACCCAAGGGCGCGCCTCAGTTTAAACCATTGCGATCGCATTTGCCAAAACTTACTAGATTTCATACCAAGAATTTCTTGTTGGGCTTGATGGAGTTCAGCCTGAGTCTGTTGCAGTTGAGTTTGCGATCGCTCTAATTCCGTCTGAACCTGTTGCCTCTGAGTTTGCGATCGCTCCAGATTTGCCTTAGTCTGCTGCAATTGACCTTGCATTTGTCTAAATTCTTTCCAAAAAAAAGGAATTTGCCGCTTATTATCGTTCTTAGCTTGTTTGGCAACCTGAATAAAAGTTTTAGCTAAAGTGGCCGCCGTTTGCGAACCAGTTTTCTCCCCGCCATCAATTGTAGTTACCGTATGCAGAGATATATGGGGAAAAATATCCATCAACTTAAAAGTGATATCTTCTGAAATTCCCACGAAGGCATAGGCATATAAAATTGCATAGTATTTTTCTCTCTCTGTGGATGACATGATCTTAAAACTGGTTAATTCTGGCAAATCTCCCAGTATTAATATATATGGGGTTAATATGGGAGCGGTATAATAGCTGGAAATAAATAAATCAGCTTTTTCTTCTTCACAGATACGATCTAATATTTTGGCATCAGATCCAGCTTTGTCTGTAGCATATAAGGGCATCGAACGACAGCGAATGCCTGAAAATTTGGGGGCAGTCCCACCACGATCGAGGAACACAATATGCTGTGCAAAAATACTATTTTGCCATTCTTCTAACCAGGACTGCCAAGCTAAATTAATTTCGGTATGAAAGAATTGAAAATATACCCCATCAATTATAATTTTAGGAAATGACTGTTCTAATGGTGTGGCAGGTTGGGGTAAATCTTTTCTACCAGTAAATAGCCAGCGATCGCTGCCTTGTTCTTTAGATGCCAGCGGCATTACCCCACAGTTAGTTGCCAGATCTACCATAGTTTTATCATCTGATACCCAAGAAAAATAATCCCTTAGCTTCAGAGGAAAATTAGTTTGTTCCTGTAAATTCACCCATTCCCAAATAGCATTTTGATAGCCATAATAATGTTCCTTAAAGTGTAGCTGCTCTAAAATCACATAGGCAAAATGCTGAAAAACTAATCCGGCTTTCTCCGTTTCTGCATGATCAAAAATATCCTGTTCTGCCAGATTTTGCAATTCTCCATCGGGCAAAAGTTCAACTAGTCTAGGAGGTTCGTGAGTTTGCCAGAATCCTCCTGGTTTAAATCTCCAAGTCCGCTGCCATTCTTGATCGGGATTTTGAGAATAACAATCCCGCGTACTAACCATCAAATTATCGCCAACAAAATATTGACACCAGTAGAAAGCTGCTCTCTTTTCAGGATACTTAACAAACATTTGCCAAGCGGTTTTAATTTGCTCAACTGTCCACAGTTCATCTGCGTCCACTTGCCACAACAAACACTCTTCAGAAATATTTGCTAAGGGCGCATTAACCATTTCCTGCTTTCCATCCCAAAATATTCCCTCTGGTTGACGGTAAAGAGTAATATTTTGAGGATAAAGTTGGACTAATTCATCTAAATATTCTGAGGTTCCGTCATTGCTAAGTCCCTGATTATGAAAGTAGTTAGCAATTCTTCCCCCATTATTAATACTCCAGGCAGTATCGTGGTTTAATTCTGCTACTCCTTCAACAATATGCCAGTGCCATTTAAAGGGTAATTGCTTGAATATATCAAGATGATATCGGATGAAAGGTTCGCCGTTGAGGACAATGGTGAAAAAGTGGATTGGCAGGTGAGAATTAGGTTGATTTTTTTGAAAAATAGCATAACCGTGGCGCAGGGAATAATTTTCAGCAATTAAAATATAGTTTTTGTCTGCCAACAACTTATGATAGTTGCTGTGGTTTTTAAAAGTATTGATATCATCTAAGGCAATGAAATTAGCTCCATAAATCTCATCTAATTCTGCTATGCCAGTAAATTCAGAGCCATCTATTAAGACAAAATCAAAATAGTTAATTTGATTTTCTTGCTTAATTATTTGAATCCCATTTTCTTGAATCTCTTGGCTGCTAAGATATTGGATATCCTGTTGCAACCACCCAATTACCTGTTCCACAGGATAATTATTTAAAGCGGTTTGAGTATTCTGGTAGAATTCTCTAATTTCTATTTCTTTGGGAAACTTTTCTAAGGAAACGGAGGAAGCATTATAACACCGAACAAAAGAATTATTGTGATAGTGTTTCTGCAACTGAGCAAACCGCGCTTGGGAAATTTCTAAGCAAAATAAACTCGGTTGGCTAGAATTTTCTTGCATTCCAGCAACTAAAGCTTGGGTGCTACCTTCCCCAGAAGACGAACCAATTTCCAAAATAGTCTTAATGCTATTATTTGCAGCAATTTTTTGAATAGCTAAATATAATTCATCATCTTTTATTTCTGGGGGAATTAAATGTTCAATTTCTGATTTGCTAATTTCGCTAGACATTGATCTGGAGTATATAGGGATAACTTGAGTAAATGGTTAAAATTAGAATTTATTTGGCTATAAATGTGGCGATCGCTCGTTTCAATCCAAACCAAATTGTCCGCAATTTCCAGAACTTACTGCTTTCCATACCTTTGATAGTATCTTGAGCTTGCTCTAATTGGAAATTTTTCCAAACATCAGTTTCTTGAAATGACATTGGCATTACTTGCTTATCTCTCTGGCTCGATTCTTCATTAAATGCTGGTGTCAAGGAGATGTCACGCAAAGATGCCGCCAAGACTGCCCTCGTGTTGGCATTGAGTTTTAAGTAGGTATGTTGGGGAAACTGTTCTTGCATCTGATTCCAGACAGGATCGTTGATTGCATTATTGCCAGTAGCCAAAACAATAACCCCCCCTGGTGCTAAGTGCAATATCAAACTGCTCAATTGTTCCCAGGCACTGCCCGCCAACAAATCGCAGCGGAGGAAGACTAAATCCAGGGAAAGCTTGCCAATTGAAGATTCTAGCAGGCGGCTCCAGGCTGTCGAGAGTTCTCCAGTTACCAAGCGAGTATAACCTTGGTAGTCGATTTTTTTCAACAGTCCCATAGCGTAATCTGGAGGTAGAGGGGCGCGATCGCTCTCTTGCCAAGAATCAAGCCCATAAATTGTTACGCTGGGACAAGCTGCCGCTACCACTGCTGCGGCACTGCCACGGCTAATCCCAAATTCTAGATAAGTGCGGGGATAGTGGTACAGACTATACCAAGCTAACACCTCTAAACTGCCCGCCTCCTCCGGCGTTGCCGGGGCTATTTGCCCAACTGTTTCTAAATGCTGGCAGACTGGTTCACTGTGAATCTGTGCCAGCAGTTGTTCTAGGGTTTGCTGCCACGGGATAACTGCTTCAGATTGCGGCTGAACCAATTCTCTTAACTGGCAGATATTTTCTCCAGTTTGGATTTCTAGGGAAAAATCTGCCAGCCCCCAATTGCAGTCATTGGCAGCAAAATCAGGGCTAACAATGTGAGGATTGTAGAGGGACGGAACTGTGCGGTAATTGTAAGGCCAATGTTCCATATGAAATAACAATATTCCCAAACTTTCTAGATTAATCCAGGGATAATTTTGGGTAATTCGCAAAGTTAATTCTGCATCATTCCAACCCCAATAATGCAATTGCTGATTGAAGCCTTGACATTCATGCCAAATAGATCTGTGGGCTAACCAAGCAATTTGACAAACTCCTAAACCAGGCCAACCGCGATCGCGCACTAACTCCCCAGCATTCAGTAATAAGTATACATCCCATTCCTCTAAACTAAGTTCCCGTTGTACCACCTCCCAAGGAATATGTCTGCGATTTCCCAAAAAGAAGCACCTTTGCCTATCGAGTGGCAGCGCAACTTTGCCTTCCAGAAATTCGCAAATTGCCTTCAAAGAAAGCAAAGGCATCAAAGTATCGGCATCCACCACCATTAAAAATTCCCCGGTGGCTCGGCGCAAAGCCACATTCATCGAACAGGAAGAATGAAAAACTTGATCTGGTTGTTGGAATTTTGCTGCTACGGTAGGTGGCACATAGATAAATTGGGTAATTTCTCCCGCCTCCGTTGACAAGGGTAAAACTTTGGCAATGGGAGTTTCGCTATTCCAATCTGTCACCAATATTTCCACTTCTTCCAACCTGCCAATCTGCTTTAGATTGCGCGCTAGGTAGTTGATGCTGGTAGTTAAGCGGTATTTGTAGTTGCCCATGTAGTTGTCATTTCGACAGACTAAAACCACAGACAGCCACTTGTTTTCTGTCCTTTTAGGGTAGTCATTAATTATCTTGTCTGTCATTCTTTCCTACTACATCCTCAACCAAATCTAAATTTAATCTTTAGCTGCCGTTAATTTCAAGGCTCGTTTTAACTTAAACCAAATTTGGCGAATCTGCCAAGCTTTAGTTTTTTCCATTGCTTGCACTATAGCTTGCAATTGGTTAACCCCCTCTTCTGGGTTGTAGATCATATAGTATTGCACATCTTTATTCGCTAACTTAATCCGTCTCTTGGAAGGAATTAAAGCCGCGTTGAGTTTCCAAAACTTACTACTCTCTATTCCTCGAATTTTTTGATGCAATTCCTCTAATTCCTGAAGTTTTTGCTTCCGATGGGCTTTTTCTAAGTGAGTTGGCTGAATTTTTAAATCATTGGGGTCAATCCCTGCACTGGCCTGGTTTAAACTTGGCTTTAGCACCACAGATGGAATGCTTTCCAAAAACTCAATTTGGGGTTTAACTTGATTGATAGCATTTGCTAACCTTTCTATCTGGGGATTGGCAAACCGCCGATCTGCTTCTAACAACTCTAAGAGCTTCAAAGCGTCCAAAAACAGAATTGAGCTTGATGCCAACTCTATTAATATTTTTCCAGCTGCGGCGTTGTCTTCCGGGAAACCTTCATCTATCAGTTGCTTGGCATAGTCGAATTTGTAGTAAGGAAAGGCTGGATCTAGTTTTGCTGCTTGGCGAAAATAATCTAAGCTGCCTGGATAGTATCCCTGATAAGGGGCATAAAATCCATAGTAGTAAGATAGGGAAGCTAAAATTAACTGGCACAAAGCAGATTCTACTGATTTGCCAGTGGTTAAATGTTCCGTAACCAGATCGAAGTAACTTCGATAGTTAAAAAAGCTGTCGCAGAAGTCCCACGGAAAAACATCTTCCATGACATTAATTTGCCAGCGATCGCGCTCCTCTTGCAACGTTTCCAGGGCTAATTCTAGCACTTCTGAAACCTCTGAGGGTTGACCAAAGTGCAAAACAGCCCGGACATAATTAAATCTGAGAACTAGGGATTGAGGAAACTTTTCTAAACCTGTTTGATAAATTTTAATTACTTCAGCAAACCACTCTTGGACTGGAATCAAATTATAGAGGGCGCGATGATAATTATAAAGAATTGATTCCCGTGCTAAATCAATAAATAGGTGGCTAGAAAGTTTACCAGTATTGACTTGAGCTTGCAGCCGTTCATGATTTGACGCTCCGACCCATTTCAAAATTTGACTGTGGTTTAAGTCATAATTGGGCAACCATCCTTTTTGCAAGATGGCGCGTTTTTGAACCAATTTTTCTACTGGTTGGAATTGGCGATCTCCGCGTGGTTTAGCAGCTAAAAATGTCAAAAAGCGTAGATATTGAGATGCTACCTTAGAAATAGCAAATTCCCGACGAATAATTTCAGCACCTCGTTTTGCTTTTTCCTTGAATTCAGGCCACTGCCGAAGAATTTTTTGAATAATTAGCGGTAAATCATTATTATCTGGCTGATAAGTTAGCACACCATGCTCTTCGTCAGTATATATTGTTAAAGCACTGCCTGCTTGGACTGCCACCGCACATCCCATACTCAAAGCTTCCAATCCCCTAGTTACAATCCCAATACTAGCATCTGGAAAACTGCGATTAGCAAATCTTACGTAAGTATAGCAAACTTTAGCTCTGCTTAGGTTTTTATAATAGTCGGATTGTGATTCAAATCCATTGACAACTTGAATTTTGATATCTGGAATTGTCAAAACCTGTTGCAATAGTTCTGTTTTGTCAGGATGATAAGGATGGAGCATTGTTCCTGACAAAAATAAATCTAATTCCCGAGACTGATTGTTAATAGGCATTAGCCGATCTGGTACGCCCAAACATTTTGGATAAACTGATATTGGTATATTAGGGGCTAATTTTTGCAAAATATGCCATTCTGAAGATGCCAATACTACTATTTCGTCAAATATTTGCAGCCAAGGATAAACGGTTTGAATATGAACATCATAATCAGAGGTATTGCCAAAAATTGGGCAAGATAGCTGTTGCAAATTAGGAGGAATCAAATGCCACTCCACCATACTACAAACATAAAAATCAGGTGGGCTTTGAGGGTGATAAAATTTATGAATATCAGCGTAAGGTTCATTAGGCAAATCTTCAGGATGAAAACTAATATTCTTCACTTGAAATTTACTATCTTGCGATGCTGCTGTTAGTAAATCCCACCCAGCATTTCTGCTCCAAGGTAACTGAGCTAAAACCTGAATTTTTGGTTTATTAATTAGAGATAATAGATTTTGGGCGTGAGAAGTAGAGATTGTTTTAAGAATCTCTACTGCCTTATCTTCTTCATTTGCCATCCAATAAGATACTGCCAAATAAAAACTAGCTTCTTGAGTATTAAAACAACTCAAGCCTTGAATGGCTTCTTCAGTTTTGCCTATTAATCCTAATGCTGCGTAAGTTCGCCAATCACCCTTACTACCTTTGGTAGCAACAGTAACATAGTCTCCAGTATCAAATAGTTTTTCGATCTCTACTGGGTGTGAATTAGAACTAATCATCGCCAATATCCCATTACACAAACATTGTTCAAAAGTAGTTTTCGAAAACTTTTGTTCTCTTTAGCAATCAACGTTTTTGCGAAGATCAATAGAATTCGAGAAAAATCACCAATAATTTAGGCATATTGTCTTTTAAGCTTATGGGATGTCATTTCTTGAATATGCTGTACAGTTTTGCTTCCAAATTTCTTCCCAATCATATCTAAGTAATTAGGGTGCTTGAAATATGTTTGGAAAGCCCGATCTCGAAAACCTAGTACTTCAGCGGCAGAAAGATATTTAGTAGGTAAGGGCAAAGTATCTACAGAATGCTGAGAATAACCTGACCAAGTATCTGGCAATCTCCAGTTTGCCTTAACAGCGAGATCGTAGAGTTGCGACCCAGGATAAGCCATTGCAGAATAAAAATTTGCCCAATCAGTATTAAGTTCAATCGCTAATTTTAAGGTTGCTTCCATACTTTCTAAATCGTCTTCTGGCAAACCAAAAATGTAATTTGCAGCAATATGGATTCCTGCTGCCTTAACTTTTTCCAGGGTTTGACTAATTTTCTCTTTGGCAAACCCTTTATCAACATCGTCTCGCACGCGATCGCTCGCTGCTTCAATTCCAAAAGCCAACCAGTTAAAACCAGCCTGCTTAAGTTTATCCAGCATATCATCTTTTACAGTATCCACCCTCGCATAAGCCCACATATTCAAGTCATAACCGCGTTCAATTATTAGGTCACAAATACCCAATATATGCTTGGGATTCAGTACAAACATCTCATCTGCAATCTTAAGATTACGTACCCCATATTTGTTGACTAGCAGGTCTATTTCAGATATTACAGCTTCTGGATTCCAACTTCGATAGCTATTAGTAATTTCTTTGTAGCCTAACTCCTTTTCCCCACTTTTAAAGGGAGCTTGAATGCAGCAGAAACTGCAATGATAAGGGCAACCTAGAGTAGTATAAAGAGCAGCATAAGGCTGACGCTGGAGGCCATCAAAGCAATGCCAGTTGTGGGCGCGATATTTTTCCATTGGCAGTAGATCCCACGCAATCCCTGGCATTTCACCTTTTAGATCTTGGAGCAAGGGGGCGCTGGAGTTTGATTTAACTTGCTGATTTTCCCAATACCATAAACCCCGAACTTTGCTGAAATTTGGCTGATCTGATTTTAAGGCTTGTATCAGATCTAGTATGGTATATAAACCCTCTCCAGTTGCCACAAAATCTGCATTTTCTTCTCTAAGGGACCGCTCTGGCAAAGCAGCAACGTGACCTCCTACCAAGAGAACTTTTTGGTCTGGGTAACTCTGTTTAATTGTTGTTGCAATTGCACTTGCTCCTGGCATCACTTGAGTAGACGCAGAAGGCTGCTGGCCATAAACTACAATCACAGTTAATACTGGGTTTAATTCTGCCAAGTAGTCAGCCGTTTCTTGGGGGTCAAAATTTTCTGCTGCTGCATCAATAATTTGAACTGAAAATCTCTGTTTGCGTACAAAAGTTGCCATTAATCCTGCCCATACTGGTGGCTCAATAGCAGCTAACTCATAACTGAGTGACTGATATATTTGCTTGCGATTAGCTGGATTAATAAGTACCAAATCCAGTTTCTTTTGTGTAGTCATAGCCTTAATTTCCTCTGATTTTTGATAAATGCCAATTATGTTGGGTATCTCACTACATCACTGTTAAAAGCATTTTAGTTTCACCATTCTTCAAAACTACTTTTTGAGATAAAGTTAGAGTTGGTTTAAAATAGAACACAGATTAATAATTTTCTCTGGCTCTAATTCTGGATAGTTACCGATGTAAAAACCATAAAAGTGGATATGGTCAACACAGGGATAATTTTGATATTCAAACTCGCCTACCAACTTCTTCAAATAAGGTTGTCGCAGTTGGTTTCCACCACCAGAAGTCCCCCGCCTGAATTCTACCTTAACTTGGCGCAACGAGTGCATAACCAGATCGCGAAGTTTTTCATCTGGGTGTTTCAGGATAAGAGTAAACGCATAGTTAGAACTACCTTCCGTTTCAAAGTCAACTTGGTATTTGTTAGGGTTTAAATTCTCTAGAAATAATACCAGATTCTTCGTTCGGATTTTGTTATTAGCGTCAAGCCTCTTCAATTGTGAGCGCCCAATCACTGCGTTAATTTCTGTACTGCGTACATTATAAGCAGGAAAAGCAAAAATAAAATCTGGGTTTAGGTCTGAATGCCTTTCGTAATAGGATTGCTTGAGTTTACTTGACTTTAATTCTCGCACCATCCCATGAGAGCGCAGCATTCTTAATATTTCATATAGACCTTTATCGTTCGTCGATATCATACCTCCTTCAATGGTACTCATGTGATGAGCATAATAAAATGAGAAGTTAGACATTAATCCAAATCCTCCTAACTTTTTTTCCTTAAAAGTTGCTCCATGTGATTCACAAACATCTTCAATCAAGGGAATACTTCGCTTTTCTAACTCATCTAAAAGTTTTTGACTAAGTGCATTATAGCCGAGTACATGGGTTATAAAGACTGCTTTAGTTCGTGGGGTAATTTTATTAATTACTTGCTCATTGTCCATGCCTAGATTGTTAGGATTAACATCAACAAAGACTGGGGTAAATCCACACTGAATTACTGATGCTATATCTGACACCCAAGTCAGTGTTGGTACAATCACTTCCCCTAGACCATAATTCTCTTTTAAAGCAGTCATTGTTAGGAGATTAGCAGAAGAACCAGAGTTCACAAAAACGCTGTATTTCATTCCTAGCCAATTAGACCACTCTTCCTCAAATATTTCTACCTGTTTTGATTGAGTTAGAATTATTTGATCTGATTGTAAAAAATCAATAACTGCATCCAGATCTATCCTGGAAATATTGTTCTTCATCAAAGGCCAATCAAGGTCGGTCTGGAGTGCAGAACTAATGGTATCGTTTAACATCTCTAGAATTATTTCCTGTTGTAAAATACGAAAGAAAAAGACATCACATCATCAATCATCAATAATTATGTATGAAGTCCGGGAGTTATAGGGAAATCTCTTGATTGCATAGCGATTTAATCCAAATACTTCCTTGAGGGCAGTAGTTTCACCTGGACAAGCTTGGTCATTCAGTTCATCAAACCCAATCACACTTCCGCGAGTTAAATAATTCTTAATTTTAGACAAGCACTTGTAAGTTGGCTCGTAAATATCAAGATCGAAATACGCAAGAGCAATTATTGTTTCCGGGTGTCTTTCTAAATAATTATCTAGAGTTACTGTTGCATCTCCTTTTACAACTTCATACTTTTTGATATGAGATAGAGGACTTTCTTGTTCTTGAAATCTCAGAATTTCCTCTAGATATTTTTCGTAATCTGGGGCAACCGAGTAACCGCCTTTTACCATCAGACTACCATCTTTTTCAGATACGTTGGGAAATCCGGCAAAAGTGTCAAAACCAACAATTTTTCTCAGTCTGTTGAACGGTTCGTAAATCCCCCTCAATTCAGTAAACAGAGATACATTTTGACCCCAACGGCAACCAAATTCAACTACGATTCCCTGAACCTCAATTATCTGTTTGTACAGAAAATCCATGAATAATATCCGTGAGAGGGTTTGAGGAGTTAGAAACAATCCCAAATTCATCAGTAATTCAGTATCTGGAATTGGGCATCTCCTCATAAGCTCTACAAACTGGCTTCGCCGATCTTTCTCTGATTCATTGCCAAAAGTAACAATGTTAAAATCTGCACTCATTTTTTGTTTCCTTTATTTTTCAGCTATATTTCTGATTTAACCAGATCTTACTTTAACTTGTCCCACAACGAACGAACAGTTTTGACAATCGCCTCCGCATCATATCCTAGCCGATGCCGTAGCTCATTTCTCTCAAGATTGCCAAGGGCAAAGGCATCTACTGGCCCAAGCCTAAGTAATTTTATTGACTTTTCACAGGTAGTTCGCCACGTATTAACAGCAGCGCTCAATCCTCCAGATGGTAGGTGTTCCTCAATTGTAATAATTGTTTCTACCCGCTGGGATAATTGGTCTAAAGTAGTTGTATCTAGTGGTTTAACAGTGTGCATTTGGTAAGCTATTGGCCAAATATCATCAGCTTTCAATACTTCCAGTGCTTCTAGCACAGGTACAGCTAGATCTCCTGTACTCACAAGCGCAATACGTTCTCCGTCTCTTAAGAGACGGGCGCGTCCTAATACCGCAGGTTCGTTGGCATAGTAGCTTGGCTCACCATATCGACCAATTCTGATATAGGAAGGGCCTGGAAGTTGTAAAAGCTCCGGCAAAAGAGCTGCTACTTCATTGCTATCTCCTGGAGCTACCACTGTCATTCCAGGCAAAATAGACATCAGAGCTAGGTCATCTGCCGCATGATGAGTAACCCCGCTGGCTGCATAGGTATATCCTCCACCTGCACCTACTACAAGAATAGGCAGATTAGGGTAACTTACAGATATGCGGATTTGCTCAAAAGCTCTGGCTGTAGCAAAAGAGGCGATTGAGTAAGCAACTGGACGCCATCCCTCCAGCGCTAATCCTGCTGCGGCACATATCATCTGAGCTTCAGCTACTCCCACATTTATATAGCGGGAACTAAAGCGTTCCCGGAAATTGTCAAAAACCTGAAATCCCAGATCTCCAGTCAGGAAAATCAGGCGGGAATTTTCAGCCGCTACTTGAGTGAGGGTCTCTACAAAGGCTTTCCTCATAACTATACTTCCTCTAAATGAATAGCGACTTCTTTTAATTCCTCTAAAGCTAGTTTTAGGTCTTCGTCTGAAGGCACTCGATAATGCCAAAGCACCTGATCTTCCATAAAGCGGACTCCTGAACCTGCTGTAGTTTTGGCAATAATAGCAGAAGGCCGACCTTTTTCAAATGGAAAAGTATCTAAAGCAGCAATTATTTCATTGAGATTATTCCCATTTATAGTTAGGGCATTCCACCCAAATGCTTTGAATTTTTCTTCTAGTGAAGTATATCCCATTAATTGATCGCTTCTCCCAACCGCCTGAACGCCGTTGTAATCAACAATCGCCAGCAGATTCTCGAATTTATTGGCAGCAGCAAACATTGCTGCTTCCCAAACACTTCCCTCATTGCATTCCCCATCACTCATCAATACAACTGTACGAGCATCAACCCCATCAAGCCTTAAGCCATAAACCATACCAGTTCCAATGCCAAGCCCATGTCCTAAACTCCCGGAAGAACATTCTAGTAGAGGTAACGAATGCTTACAAGGATGATTTGGTAACGGCGAATCATTCTGAGCATAACGATATAGCCATTTCTTGGGGAAAAAATCCCGATCTGCCATAACAGCATAAAGAGCTGTGCAGGCGTGTCCTTTACTGAAAATAAAGCGATCTCTCTTATGGTCTTTAGGATTTTTAGGATCGATTCTCAGCCAATGGTAATAGAGTCCAACGAGTAGATCCATACAACTTAATGCTGAACTTAAATGACCTTCTTTACCATCGTGAGCCATTTGAACACATGTAGCCCTTAACTGGCGTGCTTTCTTTTCTAGCAATGGAATGGCTATTGACATATTGGCTGTTTTATTCTTCACTGAAAACACAATTATAGATACTCCTTACTATTTTGTCTGTAAAAACCACTCAAATGTGATTTTTAGTGCGTCTCGAAGCGAAGTTTTTGGTTCCCAACCCATCTGCTGGAGTTTTTTGGTATCAAGTATCTTCAACGGCATCCCATCTGGCTTGGTAGTGTCGAAACGCAATTCGCCTAAATAACCTACCACTTGTTTGATTAGTTCCGCAAGTTCCTGAATCGATATTCCTGACCCACTGGCAATGTTAATCACAGAGCAATCATCGAACTCTCGTATAGTCAGTATACAAGCATCTGCCAAGTCTTCAACAAAAAGGAAGTCTCGTTTGGGAGTCCCAGTTCCCCAAATGTCAATAAACTGGGCATTCGCAATTTTTGCATCGTGCATCTTGCGAATCAGTGCTGGAATCACATGGGATCCTTCTGAACTAAAATCATCACCCGGTCCGAAAACATTAGCTGGAATAACACTTAGAAAATTTGCCCGATATTGTTGCCGATAGGCTTGACATAACTTAATTCCGGCAATTTTAGCCACAGCGTAGGCTTCGTTAGTGGGTTCTATAGCGCCAGTCAGCAAAGATTTCACCTCAATGGGTTGCGGAGCGAACTTGGGATAGCTGCAAGAACTCGCTAAATACAGCAGTTTCTTCACTCCATTGCTATAGGCACTTTGAATTATATGACACTCTACCAGCAAATTATCCAGCATTAGTTCCGCCGGATATCGCTGATTCGCCAAAATTCCCCCAGATTTTCCGGCCGCCAGAAAAACATATTCCGGCTGATGTTCGGCAAAAAACTCTGCTACCAGTTTGCCATCCGTCAGGGGCGGCTCTAAATGAGGGGAAATTAAGTTGGTGTATTGCTGCTGTTGCAACTGTCTCAACAAAGCCGCTCCAATCAGCGTCTCGCCCCCAGCTACATAGATTTTTGACTGTTTTTCCAATACTCCTCTCCATTTACGTGAAATCCTGTAGGGTCAATCCCCCCGCTACAGCTTATGAATTTGGGATTAATTCCCGAAAAGCTTCAATTGGTTGATTGTCGCGAGCTTTTTCTTCGGCAGAGTAATCTGTTCCTTGGTCAAAAAAGATGATTTGACTGCCCGCAAATTCAAATTCAAAGGGGACATGGATGAGTTGATTCAGTTGAGCTTTGACTGCGGATTGCTTTTCTGGCGGAACAAACAATAATAGGAAGCCTCCCCCTCCTGCCCCAGTAAGTTTACCACCAATGGCTCCGGCAGCTTGGGCTTGGGAATACAAATCGTCTACTTCTGAATTGGAGACTTGAGCGCTCAAACTTCGTTTGGCTTGCCAAGCTTCATGTAGCAGTTCCCCAAAATGAATCAGGTCTTGACCGCTGCTCAGAATTGATAGACTCTCTTCTACTAAGTCTTTCATAATCCGCAGCTGGCGTTTGCGGGTGTGCAGGTCTTGAACGTAGCTTTGGGCAATGTTGGAAGCTGTGCGTTTAATCCCGGTGTAAAACAGCATCAAGTGGGAACTCAACTCAGAAATTCTTTGACGGGAAAGCGTCACTGGTCGAACGGAAATTTCGCCGTTGGGTAAAAAGGTAATATGATTCAATCCCCCGTAGGCAGCACAAACTTGATCCTGAGAACCAACCGTTTCTTCCAGACGGTCTTGTTCGATGTGAATGCTTTCCTTGGCTAGTTGCTGCTTTCCAGGCATTTGCCCTTGCAGCGCATACATAGCGTGCAATAAACCTACCGTAAAAGCTGAACTAGAACCCATACCGCTCCGAGCAGGCAAGTCGCCGTCATGGTGAATTTCTAGTCCTCGGTCAATCTTCAGGTAGCGGAGAATTTCGCGGACGGCAGGATGTTCTACTTGTTCGATGTTGTGGCAGCTTTCAATTTTGGAGTAGACAATCCGCAGTCGATGCTCAAAAAAGGGCGGCAAATAACGACAAGTGAGGTAGCAGTATTTATCGATGGTGGAGGCGAGAACGGCACCACCATGTCGGCGATACCAGGCGGGATAGTCGGTGCCGCCGCCAAAAAATGAAATCCGATATGGGGTTCTACTAATAATCATCAATTGTTCCTCGTCACCGAATCATCCCAGTCAGTCCGTTAATAAAATCCTGGAGGGGAGCCAAGGCAGGTGGCACAATCTCCGCAGGCAAGGCAGTTGGCTGAAAAAATTGTAAAGCTTCGCTTTCGTGGCTGCAAGACAGCGTGCCTGATACAATTGTTCCCACTAGGATGACATCCACTAGCTGGACTATATTATCAGGATAGGTGACGATCCGATCGGTTGGTTCAGAATAAATACCTAGTAAACTGGTAATGGCGATCGCTAATCCAGTTTCTTCTTTGACTTCCCGCAAAGCGGTTTCTAGAACCGATTCCCCTGCTTCAATTCTCCCTCCAGGCAGTCCCCACCACCCGCAATCGCTTCTTTTTTCTAGCAAAATCTCTCCTTGGGCGTTTTGCAGGATCACTCCTACCCCCGCTCTGATTTTAGTCCGGTCATCGGCTACTTTTTGAGAAAACATTTTTCATCCTTTACTTCCTATGACTATTCCGGATACAATCAAAAACATTGCTATTAGCTTAGGGAACGTAATGCTTTCATGTAAAAAAATTGCACTGCCAATGATTACCAGGATGAAGGTCATGCCAGTAAATGGATAAGCATAGCTGAGGGAAAATTTAGACATTGCCCCCATCCAGGATAATGATGCTAGAAAAGCAGCTAATAATGCACTAATAATCCAAGGATTGAGTAGTAATTTTAGGATAAACCATAATTTTTCGCTTGGAACTATTGGAGGCATTCCTGCTAAACTAACCTGCCATTTGATCGTAATTTGCCCGTAGACAGTGAGAAAAATTGTTATGAATATATACAAATGAGCCATTAATAATTTCCCCAAAGAACTACAGCAAGTAGATTTAAGACTAGCATTCAATTAATGGTAACATATGGTTGAACCAATGAAAAGCAGCATAAATAAAGATGAAATTTTCCAACCTCGGCAGTTGCTAGTCACTGGCGGCGCAGGATTTATCGGCTCAAATTTTGTGCGGTATTGGCGCGATCGCTATCCCTCGGACAGGATCATTGTACTTGATGCCTTAACTTATGCCGGAAATCGGGGTAATTTGGCAGATCTGGAGGGAAAAGAAGGTTTTCAGTTTGTTCAAGGCAATATATGCGATCGCTCTCTAGTAGATCGCCTATTACAAGTCGAAAATATTGATACAATTGCCCACTTTGCCGCTGAATCCCACGTCGATCGCTCTATTGTTGAGCCAGATACTTTCATCCAAACCAATATAGTTGGAACTTTTACTCTACTAGAAGCCTATCGCCAGCACTGGAATCAAATTGCCCGCCAAGGCGTTTTTCTTCATGTCTCTACCGATGAAGTTTACGGTAGCCTGTTACCTAACGAGCCAGCCTTTGCAGAAACTACCCCTTATGCTCCTAATAGTCCTTATTCTGCATCCAAAGCAGGCAGCGATCACTTAGTTCGATCCTATCATCATACTTACGGCTTGCCAACAATTATTACTAATTGTTCCAACAATTATGGCTCCTATCAGTTTCCTGAAAAGCTCATTCCCTTAATATGTATTAACATCTTAAGAGGCAAATCTCTGCCAGTTTACGGAGATGGAGAAAATATTCGAGATTGGTTATATGTGAACGATCATTGTGCAGCGTTAGATATCGTGATTCACCAAGGAAAAGTAGGTAAAACTTATAATATTGGTGGCAATAATCAAGTTAGAAATATTGACTTAGTTAATATGCTTTGTCAGTTAATAGACGAATTAGCTCCATCATTACCAGTTCGTCCTAGTAATCAATTAATTACTTTTGTCAAGGATCGATTGGGACACGATCGTCGCTATGCTATTGATAGTAATAAAATAAAAACTGAACTTGGTTGGACTCCATCGGTTACATTTGCGGAAGGATTGCGGCAAACAGTTGATTGGTATCTAACTCACCAAGACTGGTGGATGCCGCTACTATCAACAGAATATCAAGATTATTGCTGAATCAGAAAATCTTGAACTAAATCAATAATCAATTGTTGGTCTACAGAGGATAAGTTATTGTAAAGAGGGAGGCGGACTAAGCGATCGCTTAAATCTTCCGTCACTAATAAACTGCCACTAGTTTTGCCATATTTCCTGCCAGCAGGAGATGAATGGAGGGGTACATAGTGGAAGGGCGCGTTAATACCAGCTAGTTTTAATTTTTCGATCAGAGCAGTACGGGTGTTTAAGTCTGGCAAAATTAAATAGAATATGTGGCCGTTATGCTGACATTCCTCTGGAATGATCGGACGGCAGACTTTGCCGACAGTTTCTAAATCTGCAAAGGCTTGATAATAGTTCTGCCATATACTCAGTCTCTGGTAAGTTATTGTTTCTGATGCTTCCAATTGCGCCCATAAAAAAGCGGCATTAATTTCGCTGGGCAAATAAGAAGAGCCAATATCTACCCAAGTGTATTTATCCACTTGACCTAGAAAAAACTGGCTGCGATTTGTGCCTTTTTCGCGGATAATTTCAGATCTAGAAATGTAGTCGGGGTCGTTAATCAGTAAAGCACCACCTTCGCCACAAATAATATTTTTAGTTTCGTGGAAACTGAGGGCTGCTAACTGTCCAATGCTGCCTAGGGGTTGCCCACGATAAGTTGAATATATACCTTGGGCAGCATCTTCAATTACTAATAGTTTGTAGTGCTGGGCAATAGAGGCGATCGCTGTCATATTACACCCTACGCCAGCATAATGTACCGGAACAATTGCTTTAGTTTTAGAGGTAATTGCTGCTTCTATTTTAGACTCATCAATATTTAGAGTATCAGCACGGATATCGACAAAAACTGGAATACCACCACGCAATACAAAGGCATTAGCTGTAGACACAAAAGTATAAGAAGGCATAATCACTTCATCCCCAGACTGGATATTAGCGAGGATAGCTGCCATTTCTAAGGAAGCGGTGCAGGAATGAGTTAAAAGTGCTTTCTGACAGCCGATGTTAGCTTCTAGCCAAGCGTGGCATTGGCTAGTAAATTTACCATTGCCGGAAAGATGAGCCCCATCAATAGCTTGTTGGATATATTCAAGTTCTTTGCCACTATAAAAGGGCTTGTTAAAGGGAATTGAAATTTTAGTCATCACCAGCAGTTTCCTAAATTTCTGCAACTAATATTAAAGAGTTAAGCTGTTCACCATTTAAATTTTAAAAGCTAGATCAACTAGCAAAGAGTTTCATTTCCACAAATATGAGGTTTAAATGGTGAACAGCTTATTCCTCTTCTATCACTCTACCATTTGATGCTTTTCTAAGAGGTTTGCAATATAATTTTCTAAAGAAGCTACTGTCTCAAAAGGACTATCTATTTGAGAAAGAGAGTCTTCATTTGCAACGGCTATTTTTAAACCTGTTTTGGTTTCAATTTGTTCTTCAATCGCCCTAATTAAATCGAATAACTCCCAAGAATCAAAAATTGAGTTTTCGCCTGACAAATTTATTTCTGGTGATTTTGGAAATTTCCGAGAACTAATTTTGTCGATAGCCGGATAAATAAAATCTTCAGCAATTTGCATTAACTTTCTCCCCATATTAAAAGATAAAACTAAGGCTTAGTATACCATTTATGGTAATCAATTAAGCTATTACTAAATGTAAATCCTAAACCTGCATAAACATTTAATACATCTGTATTACCTGCTGAAAATCTAGCTTTTGCTGTTGTACCCCTCGCTTTGAGAAACTCCATCATTGAAGAAAAAAAGAATAAGCCATATCCTTGAAACAGCGAGTTTATACCCACTATGTTTATATTAATTATATCACTATCAACGGTATAGGCAAAAAAACCAATGATTTTTTCTTCTTGATTTTGTGCAATCCAGCAATTAGCGCTTTCAACCAAGCTAGTTATCCAGTTTACATATCTTAATTTTGCTTTCTCTATATCAATATATGGATCTTCATGAAATCTACTGTAATGAAAATCTCTGGCTGCAATTACTTGCAAATCAGATAATTGTTTAGTTTCTGCAAGATAAAAATCAAAATATTTTTTTGTCTTAGTTTTTTTTAAATTAAAATTAGCCTGTAAAGAATTCTCGGCTACATAAAATCCATTAGCCAACAAACTTTTTTTTGCTTTGATATCTTTACTATTATGCCTCAAGCAGCATAATTGAGAAGACAAAATCAAGTTGATTCGATCAATTTCTTTAAAAATAATTTTTTCATCTGTATAATTAAGATCAAAAACTTCGGTGACTGTAAATTCAAATACAGAGGTATCCCAAGGATTTACCCTAATAGTAAAGCTATTATTTTTATCTAGTATTATATTTTGTGAGGTTGCCATATATTTTCTGTTCCTCTAATTAAATAGAGTGGTCTTTTTTTCGTTTCGTCAAATGTTTTGCCTAGATAAACTCCAATAATACCCAGGATAGAAATAATGATTCCACCTAAGAAATAGATGGAAACGATAAGGCTGCTCCACCCAGATACAGGAGAACCGTGAAACAATACTAAGAAAAATATGTATGCGCCATAGATGAAAGCGAATAAAGATATCATAAATCCTAGGTTTATTGCTATTTTTAGTGGCTTATCAGAATAAGCAATGATTGTATCCATTGCCAAATTCCATAACTTGCGAAATGTATAAGTGCTTTTGCCATTTAATCTGCTCCCATGCTCCACTTCAATACTAGTAGTAGGAAATCCCATCCAATCTACTAAGCCACCAAAAAAACGCAATTGTTCGCGCATAAGGCGAAAGTTTTTTGCTACTTTTTGGGAAATTATTCTAAAGTTGCCTATACTGCCGTCGTAGTTAAGATCAGCAAGATAATTAAATATCTTATAAAACAACCAGGAGTTAAATTTTTTAACTGGTGAATCTTTGCGGTTTACTCTTTTAGCTAGAACTACATCGTAACCTTCTAAAGCTTTAGCGTATAAGTGCGGAATTTCTTCTGGTAGATCTTGCAAATCACAATCCATGATTACTACCCAATCGCCATTACAATGATCTATGCCGGCAGTAATAGCATAATGTTGACCAAAATTGCGACTAAATTGAATTCCTTTAACTCTCTGATCTTTTTCTGCTAGCTCTCCAATGATTTCCCAGGAGCGATCGCCGCCGCAATCTTCAACTAAAATAATCTCAAAGTTGCCAGTAATTGTTTCCAAGGAATTTATCAGTCGATTGTAAAGTTTATGCAAACAGCCTTCGGCTTTATATACAGGAATAACTACTGAAATTGATTGCATTGTTTTACCACACAGGTGTTGCGAACAGGTTACTACTCTTGTTGTGGGAGAATAAAATTGTTATTTGCCAGCAAAATTTCGTTAGCTTCATACCAGGATTCAAAAGTACCGGCATCCATCCATTGACCTTGCACAAAACTATATTGTAATTCTCCTTGTTCGATATAGAGATTGTTCACTTCCGTAATTTCAAATTCTCCTCTTGGTGACCGATTAAGTTTGCGAATCAACTGAAATACTTGAGAATCGTACATATAACATCCAACAACAGCATAATTACTGTTAGGGTGCTTGGGTTTTTCCTCAATGGAAATTATTTGCTTTTCATCTAAAGCGGCAACACCAAATCTCTCTGGTTCTCCCACTTCCTTAAGCAATATCCTAGCACCAATTTGCTGTTTTTTAAAGGCTTCTACATGGGGTTTGATGGAATACTCAAAAATATTATCCCCTAACAGGACAATAATTTGCTGATCTTGAGAAAACTGTTCGCCCAATAAAAGAGCTTTGGCGATCCCATTCGGTTCTTCTTGAACTCGGTAAGTGAACTCACAGCCAAATCGCTGACCAGAACCTAGGGAGTTGACTATATCTCCCATATGGTGGGTAGAAGTAACTACCAAAATTTCCATAATGCCACAGCAAAGAACTAATTGTTTAACAGAATGCCAAATCATCGGTTCTTTTCCCACAGGCAAAAGATGCTTATTTGTCACCTCTGTTAATGGTGCTAAACGAGTACCTCTCCCTCCAGCTAGAATTATTCCTTTCATAAGTTAGTACGAGATTGTTATTTTTATTCAGAGTGTTTGTTTATCACTTGTCTCAGGTCTTTCAGAGAATTAGCAACGAAACACTGACGTTTTTGCTGGCAATCTTTTAAAGTAGATGGAGGCACAGTCATCAAGTCGATAGATCCTAACGACATTGCTAAGGCATAGAATTCATTCTTATATATTACAATATTAAATCCTAGATAGTTTGATTGAAATAAACGAGGAAATACATCAGTATTATCTGTATTATCTGTATTCAGTCGCTGATGATTTAGTCTCATGGTTTCTAGATTTAACAATTGATTAATATCATCTTCTTTCATTAATCTCGCGGCTAGCGGATTATTCATATCAATAATCAGAGCAATTGGATCTTTAGGTATTTTCTGATCGTCTACTACTTGAGTATTTGTATTAGGGGAGCTACTTGTTATCTTTATTTTGTTTATATATTTTGTATCTATCCTCAATTCTTTCATTGCACATCTAATTATTCCTGGAATATCTTGCCAGAAAGATGTAGTTGATGAACCAATTTCATCGTAACGGTAATTATAAAATATCGAAGTTATGGGTCTAATAACATGAATGTGGTAAAGACTTTCCTTCCCATATTCGGATATATGCCTTGATATTTCTAGTTCAATATAGTTCAACTCTTTAACACTATTTTCAGCAAACAAGTAGCGAGAGTTGTAGCTAGCTGTTAATACTCCTAACGATACCACAAAAACTGTGGTTATGAGCGCAAGTTTTTGTCTGAAAGGATAAAGTTTAAAAACATTCCCAAATATCCAATATAAAGATCTTTGAAGGCTAAATATAAACAATATTAATAATAATGTACTAAGCGATCCGGTTGTTCTGTAAACAGGAAAATTTGTTTCTACAATTAAGTTCAGTAAGGATGTGATAGGGATTAGGCTTAATATTAAACCATATTTAATTCCAGAATTTATAATAATAGCTTTAGGTTTATTATCTTTGCTGAATTCAGATGATTCTTCAATTATTTCTAAAAATATACCGCTAGTAATTACCAATAAAACTAAAATAGTAACTTTAGTTGAAGGCCATAAGTTCCATAAATTTAAAGCATTGACAAAAGGTTCTGAAAAAAACCATTTTAATTTTCCAAAAATATCTTTTACTACACCTCCTATATAAGGAATTTGGTTTGTTTCTTTACCTTTTAAAGTAAAATATAAGAAAAGTTTAAATATGCCAGTGTGTATTATAAGTGCAGAAGCAAAAACTGAATAATAATATATTATAAATCTTTTCAATTCTGAGATTTTGCTAATTTTTTTCTGGAGAATCGGCACTGAAACTAATGACATAAAATAAAAAGCATTAGCTTGATAAGAAAGAAAAGATATGGTTAACATTAATAATGCTAGGATTATTTTAAACTTATTATTAGTAATTTTAAATCTCTCAGGCTCAAAAACTGGCTGCCACAAAATCATTGCTGCACCAACTGAGAGCATTATACCAAAGGGCATATAAGGAGCAGTTACTGCAAAACCACCTGCATAAAATTGAAAACTTGGCAAAGTTATAATTGCCAAGCAAAACAACCATCTCATTACCAGCTTGACATTAAATAATTTTAACCAGTTGTATAAAATAGTTGAGACAATACCAATCAATATCAAGCTTAGAAACCTAAATAAAGCAACATCTTTTACATATTCAATTTGCTTTCCTGATAGGCATAGAAATATTGCTGGGATAGGCCGTCCTAGTATTAATGGAAATGCAGATAGTGGGTAATCCCAGCAGCTTTTTTTGTCCCAAGTCCAAAGATAGTAATCATCATGATAAACATATCCATTAGATATTTGAGGCAAATATATTAAGGATAACACTAGAACAAAGCAAGAAAATATAAATATTTTCTTGCTTAAATCAGAAACAAGCATTGATTTTCCCATGTTTTTACACGTTTCACAGTATGCAGTCTAGTTTAGCACTATTTCGTTATTCTGTCAATGTGTAATTCTTATACATTGCAATACTATGGACGATTTGGGATCGCCCATGCTATAATTATGGTTAGAGCCTTTATGAAGGGAGGAATAGAGTCAAATCGATTCATTTCCTTAAAACCCTTGCTGTCTCTGCTGTCTCAGTATTTTAGGATTGAGTTCCTGATAGGTTCTGTCTTTTGCACTGCAAAAGACAGAACCTATGTAATACCAATTCTCTAAATGTCGGCTACAGATGGTTTCTGCCCCATAAAAATATATAGCTTCGCCATCTTTCGCCATCT
>CAKZHE010000242.1 GCA_936920195.1 uncultured cyanobacterium | reverse complement strand
TGGGTTTCCACTGTCGTTTCAACCCAACCTACATCATCTTAATCTTGAGGTGGTAGCAGCATTCTTTCTTCAATTGCGGCCCAAGTTGAGGGCGACACCCGCACCGCTGCTCGCTGACATTCGATGATGAGCCAATTGGCATAAAAGTAATCTTCCCATGCCTGCAATTCTGCTTTAGATAAAGTTACCATTTCGAGATCGAGATTAAAAGTTTGCAAGTAAGTTTGCAAGAGTTGATCGGCAAATTCTTTCCGTTCATTCAGAGGTCGATCTTTGTCTGGAATTTTGGTGTTTAATTCTTCTAGTCTGGCGATCGCTGCCTGAAAATTTAGGTTTTTAAAAACCTTTAATTCATCCATTATGCGATAATAATCTATAGACTCAGTAATATAGCCAGGAATAGCGTAGGCGTAGGCGTTGGCGATGGCGTTGGCGTAGGCGATGGCGTAGGTGTAGGCGTAGACGCTAGCGTTGGCGATCGCTCTTTTCCCAACAGGTTTAAAATTACCTTCAGATCCTACCGTTTCTTCTTCTGCCCAATTCAGCAAAGCCTTTAACTTCGGAGTATCAATCAACGTTTGTGCCTGCTTTTCCATTTGCAACAGCAACTCATCAGCCCCGCCGCGCATTAATCCAGCAACTAGCAAAAACACCTCTTTCCAGCGTTTATCAGTTAAATGCTGAGTCACTAACTGCTCAACTTGCCTATTGTCATCAATATATTGAGCCGTTAGATATTCCTGCAAAGTCAGATGGGAAAAAGAATAAATATCTTCCGCCCGTTCTACCAAAATACCTTGTTGAACCGCAATGGCATTTAAAACAGCTTTGCCATCTAAATTCTGGGGCGCGTTGCAATTACCTGCCAAAAAGCCTTTGATATCTTGAATAATTTCTCGTTCCTCAAAAAATAACCGATCTGCTTGAAATCCCTTATGGGCAATCTCGGATAGCAAAATCTCTTGTAACTCCGTATGCAAACCGCTATAAATTTCATCCCGCAAAATTCTCTTTTCTGATGCCCACTCTTCTAAAAGGATTCGCAAAGCCTTACGATAGAGGACGCTGGGATTATCTGGAAAATTTTGGGAACGGTCATAAACCAAACACAGAAAAGTTAGTAATAAGGGAGTTTGACCTAATTCCTTAGCAGCTTGATTTTCTTCCTTCTGCAAAATTTCCCAACACTTTTTCGCCGTGCCTGCTTGTTTATCCGGCTCTGAACCAAACCAATTATTGATAAACCCTTCAATTTGATCGTCATCAAATTCGGCTACAGTCACGTCACTGAAGCGGCGAAAGCCACTGCGATAGGCAGCGGTGCGGCAAGAGATAATAAAGCGATTTTGATGATGGCGATCTACAAAGTCTTGAATTTGAGTAACTGCCGCATCTAAATTTTTGGTAGGAACTTCATCTAGCCCATCTAATAAAATCAGTAACTTACCTTCTTTCAATAACTTTTCAGTTTGTGCTTCTGGCGTGGGAAAACGACAGGTTTTAAATTCTTCAACAATAAATTTTTCTAGGGAAATCTCACTATTGTTAAACCTTTTCAGTTCCACAAACACAGGCCAGCAATCATGCTGATAATTTCCCTTACTACCTTTGAATGCTTCTAAACCAATACGGCGCAAAAAAGTAGATTTCCCCGATCCTGGACTGCCCAAAACCATTAAATATTGCTTGTCTTTAGCCGCTTGCAAACCTGCTTGCTTGGAATTATCTTGCCGCTGATAGCTACGCTGGGCAGTTTTGCGAAAAGCTTTTTCTAAACTATCAACAGAAGTAAAGTTTAAGATATCGCGATCATCTAAAAACTGAACTTCAGTATAAATTGATTCTAACCGAACGGGTTCGCGCATTCCTAGCACTTTCAGCAAACAATGGCGCTTTTCATAATTTTCCCAATATTGTTTGGATGCGTTAAAAAATAGCTGTCGGATATCTTCAGTTAGCGTTATACCCATCCACTTAGCTGCTTTACCGCCGCCTTCCCAAAGGTTTTTGATCAGGAGTTTGTTGATTTCTGTAGTAACAAGGGTAGTAAGACCAGTAGGATCGATTAGCATAAAGATAAAGGTGAGCTAGAGACTGTTGTTTATTATAACCATTCCAAATCTTATCTAGCGCGTCTAAATGAGTTGTAAAATCCCCAAGACTTACGCACTTTAACGAGATTCTGTCATTATGAACGGAGCGACAGCGAAGTGAAGAATCTCCGAGATCCTTCGCTACACTGCGTTTCGCTCAGGATGACAATAAGTGCTTGCGTAAGTCCTGTTTATGATAAATTAGGCTAAATGAGGGTAGACAATTTCCGGATTGGTTTGCTATAGTTGTAAAGCCGAAGTTTTGGAGAGGTGGCCGAGTGGTTGAAGGCGCAGCACTGGAAATGCTGTTTGGGGGCAACTTCAACGTGGGTTCAAATCCCACCCTCTCCGTTTCCATCATCCCCAGTTTGGGGAAAGTAGAATATTTAGGGTTGTTGCCGAAGGCATAGGCGCTATTGCGTATGCCTTCGGCAATATTTGCTAGCTGGCTTGATTAGCTGCCAACCAAGCCACCAAATCCCCCGGTTGAGAAAAATCTAATAGCGCCTCACCCAAATTTTCTAGTTGGTTGAGGGATAACTGCTGAATTTGCTGCGCTAATTCCGGGGACAATCCACCGAGGCGGCGTGTCATCTGGCGAATAACCATTGACAATGCTTCTGTTTTCAGACCTTCAGCACGTCCTTCGGTATGTCCTTCTTGGAAAATTTCTTGGTAAATCACGGATTCTCGCATAATTTCCTCCTGACTTAAATGAATTATGGCTAACGCAAGACACCCGTAGATTTGCGAGATCTACGGGTGTCTTGCGTTAGCTTACTTTGGCCTTGAGGGGTGCGATCCCCAAGGCTTATTTTTAAATGGAGGAAAAATGTCTAGGCTTTCCTTTCTTTATAGTATCGCAGAGTTGCTGTTTAGTCTCCTAAAACCCGTGACTGACAGACTGCGTAAATTCTGCCTCTACATTGCGCCCCCAATAGCAATTGTGGTGGCACTTGTCCAGATAGCCTTGAACCTCAAATTGCTGTTTGGCAAGTAGAAAATGAGGGCGATCGCCTTAAACTGGTTCCTAGGCTCTGCCTGGGAACCGATATCGAGAGGCTCTGCCTCGCTTTATCATCCGAGGCAGAGCCTCTCAATGGGCATTCCCAGGCAGAGCCTGGGAACGAGTAACAAATATATTACCATTTGGGGAAAATAAAATTAGGAAATCTCGGCTTTTTCTGGCAAGTTTAAGTTGTCTCGGAGCGATCGCTCTTGCTGTTTCAGTGCGGCAAATAACTCGGCATTCTGTAAAATTACCCCGGCTTGATTGTTAAAAATCTGCATATATTTCTGATCGCTTTCATCAAAACTGGCTTGAAAACAATCGGGAATTTCCTCATCAATTCGGGGGTCTTCGTCGAAAAAGTCGCCTAATTTCTTTTTGTTAACCAGTTGCGTCACTCCAATTAAATCGCCATCGGGACTAAAGACGGGCATACACAATAAACTGCAAGTTCGATACCCGGTTTTGCGATCGGTTTTTTGGGCGATTTCTGAGTCGGCACGCTCGTATAAATCAAAGGGAATATTCAGCGGTTCTCCGGTTTCGGCAACCTGCCCTGCATAACCTTGCCCAATGGCAATTCGCAATTCTCTAATTTCTCCATCTTCAAAGGGAATTTTTGTCCATAATTCTCCCGTATTTTGATCGATTAACCACAGGGTACTGCGGTCGGCATTCATCAATTTTTTGGCAGCTTCCATGACTCTAGTAATAATATCTTCCGATTCCAAACTGCTTTGACTGACTGACCTGGTAGCTGCCATCAATGCGGCGGCAACTCGTTGACCTCTGGCGGTTTTATGATAGGAACGGAAGCTTTGTAAAATCATTTGTAATAGGGGGGCGGTTTCAGCAAATTTGGCGCGATCGGTAGCAGTAAATCCCTGGCGATCGATTCTGTCTTCTAAGGGGGCTGTCCGGCTGCCAGAGCGCTTTAATTTGTTGAGTAATTGCACTACTGCCACCAGGTGGCCTTGCTCGTTTAAAAGGGGCATGGTCAGCATGGTATAAGTGCGATAATTGTTCTTTTTATCTTGTTCTTTGGCGGCGGTGGAACGGGGGTCATCGTAGAAATCAAAGGGAATGGCGATCGCTTGCTTATTTGCTGCTACTTGACCGACAATTCCTTTACTGGCAGGAATGCGAATTTCTAAAAAGCGATCGCCATCGGCTTCGGCAATAATTGACCAAAACTCATTTTTATCTTCATCTAATAGGAAAATGGTAGTTCTATCGGCATTTAATGATCTGCCCATTTTTAAAGTAATCGAGCGCAAAGTCGCATCTAAAATATCGTCAAATCCTTGGGTATCCATGACGCTATTCAGCATTGCCAAGGTTTGACTAACGACATTTTGTTGATGATTTGCGGCTTCTTGTTTGACGAGGGCAAACTTCCGGGCATTTTGTAAAGCCACCCCAGCTTGGGAATTAAAAATCTGCATATATTTTTGACTTTGACTGTCAAAACTGGCTTTGAAACATTCCGGTGCTTCCGGCCAATCTGCGGGATTATATTCGGGAAATTCCCCTAATTTTCGCTTATTAACTAATTGAGTTACCCCCAACAATTCCCCATCGGGACTCCACACAGGCATACATAATAAACTGCACGTCCGATAGCCAGTTTTGCGGTCAGTTTCTTGGGCAGTTTCTGAACCGGGATGCTTGTATAAATCGAAGGGAATATTTAGGGCTTGATTGCTTTCAGCAACTTTGCCAGCATAACCTTGTCCAACTCGCAAACGCAATTCCCGTACTTCCCCATCTCCAAAGGGAATTTTTGTCCACAATTCATTAGCTTCTTTATCTAATAACCATAGGGTGCTGCGGTCGGCATTCATTAACTTTTTGGCAGAATCCATCACTCGTTTGAGAATTTCTTCGGAGTCTAGGCTACTTTGAGAAAGGGAACGAGTGGCTTCGGCTAATGCTTCTGAAGCCTGCAATCTTTGGGTGAGTTTATAGCAGTATTGGCAGCGTTCTAAAATCCGGCGAATGGCAGGAGCATATTCGGCAAACTGTTTTTGATCGATTGGGGTAAAACCTTCACGGTCAATTCTTTCTGAAAGGTTCTCAAAGGAATTATTAGATGTTTTGAGTTTATTTAATAGCTGCATAACGGCAACTAAATCGTCTTGTTCGTTTAAAATTGGTAAAACTAATTCGTTGTAGGTGCGATATCTATTTCCTGTTTCTTGGTCATCTTCACTGAGGTCGCTGGATTCGTCGCGAAAACTGAAGGGAGTATTGACTAATTTTTTAAAGTTAGTTACTCTACCTTCGGTTTCCCGATTAGCAATAATTTGAATTTCCGGGTAGCTGCTACTACCATCTTTAGCAATAATTGACCAAAGATCGTTCTTTTCTTCATCCACAAAAAAGATGGTGGTTCGGTCTACGCTTAATAGTTCGCCTAGTTTTAAAATAATTGAACCTAAAATTTCATAAAGAATGTCTTCAAAATCTTTGCCTTCCATTAAACTGAGCATGGATAGCAGTTTCTGTTCTTGATAGGCGACAATTTGGAGGAAATCGGCTTGCAAATCGGCTAAGGAACGATTCAGCCAAGCCCAATTAAAAACAGCGCTGTAAATCCGATTGCAAGTTCTTAATTTGCCCTGTTGTTTGATGACTAATCCTGACAATCTTAATTCCATTTGATAGCGACTGTCATCGGCGGTAATTTCGCCTAATTCTAAGATTTCTTGATAAGTATCTAATAATCCGCGACTGCGTTGCCCCACTCTTAATAGGCGATCGCGAATGGTTTTAAGATGGGGAGGATCGTCTTGAGCTTCCCAATTTTCAATAATTCTAGATCGCGCGATCGCTTCTACCCAAAGCCATTCTGGAGGCGTGCGATCGCGCTCTCTCGCTAAATTTAACACCAAGTTAGATTGGGCAATGGATTCGGCATTTTCAACTAGCAGTTTGCATAATTTCTGGGTTAGAAAGGGCTGTCCGCTCGTCCAATTTAAAACTGCTTCTAAAACCAAGTCTGGATGAGTAAATTTTTCTGCAAACCCGATGGCTAAAGGTTTGGCTTCTGCTAGTTGGAAACCATTTAATTCAATGGCTCGCCCAACATTAAACGGGGTGCGATTTTTATCCTGCATTAAATCGGAAGGTGTGGCGACTCCCAATAACGCAAAAGTTAAGCGTTCGTATTCTTGACAAGCGCGAATAAAAGCAAAAAAATCGTCCATTTTGAAGTTCAAACTGAGGACGCTATCAATTTCATCAATAAAAATTATAATTCGTTGATTAATATTCTCTAATAATATTTGTTCGATAAATTCACTTAATCGTTGGACGGGAGGTAAAAAAGCGCGATCGCGCAGCCAACTTTGCAAATTAATTTTATCAGTTAATTGACAACTGGTGACTAGCCGCCGCATAATTCCTGCATACCATTGATCTGGGGTAATATCTTGGCTGCCAATTTTAGTTAAATCGATGGCGGCACAAACAAACCCTTCGGCTTGTAATTTGTGCATGGTTTGGACTCGCAGGCTGCTTTTTCCCATCTGTCGGGAATTGAGAACATAACAAAATTCCCCTGCTTTCAAGCCTTCATAGAGGTCTTTATCTGCTTGCCGAATGACGTAAGTGGGGGCATCTAAAGGTAAATGTCCGCCAACTTTGTAGATATAGCGGGAGGTTAATGGCTGATTCATAAGCATCCAATGGAGGTAGAAAACACGACTTTAAGTTAGCAGCCAGGAGCTAGGCTGTTGACTTTGTGCCTTTTTATGGAGTTTCTGTTCATGCAGTTTTTAATCTATAGATTGGCTTTTATGACTACCGTTCTAAGTTTAGATCCCCCTAAATCCCCGCGCTAACGCGCCGCTGCGCTAGAAAAAAGGGGGACTTTGAAGAAATTTCCGGTTCCCCCCTTTTGACGGGGAGGCTCGCAGGGATCGAACATAGTTATTGCATGAATAATATCGCCCAAAAACTCACAAAGTCAACAGTCTAGCCATGAGCGGGCTATCTTAAAAATAACATTTTTATCTGCTAGGGGGTTAGCTGACGAGGAATTGCTACCAAAATTAACTGTTATTTGCTTTGACGAGGAATTCTACGGTACAAGTGGCGGAAATCTGCTTTTTACTTTTAATTTGAGTGCCAAAATCTACACTTTTTCTAGCTCTCATAGTTGGTTCTTCATAAACGCTAGATTGACTAAAAACAATTTCCCCAATGTTAGGTAGATGATAGCGATCGCTGCATTACCAAAAACAATCTTTTCGTTGGTAACATTGATAATTACAATGGCTTGAACTGCTTCAATTTCAGTAGTGGCAGTTTCACTGATTCTCAATATGCCATGTTCCATACTGATTTGTTAAAATATGACTATCTTTGTTAATTCTACCAGAGATTGTTAATCAGATGAAGCCTCAAATCTTGATTTTAATCGCATTAATGACTGGATCTGAATTTATACAGTTACCTGCGATCGCTCAAGTTAATCAAATCTATATATCCAGCGCAAATAACCAACAAAACTCCAGGCGCTATATTGGCTTGCGTTACCGCAATTTACCTAGGGGATTAGAAAGTTTGGGTGGGTGGATAATTGGTGATGCGGTAGAGGGCAAGGAATATGCAATTTCCTATCTCAAACAAGGGCGCAAACAAATGCTTTGGTTGGAAATACTGCTATCAAGAGATAGCGAAGGAAAACCAAGTTTTGAAGTGATTGATGTCCTCGATCTTCCCAGAGTTAAATCTCCCGATCAGTTGTCAGGAGGCGCAGGCCAATGTAAACTAAATCAAGTTACCGATCCGGAAATAATTGCTATTGCTAAATATCAGGATGCGGAATTCTGGACGGAAATTAGTCGGGCTTGGCGAGCAAATCGTCAAGTCGCTTCGCTCCAATTCAAAATTCAAAATTAAAGACAATTAGTGGGAGCTTGAACTCACCACTAATTGAAGACCGCCAAATCAAAGATTGTGGTGGGGGCTTGAACAAGCGAATTAATTAATTCAAAATTATTTCCATTCTTCATTTTGAATTTTGAATTTTGAATTCAAAAAAGGTCAAAGTCACCAATTTGAAAGAATTTCTCCCCAAAATATAGTTTGCTATAACCCAGGTTGGGGAGTTTAATTGTCTACAATTCAAACTTTGGTAAACTTTCTGTCTCGGCTTCGGCAGCAACGCGCCATTCTTGCAAACTAGGCAAAGTCCAAATAGTTTCCACGTAATCTTGCACGGTGGCATCTAATGGCACATTATAAGTTAAAAAGCGACTGACAACGGGAGCAAACATGGCATCGGCAATGGTAAAATGACCAAAGAGAAATTTACCACCAGCCCCAAATTGTTGACGAGTATCCCGCCAAATGGTGAAGATGCGATCGCTTTCTGCTTTTACTTCTGGACTGATTTCTTTACGGGGAAATCTAGCCCGCATATTCATCGGCATTTGACTGCGAACATGGCTAAAACCAGCGTGCATTTCATTGCTAATAGAACGAGCGATCGCTCTAGTTGCTTTTTCTTCAGGCCATAGGTTAGCATCAGGAAAGGTTTCCGCTAAATATTCGCAAATAGCTAGGGATTCCCAGATGGTTATATTACCATGTTGTAAAATTGGTACTTTTCCCGCTGCACTGTAACGGAGAATCTCTTGCCGAGTAGTTGCCCCATATAGGGGAATTCGCACTTCAGCAAATTCCACTCCTATTTGTTTTAGCACTAACCAGGGGCGCAAAGACCAAGAGGAGTAGTTTTTATTGCCAATAATTAAGGTAAGTTCAGCCATGTTAGTTATGCTTTAATTTTTAGAACCGTTTTTTGGTGACAATGTAGAAACAGTTAGAATACTTGTCCCCACCACTCAAATCCCAAGTGCCTTTAAAAGGGGTAACGCTACTGCTATCGCTAGAAAGTACCACCACCTCATATTTACCAGGTTTGACAGCATACTCGCCCACTGTGCCATCGTTGGGACAACTTGCAGGCAAATTCTGCTCGGTGAATTTTTCGCACTTGGTACAAGGCTCCAACTCTTCCACGCGAGATTCAGCGCCAGAAAGGGCAATCCGAATCCGAATCATTTATGTAAATCTGTAGGGGTAGCGCCCCCGTGCCTACCCCTACACATCGCAGGGCTGTTTCACGCTAGGATTTTTGACGGTCTGAAAGCCTTGCTTTGCAAGGCTTTCAGACGATAATTTCTACCAAGAAGGTCGGAATTATTAAAAACTCCTGTTTTGCCCACTGGGAGAGGCGTTGGAAAGCCTAAGATCGGAAATTGAACGTTAGCGTGAAACAGCCCTGCTACACATCGGGGCAACCACGGGGGGATTGCCCCTACGGAATTGCACAACTCATTGAGACGCGCTATAGGATTAACGAGAGTCTGATTTAATTGGCAATTAGCGACTTTTTAAAAGTGCTTAATTACCGCTTCGGCAAATTCAGAACACTTCAGTGGAGCAACAGGTGGCTCCAGCATTCGCGCTAAGTCGTAGGTGACTTCCTGATTGGAGATGGCACTGGCAATACCCTGCTTAATTAGGTCAGCCGCTTCCTGCCAACCCATAAACTCCAACATCATTACTCCTGATAAAATTACCGAACCCGGATTAATTCGATCAAGTCCGGCGTGTTTGGGGGCAGTGCCGTGAGTAGCTTCAAAGATAGCACATTGATCCCCAATATTGGCTCCCGGTCCCATGCCTAACCCGCCGACAATAGCAGCAGCGGCATCGGAAAGGTAATCGCCATTCAGATTCATCGTTGCCAAAATCGAATACTCATCGGGACGAGTTTGGATTTGTTGAAAGATACTATCGGCAATGCGATCGTTTACCATCACTTTATCTTTCCACTTGCTGTTGCCGTGGCTGTCCCAAATCGCATTTAACACCTCTGTCACTTCTCGCCCAATGGCAGCTTGTTTTTCTGGCGTTAAAGTATCATAACCAGGCTCAATCTGGCGAGCATTATCCTCAATGCTCAAATCTGGATTCTGTTCTTTATTCCCCAAAATCCAAGATTCCCGCTCCGTTACACATTCTTGGCGAAACTCAGAAGTAGCTAATTCGTAACCCCAATCTCGAAAAGCGCCCTCGGTGTACTTCATAATATTGCCCTTATGCACCAAAGTTACCATTTGCTTCGCTTTTGGCAATCTTAAGGCGTGTTGCATGGCGCGGCGTACCAACCGCTGAGAACCTTTCTTACTAATGGGTTTAATTCCAATCCCGGCATCTAGGGGAATCTGTTTTTTGCCATGTTCCGGGGTAGCTGGAATTAACTCATTGTTGAGAATATCAATCAGTTTCAGGGCAATTTCGCTGCCTTCCCGCCACTCAATCCCTAAATAAATGTCTTCGGTATTTTCCCGATAAACAATCACATCTAGTTTTTCCGGGGTTTTGTGGGGGGAAGGCGTACCCGCATAATATTTACAAGGGCGGACGCAGGCATACAAGTCAAATATTTGTCGTAGAGCCACGTTCAATGAGCGAATGCCGCCACCAATCGGCGTGGTTAAAGGACCTTTGATGGCAATGCCGTACTCGCGAATGGCAGTTAGCGTATCTTCTGGCAAATATTGGTAAGTGCCGTATAGCTCGCAGGCTTCATCGCCAGCATAAACTTTAAACCAGGTAATTTGCCGTTTGCCACCGTAGGCAGCTTGGACAGCCGCATCAAAGACTTTTTGGGCAGCGGGCCAAATATCCACCCCAGTACCGTCGCCGCGAATGAAGGGGATAATCGGGTTGTCTGGCACAAGCGGCTCGCCGTTTTTGAAGGTAATCCGAGAACCAGTGGTGGGAGATGCGATTTTCTCGTACATATTGCTGGGAGTAAGATATTGTCCTTTGGTAGGCTATCAGATCTCAGGCATGTTGACACTCCCCGGCCTAAAGGCACGGGGATTCTTTAATCAATGATTCGTCTTGCCCTGGCAGGTTTTCACCAACCAGAGTAGAGGGCGAATCTCCTAAAGCGTTTCTAGCGTCTAGCGCCAAGGTTCCGGTATGCCCTACCGTACCCAATCCTACGTTAAGGATATTTATAGCAGCATTATGGTCACGGTCTAGTCTGCAACCACATTGACAAACGTGAGTACGAGTAGACAAAGACTTTTTAACCACAGTGCCACAGCTAGAGCATTCTTGAGAAGTGTAGGCCGGATTCACCGCAATAGTGATCCGTTTAAACACCTTGCCAAAATACTCTAGCCAAACTCGAAATTGATACCATCCCGCGTCATTAATTGATTTAGCCAGACAGTGATTTTTAACTAAATTCTTAATCCGCAAATCTTCATAGACTACTACATCGTTAGATGTGATTACGCATCTTGCCAATTTCACGGCATGATCTTTACGCTGTCTACTTATTTTGAGGTAAATTCTAGCTAATTTAACTCTGGCCTTACGTCTATTGCTAGAGCCTTTGACCTTGCGAGAAACCAGTCTTTGCGACCGTTTCATCTTCTTTTCCCCAGTTCGATAAAACCGAGGATTTTCAACTTTGTCGCCCAATGAATCAGTGTAGAAACTCTCTAAACCGACATCCAAACTAATGGTTCGATGTGTTGGTTTGATTACTTCTTGCCGCTCTACTTGAATGCAGAATTGAACATAATAGCCATCGGCGCGTTTAACCAACCTCACTCGCTTAATCTGGTCGGGCTGATAAAAATTCAGGTCACGAGTACCTTTCATTTTCAGTCTGCCAATACCCTTTTTATCAGTGAAGGTGATTGATTTGCGATCTTCGGCAAGTTTCCATCCAGTGGTTTTATATTCAACTGAGCGGTTATTTTTCTGGAATTGCGGAAATCCTTTTAATCCAGAAACTTTCTTCTTGCAGTTGTCGTAGAACCTAGATATTGCCGCCCAAGCGCGTTCTGCGGCAGACTGACGTGCCATCGAATTAAGTTCATTAGCAAAAGGAAACTCCGCCGCCAAAATTGCACATTGCTTGCTCAAGTCGTACTTGCTGACCTTCGGGTTATCCATCCAAAAGCGGATACATTTATTCCGAATGAACTGCACAGTCCGAATTGCGTCGTCAATGGCGGCGAACTGGGGATGTTTTCCGTAGGCTTTGAACTCAAAAACTAGCATCAGAATCTTTAAGTCTTACGCTGACTATTATGGCTTAAATCACGAAAATAGTCAAGGTATTGGGTAGGCGGCATAAAATATACTAATAAAAAGCCGTCCTAGAAGGACGGGGCTTTATACCCGTTTTTTTTGGTAATGCTCAAATTGAACGATTTATTATAGTGAAAACCCAACATTTATCAGTGGTTTGTTGGGTTTTGCCCTCTAGCAACCCAACCTACGCATATTTAGGAAAAAACAGCTTGATAACTCCGAACATTATAGTCAATACCTGTAATTGCCGTACCCACAACCACAATATTAGCGCCTAATTCCAAAGCTTTTTGTGCCATTTGTGGGGAAGCAATGCCACCTTCGCAAACTATTGGCACGTTGAGAGTAGCTACCATTTTTGCCAAAAGCTCGAAACCGGGGGGAGCAAGATGTTTAGTTTCAGCCGTATAACTATAAAGAGTAGTTCCCACTAAATCGGCTCCAGCATCAACAGCCGCGATCGCTGCCTCTATGGTATCAATATCTGCCATCACGGGTTTATTTAATTCGCTGTGAATCCGCGCAATTAATTCCGTAACGGTTTCACCACCAGGTCTAGCTCGCAAGGTAGCATCAATAGCAATAATATCAGCCCCAGCGTGGGCGATCGCTGCTGCATGGTGAAATTGCGGGGTAATATAAACCTCAAATCCCGGTATAACTTGTTTCCACAATCCAATAATCGTTGCCGAGGGCATTCTTTGGCGAGTGGCGCTGACATGGTTGGGGGTATCCAGACGCACTCCTGCCACGCCTTGATTCATCGCTGCCTGTGCCATCGCCGCAATCGCCTGGGGTTCGTGCAGGGGAGAGTCGGCTGGCGCTTGGCAGGAAATAATTAGTCCTTGGGGAAGTTGGTAATTAGTCATCTTGGATGTAATTATAAACTGGTTCAAGGGAGCAGGTAAATCGGACACGGTTATTGCATGAATAAAATTGTTCAAAAACTTACCAAGTCAACAGCCTAGGCTCTGCCTAGGCGCTACCGCCTACACATTACACATTTACACTTATGATTCAGACGCGCTATAGCGCAAAGCTTCGCACGCGCCCCCTTGAAAAAATTTTTGTCAGATGATATTCTATTCTCATTGGGAAGAAATAACTCTCATATATGCGTAATATTACTAGGGAGCGAGCATTTTAGCTTACACAATTTTCAATTGCAAAATAGCTTTATTGGTTTGTCTAAGCCAGTAGGGAGATGGGGTTGAGTCATTTTTGCATTAGTTTTCTTTACAAATTTAGATACATGAACAGTTCAAATCAGCCCAATTTACCTACTAAAATTTATGCCGAGGCTATTGTCCGTTCCGTCAGCGGGGCATCGTTATTGCGGAACTCAAACTCCGTGACCAGTGAAAATATTACTCAATTTTATGCCGAACCCCAGCGAGTTGAATTAGCAGTTAAACGCCTCAAAGAAGCAGGATTTGAAATCTTAGATGTTGGCAAAGTCTTAATCAGTATTGCGGCTGCACCAGAGGTTTATGAACGCTCATTTCAAACCAGGCTAGAAGCAGTTGAACGTCCGGCGATCAAGGAAATGGGCGAAATTAGTACGGCAACATTGATCAATTCAGTTGATAACAAGCCATTTGGTGAGATTGATACCTCTAAGTCTATTTGGCATGATGTCCTAGATGGGGTTGCGATTAACGAACCTGTTTACTATGCTCGCCCCAATACTCCCACTACAGATCCCCCAGAAAAAACTTCAAAATACTTGAATGTGCCAGATGATGTGGCGCAAGGATTAAATGCCACCCTAGTTCATCAAAATGGTATTACTGGCAAGGGCGTTAGGATTGCGATGATTGATACTGGGTGGTATGCCCATCCATTTTTTAAACAGCATAATTATCAAGTAAGTGTTATTTTAGCTCCTGGTTCCACCGATCCCGCACGAGATGATAACGGACATGGTACGGGAGAATCAGCAAATATTTTGGCGATCGCGCCTGAAGTTGAATTAATCGCGATTAAAGCAGACATCGCTATTGAAGGCAAGCTAGCAAATGTTAACTCGGTGGCGGCTTTCAAGAAAGCGATCGAGCAAAAACCAGATATTATTTCTTGTAGTTGGGGTTCCGATCGCCGCAACGCTCAACTTTCACCTCAAGAAAAACTCTTAGCTGCTGCTGTGGCTCGGGCTGTTTATGAGGGGATTGTAGTCATTTTTTCGGCGGGAAACGGACAATATGGCTTTCCGGCTCAACATCCAGATGCGATCGCCGTTGGTGGCGTTTACAAACATCTTGATGGATCATTAAAAGGTAAATTGGAAGCCAGCAATTACGCTAGCAGCTTTGTCAGTCCAATTTATCCGGGGCGACAAGTGCCAGATGTTTGTGGATTAGTCGGACAACTTCCCTACGGAGCTTATATTCGGCTACCTGTTCCCCCTGGCAGTCAGGTCGATGTAGGGCGTTCTGCATCTGGAGATGGTACGCTACCTTCAGATGGATGGGCGATATTTAGCGGTACTTCCGCCGCCGCACCGCAGTTAGCAGGTATTTGCGCCTTGCTGAAGCAGGTTAATCCTAACTTATCTCCCGCCAGAATCAAGCAAATCTTGCAGCAAACAGCCCGCGATGTTACTGAAGGTTATAGCAATCCAAATACAGGCGGCAGTCGAGCCAGCCCCGGACTCGATCTAGCCACAGGCTATGGATTAGCGGATGCCTATGCTTCCGTAGAAACTGCGAAAGCACTCCCTAACGAAAAAGGTTGTGATGATTGTGCATCTCCAGATCTAGCAGAGCAAAATTTTTCGACTATTTACCCAACATTAAAAACCAGGAAACCTATGTCTTCTGAATTCCCTAGACTCCAAAAGAAACTTGATGAACTACGTTGGAAATTTGAAAAGGAATTGCAATCAACAATCAATGAATATGAACTAGAAGATGTTGAACTGAGCATTAGTAATGCTAACTTCATTCACCGCTCACCAGTCGCAAAATCTGCCTATTATTTACGGGAAGTTTTAGACGAGTGTTTAAATGACTTAGGCAAAATCACTCAAGCTGACAAAATTGATGAAGAACATATATTTGCGGCTGAAGGACTTCTCAAACTAGGTAGATATCAAGCAACAGCCATCAGTGTATTGACTCAAATTTTACAACTAAAACTTGATGAAAATAGCAAGAAAAATCTGAAATTAAAGGACTTAGCACTCAAAGAAGAAGCTGAACTAAAACAAAAACATCTTAAAAATCTCAGGAGACTAGCTTCTGATACTTTATCCAAGTGCGGCTCTGAAATTGCTAACTTTGATACAGGTAATCAAATGGAAGAAAGCTTTTTTGATGGTCGACAAGGAATAACGACTTGTACTGGTCAAACAATAAACTGCTATGTTGACGGTAAACGTAGAAGTGCAACCAATTGCGCTAACGGGAAAGAATATTCTAAACAATTTGGTGGAAACTGCTGGAAAGAAGTTTAGTAATTATAGCGCTTCAGTGAGATGTAGGGGGCGAAGCATTCGGACGACAATTAATTGTTAAAACCATAGATCTTCTGTCCGTTCGCGCAGCGTGGCGTTAGCCATATGCTTCGCCCAGATGCCCCAAAATATCCCTAACTGAACTGTATTGCGCTATATGCTAAACTTCAAGTTTATTATTTTAGGTAATTCACTGGACATGATACAATTTTTCTGATTTCTTCAGAAGATTTCAGAACTTCTTGAGGAAGTTTTGTTCCACAAAGTGTTTTCGCCTGTTTCAGTTGTTCAACCAAGAGTCCTTTACTCTCTCTAAAATCGGTATTAGTTAAACGTGTACCTGAAAGATTCACATCTAAAAGATTTGCTCCTGAAAGATTTGCTCCTGTCAGATCTGCACCTGAGAGATCTGCGCCCTCAAGACTAGCATTTTGAAGATTAGCACCTATCAAAATAGTACCTGTAAGAATTGCCACTTGAAGCTTAGTCCCTTGCATTTGTGCATCTCGTAAAATTGCGCTAGACAAGTCTGCATCTATCAAATTTGCATCTTTAAGCTTTGCTTCTATTAAGAATGTTCTTTTGAGCTTTGATCCCCCTAAGTTAATGGCTCGAAGATCCGATTTAGAAATATCGGTTCCAGAGAGATCGATATTAGGCAAATTTTCTTGACATAATTTCATACCAGAAAGTTCTAATCCATAATTTTTTTGCAACATATACTTAATCGCATCTCTAGTATTGGGATTTGGATCGCAATTGTCTTCAAAAAGAATTTTTTTTGCTCTGTCAATTTGCGAATTTTGGGTGGAGATCAAAATTTGAGGAACAATTATTATTGTGCTTACAAGTGGAAATATAAAAAATATTCCAATGGATTTTAAAAGATCGCCTCTCTTTTTCCGATGACTTGCTTTCACGAATTCTACTGCCAAGCTGGATAGGGCTGTCTCTTTAGTAGCCCCTTGCATAAACTCGCTAGCATTGTCGAGCGATCGCCCTTGGATGAGGTAATCTTTGGACTTTTGATGAGATCTCCAGTCTTCGGCTGCATCTTCAATTTTGCGTTTTTTTCGGAGATCTTCCCGACATTTGCCTAGCCACTCTTTCAATTGTCCCCAATTGCGAATCAAGGCTTCGTGGGCAACTTCGATCATTTCGATCATTTCGCCTTTTTGTTTATCTGAGAAGGTGGCTAAGATTCGGACTCCAGGATCGGCAAACAGACCTATGATTGACCAAACGCGATTTTCATCACTATCACTAGGGATTAATTCTGACACTGGAGCGCGACGACGGGTATCGGCGCTATCTTCATTCACCTGTATGAGTGCGAGGAAAATGGAACGGGCGATCGCTTGATCTTCGGGCTTTAAAGATTGATATAATCGTTGCGCTTCCCCTGCCAGCGCTCCACCTACTCCTCCAATATTATGTAATGTTTCTGCCGGCTCGACTCCATTTTGCAAGCCTTCCCAAATCCGCGTCAGGGCAAATTGTAGTAACGGGAGCGAACCTTTCTGTCCTTCAGTTTGCTCAATCAGGAGTTTAACAATCGCCTTGTCTAATTGATACCCAGCTTGTGCTGCGGGTTGAGCAATGGCGATCGCTAGCTCATCTGGTTGCATAATTGGCACGAGAAACCCTTGGCTAGAAAAGAGTTTATTTAAGTGCGGGTGTTTTTGGGTATCTCCCAAAAAGTCGCTGCGGAGGGTGAGAATAACACACACTCGTTTCGATCGCTCTGCCGCTGCACATAGCAAATTCTCAATCAAGGCATCCCGTTCAGCAATAAACGCCTTCCGCTGAACTTGATCGGTTGAGCGAGCATAGGTATAGACTTCTTCAAACTGATCGACTAACACAATTAGGGGAGAAGAAGCTATATCAGGTAAGGTATCGGCAATCCGCCTTAAACCCTCATACTTGCCTTCATAGTTCTTAGTGAGAATTTGCTCAAATTCCTGGGATTTGGCTACCGGAGTAGGATCGTTGGTGGCTATCCGCGCTAACACTGTTGCCAAAGCTTCTAGAGGGTGAGTCCCGGGAATCAGTACCACTACTCTACTGCGATCGCATCCCGGCAAGGATCGTTTGCCCAACGCGGGAATTAATCCCGCTCGTGCCAAAGATGATTTTCCCGAGCCTGATGGTCCATAGATTGGTAGCACCCGGATGGTAGATTGGTCTTGATGGAGATCCCGGAACTTTTCCCAAAGTTGGTCGATTTGGTCTTGCCGCCCAAAAAAGCGATCGCCATCGGTTTCCCGAAATGACAGCAACCCTTGATAGGGGTTTGGGCCAAACTTGCTAGGCTCGGATCTAACAGGTTCCGACTCAGTGGTTTTTTGGGAGAAGTACACTGTCAAATGACCGATGACTACGCCACCACTCACCTCACCAATTACTTGTCCGTCATTCTTGTCAACCTCTTGCTCAATTTGAGTTCTGGAATCGGAAGATCGCTCTGATGACTGTTCTGGAGGCATTGCCATTATAAGTTCACGCCCCCCTGAATATTGCCGTCAATCCTGCCTATTACTTTACCGCCTGTCACCTGACCGATAATTTGCCCTTCGTTACTTGCGATATTCTGGGTAATGTTAGTACCGCTGGTTGGGGGTAATCCCTCTTGCATAATTTGGGCGATCGCTGCTAATAAATCTGGATGCTCTTTCAGCAAAGTTTCCAATTCTTCTTGAAACAGATCTTGGCGAGCCTTACTTTCCGGTTTCGCCGCTACCTGTTCCACCGCAACTTTAGCATCTTCCTTTGCTGCCACTGCGGGGTGCAACTTGTCCCAAATTTTCTTTGCCTTGTTCCAAGCCTCCTCCCCAAACTTGCTGCCAGCAGTTTCGGCTGACTTCTCGCCAAACTTGAGTAGAAAGGGTAGAAAAGGAGTGAGAAAAGCTGTGAGAGCGATGACATCCATAGGTTTTAACCCCAAGGTAATTTTATAATCTTATCCTTTTTGGCGTTGGCAGTAAATAACTAACAAGGCAAATAGCCCCATGCCCACAGTATATTTAAACAATTCGGGGACAATTGGACTGGGGGAAAAGAAACCTTCAATTGTCCCCGCCATCAGTAACATCGGAATAATCCCCAATACCAATTGAGAGGCTTGGAAACCGTAGTATTTAAAAGCATCCCGACGATTATATCTGCCTGGAAACAGTAGCGCTCTGGCAATTAATAACCCCGCTCCGCCAGCAAAGAAGATTGCAGGTAATTCTAAAGCACCGTGGGGCAAGACAAACGCCCAAAAAGGATAGGCGAGGTGATTTTGTCCAACCAGGGTGGCGATCGCGCCAATAATCAGGCCATTGTAAAATAACAAAAATGTGGTGTAAGTCCCAGCTAATATCCCCCCAGCCACGGCTCCAAAGGATACAGACAAATTATTAATGGCGATACTACTGGATGCCAGCGGCTCCGTCCCGACAATTGAACCCATCCACAACTTATGTTCGTCCCGCACCATTCTAATTAAGTCTTCTGGTACGATCAGGGATAAAAAAGCTGGGTCTTGCCAAGCATACCACCAGGCGATCGCTGCCCCCAGCAAAAATATCCCGGTAGCGCAGGCAATATAACCCCATGCCTGCTGAATTGCCGCTGGTAGTCCCCAAAGATAAAATTCCACTGCCGCTTGCCACTCCTGACGGCGCGAACCCTGATAAATTTGGTTGTAGCCGCGAGAAGTCAAACTCTGCAAATTTTGGACAATGGTACTACCTAGCTGCTGAGTGCGCGATCGCGCCAAGTCTGCGGAAACTGAGCGATATAGACTCGCCATTTCCTTGATTTCGCTAGCCTGGAGAGACTTTAGCCCTTTTTTTTCAATTCGTTTGAGCAGTTCATCAAACCGCTTCCAGTTTGTTTCTCGGCGCGAAATCCACCGCTGCACATTCATAAAAAAACCTTGGGGATTTTAAGTTTTTCAAAACCATTTTCATTCGGAGAATTGCCATTGTGCTATCCCAGCCGAACATCCAACCTAGTCAGCCGATCAGTCCCGGCAATGTTATCACCATTGCGATCGCCGTTTATCGCGCTAATCTGAAAACTTACTTCAGATTAGCTTTAATTGCCCACCTTTGGCTATGTATCCCCATCTACGGGTGGGGCAAATATGTGGCTATCTCTGGATTGATCTCTCGTCTAGCCTTTGGGGAATTAATTCATTTGCCCGAAAATGTTGAAGATGCCAACCGCAAACTTAACCAGCGGGTTTGGTCATTTTTTTGGGCTGCTACCCTCTCCACTTTTTTTGTCTTTTGTGGTTTTCTACTAATACTTTTTGGATCTTTGATCTTATTTGCATTCATTGGTGGGTTGATTGGCTTTTCTGGAATTATAGCACAATTTTTTTCTAGGAATGCAACTGTTATGATTACTTTGGTAATCATAACACTTATATTACGTATAGCTTGGATAGTATTTTTTGTCCTAGGTATTGGTTGGTACTACAGTCGTTGGATGATTGCAGAAATTCCGTTAGCCATTGAAGATGGTATTAGCGGCAAGCAAAGTGTCGATCGCAGTTGGGAATTAACCAAATCTTCATTTCTACAAATTCAAGGCATTCTGCTGGTTTGGGTTTTAGTCTCCTCCCCGCTGACCATCTGGGTTAGTAATATTCTACAAATAGTTTTAAAAACCACTAGATCGGGTCTAAATTTAGAAAAACCAGGAGATATCATTTATATATTATTTGCCATTACGATGTCAATTTTCCTCCTACCTTTTTGGCAAGCAGTCAAGACAGTTTTATATTACGATTTGCGGAGTCGGAAAGAAGGTTTAGATTTGCAAAGAATTTCCGCTCAGTTTTCTCAGAAGGCAGATCAATTGCCCCTCAGCGATCGCTAGAAATTAATCAGCTAAATACCCATGCACTTTTTAAATCGGATTACTCTCCAAACTCCCGAAAGCGTAGAATTGGAATTTCTGCTCGCTGGCATTGGGAATCGCTCCTTAGCCTTGTTAATTGATTATATTGTTTGGGGGTCGATGCTGTTTGTATTCACAATGATAGTAACGATTTTTAACCAACTAACTACTGGTATTTTTCAGCAAATATTTGGCATTCAAGCTAATCTTTGGTTTAGGGCGATCGCCTTAATGATATTCTTTTTAATCTATGTGGGTTATTTCGTCTTTTTTGAAGTTCTTTGGCAAGGACAAACTCCCGGCAAGCGCTATACTAAAATCAGAGTGATTCGCGATGATGGTCGTCGAGAGAGCATTCAACAGGCATTATTAAGAGCCTTACTCCGTCCAGTAGATGACTTGCTGACAATTGGGTTCTTTTTGATTCTCTTAGGGAAGCAAGAAAAACGATTGGGAGACATTGTTGCGGGAACTTTAGTGATTCAAGAAGAGTATTTAGTTGCTCCTAATTTTCAAGTATCATCTCAAGGGGAAGAGTTTGTTGCCCAGTTGTTGGAAACAGCGAATATTGCCCAACTCAAACCCGATGACTTTGCCCTGATTCGCGACTACTTGCAACGCCGCAAAAACATTTCCCCCAAAGCTAAAGCTGAATTAAGTCTCAATTTAGCCCGACAAACGAGAACTATCATTGATTTAAAAAAATTACCCCCTGGTTTAACGGCAGATGTATTTTTAGAAGCAGTTTATTTGGCATATCAAAGACAGTAGAATTCAAATCAGACGAAAATTTCATAGATGATTATAGTCTTACCCTTTGATTTAGGCGTAAACCAAAATTTACAAGTGTTTAGTTGGGTTGAACGATAGTGAAACCCAACCTACTATAATCAAGTTATTTGTTTTTGATTCCTCAGTCTAAAATGTCGATTTAGGGCGATCGCCAAATCTTTTCGTGGTAATGTTCTAAGTTAGCGTAGGGGTCAACGGGTGGGTGAGAATGGTCATGTCCATGATGATGCTCGTGACCATGATGATCGTGACTATGACTATGATGATCGTGGGAATGTCCGCCGCTTGCCACTGCGGAAAGGCGAAATTTGCACATTTCACAGTTCATTTGCACTTTTCCCAACTGGGTTTCCATTTCCCGCTCTCGTAGCACTGATAATAAGGGGGTAGAAACTCCCATTTCTGGCAAACAAGTAAAGGAAATTTCAGGATAAAGTTCCTGTTGTTGGGCGGTGATGTCAAAAATCTTTTTCACCAACAAGCCAGTAAAGAGAAAGTAGGGCAGAACTACAATCCGTTTTGGTTGATAAAGTCGAGCGCGGCGAAAACCTTCTTCTAAACGGGGATGAGTAATGCCAATAAAACAGGTTTCCACAGTGGCATAACTGCTACCTTCCCACAAAATCCGCGCCAATTTATAAACGTCGCCATTGGCATCAGGATCGCTGGAACCTCTGCCGACAAATAATAGCACTGTGTCTGCGCGACTGATATTATGGCGGTTAAACTGGGGTTGATCGAGTTCGGTTAGACGCGATCGCCACAAATCTAGAATGGCTGGCGTAATCCCAAAATGTCTGCCGTAGTGAAACTTCAGTTGCGGATGTCTTATTTTGGCGCGATCTAGTTCGTTGGTAATATCAAATTTATTGTGGCGAGCGGCGAATAGTAAAATGGGCAGGGCAGAAAGTTCGGTAAAACCTTTTTCCACACATTCATCAATGCCTTCTTGAATGGTAGGGGTTGTCAGTTCCAGAAAGCAAGGGACAACGGGGCGAGAGGTATCCAAGGCTTGATAGGCGGCTACAAAGTCCAAGAAGGTTTGTCTGCCGTCATCATCTCTGGTTCCATGTCCAATTGCCAGCAGGGGGCGTTGTAGCGGTAGGGGGGGCAAATCCAGAGAGGATAGAGTAGCGATCGCCGTTGATGGTAAATTCATAATTTCTTCCTTGTTCCTGTGCGAGGCAGGAAATACTGGGACGGTTGACAGACAGGCATTCTGGCTCGCGAATTTTCGCTTACAGCTGCCGCACAGCCTCGGATTTGCACCGATGTTTCCCTGTCCTATGCCATTGGGCTTGCCTAGGTATCTTAACTGAATTTGGGGAGAAATTGAGCAGTTAAGTCGCTTGGCTCCAATTCAAAATTCCAAATTATTAATTCAAAATTACCCCAATCAACCCTTAATAGTCAAATGGGATCGGATCTTAACTCCCACCACTTATCAGCTATTTTGGTCGCTTCTGAAGCTATTTTAAATTGGCAAGCGGCAGATTTTATCGCTTTGTTGAAAAATGCGGCGATCGCTTCTCAACTACATCCCGTGGGCGAAGCCTTTGCCAGCTTTCATCCCCAGGGGATTTCCGCCGTCATTTTGCTAGAAGAATCCCACGTTGCTTTACATTTTTGGCCTGAATATCAAAAAATTTCTATTGACATTCACGCCTGTGATTACAACCAGAATAATTTCCCCAAGGCTGAATCTTTAGCTAAAATTTTAACCGATCGAATTTCTCCAAATAGTAGCGCCTCCCAATGGAAATATTTAAAAATTTCAGGTTGAATATGCCAAATCCAGATGATATTATGTCCATCAGTTATTAACCATGATTGATGTAGCGGCGGGTTAAGATCATTGGTTGGTGAATAGCAAAAATCTGACAGGACTTACGCAGTTGCTCCGCATATAATAGCGTTTATGGTGCGTTACGCTGCGCTAACACACCCTACGAATAGAGGTATTGCGTAAGTCCTGTCTGAGTTTTAGCGAAGCGAAGCCCTTGGCGTTACCCTACTTGGGCAAATGGTTTAGACCTAATATTCCCTATATTCCCTATATTCCCTATATTCCCTATTCCCTGTTCCCTGTTCCCTTTAATTCCCTATTCCCTATTCCCTTTAATTCCCTGTTCCCTGTTCCCTGTTCCCTGTTCCCTTAATTCCCCTGTTCCCTTTTAAGTTATGCGCTTAACTTCCCTAGATGTCTTTCGCGGAATTGCGATCGCCAGCATGATATTAGTCAATAATGCCAGTTTAGGGGAGCAGGTTTATCCCTTTCTCGACCATGCCGACTGGCAAGGTTGTACCTTTGCGGACTTGGTTTTTCCCTTCTTCCTGTTTATTGTTGGCGCGGCTATGTCCTTTTCAGTGCCAGCCTATAATCCCGCACAACCGCCAACCAAATCTATTTATGGGCGCATCCTGCGCCGCAGTGCTATTCTGTTTGCCCTCGGTTTATTCCTGAATGGCTTTTGGAATTACGATTTCAGCACCATTCGGATTATGGGCGTATTGCAGCGAATTAGCGTCGCTTACTTGCTGGCAGCTTTAGCCATTATTAATCTACCTCGGAAATGGTTGTGGGCGATCGCCGGAATCATCTTAATTGGCTATTGGGGAGCCATGTCAGCGATTCCCGTTCCCGAATATGGTGCAGGCATACTGACGCGGGAAGGCAATTTGGGGGCTTATATCGACCGTTTAATTATTACTACCACCCATTTGTATAAAGGGGATAATTTTCGCTCCCTCGGAGACCCAGAGGGACTGTTTAGCACCCTTCCCGCCGTCGTTACCGTCCTCTCCGGCTACTTTAGCGCTCAATGGTTGCGAGTCCAACCCATCCAGTCTCGTACCAGTCTGGGGTTAGTCCTATTTGGGATTGGCTGTTTAGGTACGGGTTGGCTTTGGGGGTTAGAATTTCCGATCATCAAGAAGTTGTGGACAAGTTCCTACGTTTTATTTACCACGGGGTGGTGTTTGCTGTTGTTGGCGGCTTGTTACGAACTAATTGAAGTCCGCAATTATCGCCGTTGGGGAAAACCTTTTGAAGCTATGGGTTTAAACGCCATCTTTGCCTTTGTCGCCTCAGTTTTGCTAATTAAAATCCTGGTTAAAACCCATATCGGGACTGGGGAAGCTGCACCCACAACCTATACTTGGTTATCTCAACAGATTCTTTTCTTCTGGACAAGCCCAATCAATGCATCCTGGCTATTTGCGATCGCTACCTTACTGTTTTGGATGGCAATTTTATATATTATGTATCGCCAGCGGTGGTTTTGGAAATTATAAATGCTTGCCGATCATCAATCCCATTCCGGAGGCCAAAGTTCAGCAACTGCAATTTCCCAACCGGGAAATAATTCAGCAATAGTTAATCGATCGTCATTGCTTAAAACTATTATTTCACTATTGGGACGATAAATGCTGACAATTTGTTTGTCTGGGTCAATCAGAATTCCCACCTGCGCTCCTGCATTTAAAAAGAATCGCACTTTCTTTTCTAAAACCGATATTCTGTCACTTTGAGATTTAATTTCCACCACCAAATCTGGAACTAATTGACCAAAATAACGCCAAGCTTGCTTAGTTTGGGGCAAGCGTTCCCGTGTAACATAGGAGACATCAGGCGCTCGCAAATCTGTGTTGGGCATAATAAAACCACCACTGGAATCAAAGACAAATCCTAGTTGGCGCGGGACAACCCATAACTTCAGTAGGTAGCTAAACTGAGCGCCAATAAAGCTAGATTCAATATCTGATGGACCCATGACTACAATATTGCCTTCTTGCAACTCTATCTGGTAATCGCGATCGCTTTCTTGCAATTGTCTTTGCAATACTTCTAAATCCTTAACAGTTAAATTCATAAAAATTATCCTTGGCTCTAGAGTGACTTAATGCTATGCTAGCTTTGATTTGGGCAGCATTTTTCCCAATGGCTCAACAACTACAGAATTTTACCTGCTTCCCAGAAAGTCTTCTCCTCTCGGCAGCCAACTCCGAGAGAGCATCGCCCATCTAAAAAAAATCCCCATTTAACATTGAATGATTCGTCGCCCCATTTACCTTGACTGTCACGCCACCACCCCCGTAGATGAACGGGTACTAGCAGCCATGCTGCCCTACTTTACCGAACATTTTGGCAACCCCGCCAGCGTTGGCCATCCCTACGGTTGGGAAGCAGAAGCCGCCGTTCGACAGGCACGGGAAACCCTAGCTCAAGCCATTAACGCCCAACCAGAAGAAATCGTCTTTACCAGCGGCGCAACTGAAGCCAATAATCTCGCCATTAAGGGCATTGCCGAAGCCTATTGCCAACAAGGACAGCACATTATTACCGTCCAAACCGAGCATAAAGCCATCCTTGACCCCTGCAATTATTTAGAAAAATTAGGCTTTCAAGTTACCTATTTACCCGTTGACAGCGACGGACTGCTGGATTTAAACCTGCTCGAAAAAGCCTTTCGTCCAGAAACCATCCTCGTTTCAGTGATGGCAGCCAATAACGAAATTGGTGTTTTGCAACCCATAGCACAAATTGGGGGAATTTGTCGAGAACATCAAGTTTTATTTCATACCGACGCGGCTCAAGCCATTGGTAAAATTCCTTTGGACGTGGAGGCAATGAAGATTGATTTAATGTCCTTAACCGCCCACAAAGTCTATGGACCCAAAGGCATTGGGGCATTGTACGTCCGCCGCAAACCCAAAGTTCAAGTTGCTCCCCAACTCCACGGCGGCGGACAGGAACGGGGAATGCGCTCTGGAACCCTCTACCCACCGCAAATCGTGGGTTTTGCCAAAGCTGTCGAAATCGCCTTAGCCGAACAAGCCGAAGAAACAACCAGATTGACCCTACTTCGGCAACAATTATGGCGGAAATTGAGTCAAATAGACGGAATTTATCTTAACGGTCATTCGACCCAAAGGCTACCAGGAAACCTTAATATTAGTTTAGAGGGGGTTGATGGAGCCGCCTTATTGTTGGGATTGCAGCCAGTTATGGCAATTTCTTCTGGGTCTGCCTGTAGTTCTGCCAAAATTGCTCCTTCCCACGTCCTATTAGCCATAGGACGCTCGGAACAGCTAGCCTATTCCTCAGTTCGCTTTGGAATTGGGCGCTGGCAAACCACAGCTGAGATTGACGAAGCGGCAGAGCGAGCGAGCGCAACCATTCACAGCCTGCGGAGGCAAACGGTTTTGCATTAATCTTACTGGTCGCCAACCCGATGTTCTCCCTAGGGGGAACATCAGGCTTGTAAATCACCAGATTAAAAGTTAATTTTAGTGACAGCGATAGCGCTAGCGCGTATGCCTTGGGCATCGCTACGCGAACGCCGAGCTTCGCCGCCGCCAACTTCGACTTAGTGGCATTCTAGTGAGAGAGAGATATAATACTCCTCAAGAGAAGAAATTGCAAATAAAGGCTATTTAAAGGTTTTTGCCCGCAGACCCAGCAAAGCTTGTTGGGTGCAATTCACTTCTAAGGGACTTTCGGTTTAATCTTGACAAAATCTCGCATTACCCCTCTACATAGCGGGGTAATGCTGACTACCAATTGCTTCCTGATTCCTAACCCAGCACTTTGTCACTGTATTCAGTCTTTCTGGGTTCAGGACAGGTTTCTTGATATTTGCGAGATTTCAGGGTTTGTCGAGAACGCCATTACTTTTTCCAGCCAGAGCGAGAGGCACAAGAAGTATTAAGTGCCTAAATGTGCTGCAAAATTTTTGAGGAAATTGAATGCCAAAACAAATTATCATAGCAGAGCAGCATCGGATTGCTGCCGTTTTCTGGGAAGAGCAGATCCAAGAATTAGTCGTTGCCACTGGCAGCCATCAAGTCGGCGATGTTTACCTGGGAATTGTTGAAAATATTCTCCCCGGAATTGATGCCGCCTTCGTCAATATTGGCGATGCCGAACGAAATGGATTTATTCACGTCACCGACCTTGGTCCCTTGCGGTTAAAGCGTGCCGCTGGCGCAATTACCGAACTGCTCTCCCCCCAGCAAAAAGTTTTAGTCCAAGTCATGAAAGAGCCAACGGGCAATAAAGGCCCTCGGCTCACAGGCAACATCACCTTACCCGGTCGCTATCTAGTCTTAATGCCCTTTGGCAGGGGCGTAAACCTTTCCCGACGGATTAAGAGCGAAGCCGAACGCAATCGCCTCCGCGCCCTCGCCGTCCTGGTTAAACCCGCTGGAATGGGCTTATTAGTCCGAACTGAAGCTGAAGGCCGCGCCGAAGAAGCAATTATCGAAGATTTAGAAACCCTCCAAAAGCAGTGGGAAAACGTTCAGCAAGAGGCCAACTCCTCCAGAGCGCCCGCCTTGCTCAATCGCGACGATGACTTTATTCAGCGGGTATTGCGGGATATGTACACCGCCGATGTGAATCGGATTGTGGTCGATTCCCACACCGGAGTCAAACGAATCAAGCAATACTTAGTTAGTTGGAGTGGCGGCAAATCTCCCGAAAATGTCTTAATTGACCACCACCGCCCCAACGAAACTGCTACCAAAGATTCTCGCAGTTCCATTTTGGAATACTTCCGGATTAATGCTGCCATTCGCGAAGCCCTGAAACCCAGAGTTGATTTGCCCTCTGGTGGCTACATCATCATCGAACCCACGGAAGCCTTAACCGTCATTGACGTTAACTCCGGCTCCTTCACTCGTTCTGCCACGGCGCGAGAAACAGTTTTGTGGACAAACTGCGAAGCTGCCACAGAAATTGCCCGTCAAATGCGGTTGCGGAATATTGCAGGCGTGATTGTGGTGGACTTCATTGATATGGATGCCCGCCGCGACCAACTTCAGGTACTGGAACACTTTAACAAAGCATTGCGAGCAGATAAAGCCCGACCCCAAATTGCTCAACTTTCGGAACTAGGATTAATTGAACTGACTCGGAAGCGACAAGGGAAAAATATCTACGAACTCTTTGGGCAAACTTGTCAGACTTGCGGTGGTTTAGGGCATACCGTCCATTTACCAGGGGAAGTATCCGAGCGTCCTTTACGCGAAGTGGCTGAAATTGCCATATCCCTACCCATCAGAGAAAACCGCGAAGTGCGGACTTTCCGGGAACCCCCGGTTGCCGATACCTGGGAAAGTCGCAACGATGCCTTGGATTTTGGGGAAGATGATGACGATGCCTTGGATTTGATGAACCATCCCAGTTATCAGGAACGGGGTGGTCTGAATAACAATAATCGCCGTCGCCGTCGCCGTCGGGTGGGAGATCCTCCTTTACGGGAAGAAACTACTCCGACTACAAATAAACTTCCGGTGCGGTTGCCGACAACTCCCAACGCCGTCAATCATTTCAAGCCTAATTTAATCGCTGATGCCGAAGACTTTGAAGACGAGCGAATTATTCCCCCCACAATTGCGAATAATTTCTCTCTGCCTCCGGCTCCAGAAGTAGACCGTCCAGAAAAGGTTGCCCGACCAAAACCGATTAGACAGGAAATAGAACCGCCAGAAATTATTGCCATTGAAATGACTCCAGAGGAGCAGGATGTTTATGCTCTGATGGGTGTTTCGCCTCTGGTGCGGTTAAATCGAGAAATCAAAAATCCTAAATCGGTAATTATCTCGGTGAAACTTCCTGGCGAAGCTGATGCACCGGAAACTGTCAAATCGGAACCTGCCCCAGTTGCTAGTATTCCTCTACCATCTTTGCCCTTAGAAAGCAATGATGATAGCGAGGAGGAATTTGAACCTGAAGTTACTGAAAGTCAGGAAGAAATCGATGAAATGACTCAAATTAGCACAGCGGAAATAACGCATGGTTTGTATCAATCGAGCTTTTTTCCTGAACCAGTTTCCTCTGAACCAATTACCTCTGAACCAGTTTCCTCTGAACCAGTTTCCTCTGAACCAGTTTTCTCTGAACCAATTCCCTCTGAACCAATTACCTCTGAACCAATTTCATTACAACCAACTTCATCGGAACCAGAAGTAGAAGTTCCCCCAGCGAGCGAATCAGAAAATAATCCCCCCACTCGCCGCCGCCGTCGTCGTTCCTCAGCAATGGAGGATGAAGCTTTGTAACATTATCAGATGATGCCGCCTTGATTGGGGTGAAGATGCGATCGCATCAACTACCAAATGTGAGGCGGCATTCTTTTTTGGAATTGAATCTATTGTTCATCCCAAGCACTCAAAAATTCTACTTGATTTTGCATCTCTTCTGCTGATTTATTGGCAATTATTCGTAAAATACGCCGCATTTGATCGCCAATCGAATAGTTTTGAAACCCTAAAATGATACCTGCGTGTCGTTCTCCTTGTTTCACCAAATTAGTATGAATCCTGTAAAAATCCCGAACATTAAAGCTATAAATCACCCGCTGATTATCTAATGCCCATTTTAATTGTTCTTCATCGCTACGGGATGACATTTGAGCTTCATTGGTTGATAATACGTCAACATTCCGAAGTCGCAAAGCAACTAGAAGATCGCTATCCATCGTATCTTCATCTAAATAAAGACGAATCTTGGTCATTTTCGAGATTAAAGTGACTGGTAATGTTGTTTGGCTAATTGTTCATAAGCGGTTTTTTCTGCCGCGATATCTTCATCGATTTGATCTCGATTGGCATGATAATAGGTTAAGGCTGCATAAATTTGAGTAATCGTCAAGTGATTTAACCGTCTGGCTATTTCTTCAGCATTGTTACCTTGATTATATAAGCCAGCAATTCGGCGAACAGATGTTCCTGTTCCAGCAATGATTGGACGACCATTAGGGCGGCTAGGATCAATTGCAATCAATGTGCTAATGTCAGTAAGAGTTGCCAAAATTTTCTCCTTTTCAGCTATCGGCGGCGAGACTGGCGCTGGGTAAAAGCGATCGCTCCTATTCCCAACAATCCTAGCACTCCAGTCGGTTCTGGTACGGACTGAGGGCTAACAGCATTGAGTAGGAAAGTGTGAGTTTGACCATTAAAAGTTCCAGTCCCAACTATTTGCTGATTGTTGTTAATCAAATTCGCTGAAGTTAGTTGCCAACCTGTACCATTCACCAGAAAATTATTCAGATCAAAAATCTGATTGTTTTCCCAGATAGTCGCAGTTTGATCGTTGCTAGTATTGTTTGCCCAGCCAACTATTTGGCTGAAGTTATTAATAGATTTAGCTTCGCTGTTGTCGCCTCCTAAAGTACCTAAATTAATTGCGGTATTAGCGTCAGTCCATAGCGTTGCTTGCATCTGCTGACGAATTGGAATCCACCGATAGTATTCCCAAGCATATTTAGTCATACCGACTATTTGGCCTTGATTATTGATATCATTAGCAGCATTTCTAAAGGCAGAATGCACACTGTTAATGGGGTTAACAATATGCGGAGAAGAGAGTTGCGTAGAGGTGCTGCCATTAAAGATAAAAGCACTCCCACTCTGTAAACCATGCCCGTGGGAAGTTTGACTATAAGGAACTTGACCAAAATCGTTCATTTCATAGCCATTAGTAGTTATGAAGTCTGCACTCCCATTTATTATTGCCAATGTACCGTTAGCATCTCTCCGAGCTAAAGCACTCTCCATATAAGTTCCATTCCAATTGATGGCACCTAATCTGCCATTCAATAGAATTTGTCCGGCATCGTTGATATCATTGACATACTCATAACCACAAGGAAAACCAGCAATAGGGTTGAAGCAGTTAGGTAGCCCCAAATTTGTTACTGTGCCGTCAGCTTCTCGTAAAAATAGTTCTCCATTCTTGGCTCCAGCTATTTGACCTAAGTTATTAATAGCCCTACCGCCCATAAAAGTTAAATCAACGGTTGTGCCGTTTTGCCACAGAAGAGTATTTGCCCCATCGCCAGCGATAATTTGACCAGAGTCATTCAAATCTAAAGGATTCAAGCTGCCCAAATCTGTAATCGAATACAGAGATACGGCGCTAGCAGGTAAACTCATCGCCAAGGTAGATAAAGCGGTGCTAACAGCAGTCAATACTAAAGCTCTCATAAAACCACCCAAAAGACATAAGTGCTGTGGTGGTAATATACCATATAAACAATAGGATAAATTACGATCAAGTTCAAGCGATCGCCAGTCCTGGTAAATTTCCAGGGATTATGCCTAAAATAGACATAATGCCCAAAAAGGTCTAAACTAACTACTTCCATGCGTAGTTACAATCTGACAGAAGCCCATAACCAACAGGCGGAAATTTTTGAGCGAACGGCTGTAGAGCCAGTTTTACTCACTTAAGGTGATTTTCAAAATGAACGCATTAACAGTAGAATTGCCGCTAGATATACCAGTTGAAGAGGCACGATTCCTGCTAACGATCAAACTGTTTGAAGTTGGCAGGCTCTCCCTTGGACAAGCTGCTAAATTAGCCGGATACTCCAAGCCAACTTTTATAGAAGTAATTGGCAAACTTGGCGTACCTGTAATTGATTATCCAGTAGAAGAATTACAGCAGGAGATAAGTTTTTGAGCCAAAAAGCTGTTACTAATAGCACTTGTTTAATTGGGCTAGAACGGATTGACAGGTTGGATTTACTTCCACAAGTATTTGAGGTTGTATTTGCACCACCCACTGTAGCAATGGAAGTTCAGAGGAAGTTAAATTGGCTGAGAGTTCAATCGGTTAAAAATAAGTCTGTAATTGCAACTTTAAAAACTCAAATGGATGAAGGTGAAGCGGAAACTATTGCTCTGGCGATGGAACTTGATGATATTATTCTCATCCTTGACGATAAAAAAGCGCGTCGTGTTGCTCAACAGATTGGGTTGAAAGTAATAGGAACGGTCGGAATGCTTCTTCGTGCGAAAACCCAGGGGGTAATTCCCGAAATTAGACCACTTTTGATTGCTCTTTTGCAAGTTGATTTCCGTATATCCAATGCAATTGTGCAAGAAGCTTTAAGATTAGCAGGAGAAGGTAATTTAACTTAACGAAGATCCCAAATTATATCATGTCCGGTAGCTTGAACGCAATTCATGTAGCGATCGCATCTGCTAAAACAAAGAAATAATGTGAGCTAAGAACTATGCAAACTATCAAACTTGGGGTAAATGGACCAACAGTTCCATCTTTGGGGGTGGGGACTTGGGCATGGGGAGATACGCTGTTTTGGGCTTATGGGAAGGATTTTGGGGCTGAGGATGTGGCGGCGGCATTTCAGGCTTCAGTGGCAGCCGGAATCACGTTTTTTGATACCGCAGAAGTGTATGGCTTTGGGGAGTCAGAACGTCTGATTGGCAAGTTTGCTCAAGAAACTGAGAAACCTGTACAAATTGCAACTAAGTATTTTCCCTTACCTTGGCGATGGAATAGGGAAGCGATCGCCGATGCTTTAACTGCTAGTTTAACCCGATTGCAAACCTCCCAAATTGCTCTTTATCAAATCCATTGGCCTTTGGAATTTATTCTCAAAACCAAAGACTTTATGGAAGTGTTAGCTGATGAAGTCAAAAAAGGCCGAATTCAATCGGTGGGGGTGAGCAACTATTCAGCGGCACAAATGGCACTCGCCCATGAATATTTGGCGGCAAAAGGTATTCCCCTAGCGGTAAATCAAGTTCCTTATTCCCTATTAGATCGCAAAATTGAAAGTAATGGGGTGCTAGAAAAGTCCCGCGAATTAGGGGTAACTATTTTGGCTTATAGTCCCCTGGCTCAAGGATTATTAACGGGAAAATATACCCCAGACTCAACTATAAGTTTACAAGGGGCGCGTCGCCTCAATCCTCGGTTTACTCCTAAAGGATTGCAAAAACTTGCTCCTCTATTTTCGGCTTTACAAGAATTGTCGGAAAAGTATCATCGGACTCCAGCTCAAGTTTCTTTAAATTGGTTGATTTCTCAAGGAAATATTATTCCGATTCCGGGAGCAAAGAATGCCGCCCAAGCTGAACAAAATGCTGGGGCATTGGGATGGGAATTAACTCCAGAGGAGATTGAAAATTTGCGGCAAAAAAGTAAAATAGTTACGGATTAGGAATGGACAGGACTTACGCCAAAAATCTAGATTTAGTCAGGGCGAATACCATCATTATCTTGCAGTTATTTTCTGATGACAAAATTGCCAATCATTAACCCCAAAATATCGGCAAGTTTGATGATCGTGGTAATTGGGTTGTGGTTATGCCTGACTTTTAATCCTACAGGCTGGCGATCGCAGTTGTTAACTATTCCCCTAGATTCGCAACGACAAACAGTCGCTCAGTTATACTTGCCTGAACCAATGCCAGATCGTCCACCCCTAGTAATTCTCTGTCATGGGATTAATTCCAGCAAGGAATTTATGACTTTCTTGGCAGTGGAATTAGCCAGACAACAAGTAGCAGCTTTGACTTTTGATTTTAGCGGTTTTGGCGAATCAACGAGCAATCTAGACCAAAAACCAGCTATAGCAAATATTGATGAATTTCATTTAGCGGATACTAGGACAGTTTTGGCTTTTGTCCGTCAAACCAATCGCTTTGATAACCATCAGTTGGGAATTGGCGGTCACTCTATGGGTGGTACGGCAGCTTTAAGTTTAGCTAAAGAAGATAGTCAACTGCGTGCAACTATTGTTTTAGGCATAGGCGGTTTAGCACTACCCAATTCGCCCCAAAATTTACTGTTTGGCGTTGGTGCTTACGATGAACTCAATCCCGTTTGGGAATTGCGTGACGATATCATCGCAGCAGCAGGTAAGAATGTCGCCGTGGGAAAACTTAGTGGTGACTTTACTGCTGGTACAGCCAGAATGTTAGTTGTCTCCCCTACTGCCGATCATTTTACTGCCCCTTACGATCCTTATTTGTTAGCAGAGGCAGTTAATTGGACAATTAAAGCTTTAGATGTCAAAAGTGTTCGCCCTGTGTCTTTAGTGATGCCTTGGTACACTCTCGGCTGGCTGACAATTTTTAGTAGTGGTTTAGGTACGGTAGCCAACTTAATTTGGCAGATGGCTAGGCAGCGATCGCTCTGGTGGCACTATGGTTTATCTCTAAGTATAGTGGCAATTGATCTGTTAATTTGGATAGCCAGTGGCAAGTTAATTTCCCCCGCTTGGGCTAGTAATATTTTACTTTTTAATTTAGCTTTGCAATTATTAGTTAACTATGCCTTGCGCTGCCAAAGTAATTTATTGGTTCGTTGCCGTTTGACGGCACTTTACACTGTCCTATTATTGTGCGCTTTTGCCTTACCTGGTTTGATTAATGGTAGCAATCAGTTAATAGTTAGCCCTAGCTATATTCTGCAAGTGCCGCAATTTTTACTTCAGTGGTCAGCATTTTTAATTTATAATACTTTTTTGGGGACTAAGACTAATCTCTTTGTAGCTTATAGTTTCCAAGTTGTACCTAGTTACTGGTTTTTAGGATTAGTAGGTTTAGAAGTGATTTTGCCAGGAATTGTATTGGTTGCTGGGGAGAAAGCGACAAAATTCACAATTAAGTGGTGGCGACAACCTTGGCAAATTCGGGGAGTAGGAAATATATCGGGGCGATCGCTGGCTATTTTAGGCATTCTAGTTCTGGTATTGCTAGCTATTTTGTATCAAAGACTGCAATCTGGTTTGTTAGTTGAAGCGGTTAATCGCGGCTGGCAAGCAATACAAGTATTTTTACAATTAGTGCTAGTGCCTGCTTTATTGATGATTTTTGTTGTGCGATCGCCAGTTTTCCAAAATATCGAAAAGCGCTTAAAATAAAATAGCCCTTTACTAATGTACTGAAAGTTACAAACCTTGAACAAGCCAAAACTTAATTCGCTAAATTCCAGTGTTGGGGAAAATCGCAAGTCGCCAAATTTATATTTATCTGAATTGCCAGAATTAGCCTATGCTGGTCAATTAGTAGCAGGGGTAGATGAAGTGGGACGAGGTTCTTTATTTGGTCCAGTGGTAGCTGGAGCCGTAATTTTACCAATTTCGAGTTTATCTGATTTAGCAGCGTCGGGAGTGAAAGATAGCAAACAACTTTCCCCAGGCAAAAGACAAAAACTAGCCGAGGAAATCAAAGCTGTATCTTTAGATTGGGCAATTGGATATGCCTCTACCAAGGAAATCGATCGATTCAATATTTTTCATGCTAGTTTGTTAGCCATGAAAAGAGCAGTGCTAAAACTGAAAAAAGTTCAGCCAGATATTTGTCTAGTCGATGGTAAGTGGATAATTCCCGAACTGGGGATAACGCAAAAAGCTTTAATTAAAGGCGATCGCCGTTCCATAGCGATCGCCTCTGCGAGTATTCTAGCTAAAGTCTGGCGAGATGATTTGATCGATCGTTTTGCTATCAAATATCCCATGTACGATCTCAAGTCAAATAAGGGTTATGGCACGGCTAAACATTTATCGGCATTGCAACAATATGGGGCTTCACCTTTGCATCGCCTGTCATTTAGTCCCTGCCGTCAAGCCAAATAGGACTTACTCAACACCACAGATAAATCAGGACTTACGCAATACCTCTATTTTCATATCATCGGCAACTCGATTAGGAATAATTACTCGTTCCAGGTTGTTCAGAATTGATTTTTTTGAGCAATTCCTGCGCTAATTGCAGAATTTCCGAGTCTTCGCTAACTTTGGCATTTTTAACTTCCTCTGCCAAAGTCGCTTTCCTCCCTGCCGAATCCGGCTTCTTTTCCAAGCCATCCACGGCGCTCGCCACTTCGCTGTCGCGACCAAATTTCTGCTTGATGGCGGATTTCAAGGCTTCGTAGGCATCTTTGACATACTCCCCAGCCTAATGGATAGGGGCTGTTTCACGCTAAGGTTCAATTTTTGATCTTCGGCTTTCCAACGCTGCGTAAGTCCTAAGCTTTTATTATTGATTGCTTTTTTAAATTTGGCAATTATAATTGGATTGTCTCGATCTCCGGAATTGCCAATGGATTTGATACTATTTTTTGACAAAAAACCTAAATTTATAGTCATTAGTTTAGGAATTATACTCGCGATCGCGATCGCTGCGCTTGACTACGCTGTTACTTCTGACTTTTATCTATTTGTTTTTTATTTACTCCCAATTTTATTTGTGACTAGATTTGCTGGGAGGTCTGCTGGGATCTTTCTCTCTATTTTCAGTGCCGTTAACTGGGGAATAATTGATTTTTTTCAACAGCAAAATTCTTATTCTTATTTAATTGCAATTTGGAACACTTTAGTAGTCTTCAGCTTCTTTTTAATTGTGATATATCTAGCCGATGAATTGTATAAAGCTCTGGAAAGAGAAAAAACCTTAGCGAGAATTGACTATAAAACCGGATTGGCAAATAAAGCCCTATTTTTTGAGTTAGCGCAACTAGAAATTAAACGAGCCAATCGTTACAGGCATCCCCTAACTATTGCCTATATAGATATTGATGATTTTAAAGTCTTTAATGATAAATTCACTAGAAAATCTGGAAACTTGCTCTTAAAAGAAGTAGCTCAAAGCCTAAAAAACAACCTACGCCAAACTGATATTATTGCCCGATTGGGAGGAGATGAATTTGCTATTCTTTTACCTGGTAGCGGGTTTGAACCTTCCAAGATTGTCTTGCAAAGAGTACATTCTCATCTGTTAGAATCCATGGATAATTTGGGTTGGCCTGTTACCTTTAGTATTGGGGCAGTCACTTTAATTAATCCCCCAGAATCAGTCAATGAAATGCTAGAAAAAGCCGACCGTTTAATGTATTTTATTAAAACTAATGGTAAAGATGGATTAGAACACCGAACCGGAATCTAGTTGCCTTGCCCCCAAGCACAAATTTTGAATTCAAAAGGCAAAATTCAAAATTCAAAATGAAGAATGGAAATAATTTTGAATTAATTAATTCGCTTGTTC
>CAKZHE010000241.1 GCA_936920195.1 uncultured cyanobacterium | reverse complement strand
TTGAGAGGCTCTGCCTCGTATGAGCGCCAAGCGAGGCAGAGCCTCTGGATATCTGTTCCCAGGCAGAGCCTGGGAACAAGTTAGGAAATATTAGACACAGTTATTGCATGAAAAATTGCTCAAAAACTCGCAAAGTCAACAGTCTAGCTTTAGCCCCAGCTATTCAGGGCTAAAGCCCAACTACGAACATCGTCTGACGGATTAAGATTGCTATAGTGAAAAAAGCAGTAGATTTTATTGATAAAACCTAATTTGCTAGAGCGATCGCCTTCACCAAACATCATAGATCTAGCTCAATTCTAACCCACAGAGAGGACTACAAATTATGGGGATGACCCTGACCGAAAAGATTTTGGCTCGCGCTTCGGGAAAAACCAGCGTCGAACCAGGGGAAAATATCTGGGTAAGCGTTGACTTGTTAATGACTCATGACGTTTGCGGACCGGGAACCATTGGCGTATTTAAACGGGAATTTGGTAAGGATGCCCAAGTTTGGGATAAGGAAAAAATTGTCCTGATTCCCGACCACTATATTTTTACCGCCGATGAACGGGCAAATCGCAATGTGGATATTCTGCGGGATTTTGCCGAAGAACAGCAGATTAAGTATTTTTATGATATCCGCGATCGCTCTGACTTCAAAGCCAACCCAGATTATAAAGGGGTTTGTCACATCGCTTTAGCTCAAGAAGGTCACACCCGTCCCGGCGAAGTCCTCTTTGGCACGGATTCTCACACCTGCAATGCCGGAGCTTTTGGACAATTTGCCACAGGTATCGGCAATACCGATGCAGGTTTTATTATGGGAACTGGCAAGTTACTCATTAAAGTTCCTGCCACCATGCGCTTTGTCCTGGATGGCGAATTACCTAATTACCTCTTGGCAAAAGACCTAATTTTACAAATTATTGGCGATATTGGCGTGGCTGGTGCTACCTATCGCACCCTGGAATTTGCGGGCGAAACCGTTACCCAAATGAATATGGAAGAACGGATGACGCTCTGTAATATGGCAATTGAAGCGGGGGGCAAAAATGGTACTGTTGCCGCTGATGAAACCACATTTGAATACGTCCGCGCCAGAACTAATCTGCCCTTTCAACCAGTTTACACCGATGCTGATGCCAAGTTTTATAGCGATCGCCACTACGATGTCTCTCAATTAGAACCTGTAGTGGCTAAACCCCATTCTCCTGATAATAAAGCCTTAGCGAGGGAATGTCGAGACGTGAAAATTGACCGAGTTTATATCGGTTCCTGTACTGGCGGTAAAGCCTCTGATTTTCTCAACGCTGCCAAAATTATCAAAGGTCGGAAAGTCCAAGTTCCTACCTACCTTGTACCTGCCACCCAGAAGGTTTATGAAGACCTGTTTTCCCTCAAATATGAAGGGCAAACTTTATCAGAAATTTTCCTAGAAGCTGGTTGTATTGAACCTGCGGCTCCTTCCTGCGCGGCCTGTTTGGGCGGACCAAAAGATACTTTTGGCAGAGTAAATGCAGCCGAAGTTTGTGTTTCCACTACCAACCGCAATTTCCCTGGACGGATGGGCAACAAAGAAGCGCAAATTTATCTAGCTTCTCCCTATACAGCGGCGGCATCTGCCCTCACTGGTTATGTGACAGACCCTCGCGAGTTTCTAGGTTAAAAATTCATCATAATTGATGTAGGGGCGGGTTTGGGCAGGAATTTTAATCTTTACCAATAACCTCAATCAACCCGCCCTCCACTGAAGCAAGTGTCCTAAAAATAGGGGCAACAAAATAGGGGCAACCACGGGGGGATTGCCCCTACGAAACTCTTATTTGATGCTGACTTTAGCACCAGCATCTTCTAGCTGCTTCTTGACATCTTCTGCAACTTCCTTAGCAACAGCTTCTTTTACAGCTTTAGGAGTGGATTCGACCAATTCCTTAGCTTCTTTCAAGCCTAATCCGGTAATTGTGCGAACTACCTTAAGGATGTTGATTTTCTTGTCGCCAGGAACTTCATCCAAAATCACACTAAATTCAGTTTGGACTTCTTCGGGTTCAGCCGCAGCTGCACCACCGCCGCCGACGGGAGCCGCAAATACCGCACCCACAGATGCCGCAGCGCTAACCCCAAAAGTGGTTTCAATTTCCTTGACTAATTCCGATGCTTCCAGCAAACTTAAAGTCTTCAGTTGTTCAACAATTTGAGTAACGGTTGCCGATGCCATAATTCAACTCCTAATCAATGGATAATGGATAGTGTGCGATATCGCGCTACAGAGCTTTCTCTATCGCAATCTTCTAAGCAGCTTTATCTTCAGAATCTTTGTCTGCATAAGCTTGCAATGCTCGCGCCAAGGAAGAAGGTACTTCGTTGATGCTGATAGCCAGCTTGGTAGCAATGGAATTGATAGCTCCAGCTACTTGAGCCATCAATTGTTCCTTGGATGGCAAGTCGCCAATGGCTTTGACTTCAGTTTCAGTTAAAGCCCGCCCTTCCATGACACCGCCGCGCAGTTCTGTCTTTTTGGTGGCTTTCTGAAATTCTTGGTAGGCTTTGATTGCCCCGCCAATGTCATCTTTAACCAGTACAAAAGCTGAAGAACCTTGGAGAAATTCGTTGATTGGCTCCCATTTCGGGTCCCCTTTCACCGCAATTCCCATGAAGGTATTTTTAGTCACCGTACAAATCGTACCTGTGGGGCGCAACCGCCGACGCAAATCGCTGATTTCTGCCACAGATAGCCCTTGGTAATTGATGACAAAAGCTAGTTGGGACTCGCTCAAGTTTTTCTTGAGATTGGCAACAATCTCTTTTTTGTTTTCTAGCGTTCTGCCCATCGGTAAATTTCACCTCCTTACAATTAGCTGTCGCTGAATTGCCTGGTCGATTGTTCAATCAGCGCAAAAAACCCCGGAATTTCTGCCGGGGTTTTGCGTGCCATTTCTCTGTTGCCGTGCCAACTGCGATCGCAGGCTACGTATAGATCTTTGGTATGCTAACCTCGGCAGGAAATTTAAGCAATTAGCTCCTGCTGTCTTTGGTGCAAGCTGATTCAGTTTTGCCCGTTTCTTTCCTGGCTAGCAGTTCCAAAACCTCAAATCGAGCAGTTGGGGCAACTTTGTCTAGTATAAACCATAAAGGGGCAAATATGGAACCAGCAATAAAAAAAATTTCTCAGCCCCCCTTTTTTTGCCCAAATCCCCATGCCTTGAGGCCGGGGAGTATGTCAATCCAACCAGTTGCTACGGGAGATTTTGATGTGTTTCTAGCCAAGTTAATAAATCAGCTAAATCAGCTAAATCAAACATTGCTTCTGCTAAAATGGTCAGGCGATCTCTTGACAATTGCGCTAACATACTATCAACTTCTGGTGTTAGTTCGCCGAACTTTCGCCCTAATTGTCGTTTAATTAAGTTGAGTTGACCAAGTTGTTGGCCCTCCGCTATACCCAATTCTCGCCCTTCAGCCATACCCAATTCCCGCCCTTCAGCTAAAGCAATTTCCCGGCTTAACTCGATTGACCCTTTTTGTTCTCTCACAAACATTTCTCGTCTTTCGATGTCTTCTAATTCCTCTGCACTCAAATTAACTCGATTAGCGATTGTAAATGCCTGATTTATTTCGGGGATTTCTGACATTTGACTTGGTACTTCTTCTAATTCTCTGGCTTTTTGTAAAAAATATAACCAGCGCTCCCCAATATTGGCTAGTTCTTCTAACTTTTTCTGGAACTTTGGCAACTCGACATAGACTAATTTCACAGGCACTTCAGGATAATCGAATAGTAATTTCTCCTCTTTTAATCCAAAGCTGGAAATCACCTCTTTTGTCTGATTAAATATAGTAAAGTCAATTATAGCTACTCCGATTGATGGGACTAACTCTGGATAGGTTTCACCAATTCTTAGTTGATTTACATACATTTTGGCGGTATTATAAAACATCCGTTCGCTAAAAGCGGGAACCGTAAACGCTTGCATTTCAATTAGCACCCTTTGACCGTTATGCAGTTTCGCTTTCACATCAAAATAAGTGTTTTTTAATCCCGATATTCTACCGGGAGCATAAGGGTCAATAATTTCTAAGCTTTGAATAATTGTTTGACCTTGATAAATTATCGCATTTAAGAAACTCAAGAGAATATCATGGCTCTCGTCCGAACCAAAGATTTTTTTAAAAGCATAATCTGTTTTGGGGTTAATGAATTTCATACTTGAAGAATAATTTAAAAGGTTGTCTGTAATTTACTAGCTCTGGCTCATCCCTTAGATCATAGCCAGGACTTACGCAGTCACTCTAGATATAGAGTTGATGGTGCGTTACGCTGCGCTAACACACCCTACTGATAGAGGCGTTGCGTAAGTCGTGATAGCCAAAAATTTCAGTCTCGGTTGATCTCACTCCCAGACCAAATAGATCTATAATATCACGATATAATCTCATCTTGGCGCGATCGCTAAGACAGCAACTGACTGCCTTTTCTCATGATAACCGCTAATGCCATTTCCACTACCTTGACGATTCCTCCACTAGAAAACGGCGATAAGCTTACCCGTACTGAATTTGAGCGTCGTTACCAGGCAATGCCTAATCTTAAAAAAGCTGTTTTACAACAAGGCTTATCAACCCCAGAGTATCAAAATTTTGTGGATAACCTGCTTGAGAGAGTTTTATGAATACTCATTTACAATCAGCAACTGTTGAAAATTCGGAACTTTACGAACAGGATTACTATTTGTGGATGGTAACAACTGTTAATTTACTACGCGATCGCCGCTGGGAACAAGTTGATTTTGAACATCTAATTGAAGAAATAGAAGCAATGGGGAAAGAGCAGCGGCGGGAGTTGAAAAACAGATTGGTAGTGCTACTCATGCACATTCTCAAATATCAACATCAAGTCGAAAAGCGCTCTTCCAGTTGGGTAAGTACAATTTTGGAACAGTCGAATCAAATTGAATATCTGTTAGAAGATAGCCCCAGTCTCAAGCCTTACTATCTAGAAATATTTCCGCAGTGCTACAACAAAGCCATTCGCAATGCTAGTGCCGAAACCAAATTACCTGTTAATGCTTTTCCCCATGATTCTGCCTTTTCCCCTGAAGATGTGATTAATTCTGATTTCATTTTAGCTTTGTTTAATCAGGATGAAATTTAGCCTTTAATTGAGTTTTGTCAACGGTTTTCATAAATATTCTTTTCCGCTGGGATACTGAAGGGAAGCGGAAGTTTTTAAAAACCCCCGCTTCCGAGCTAATTTAAGCTACTTCACTGATTTTCAAATCCCGCAAAGCGCTAATATCGACCTGAATTCCTGGTCCCATCGTCGCCGAGACAAAAACGCTCCGCCAGTAACGACCTTTGGCTCCAGAGGGACGGTTGCGGTCAATATTTTCCTGCAACGCCTTCAGATTCACCAACAAATCTTCGGCACTAAAGGCCACTTTGCCAAACATGATGTGAACGATACCTGTGCGGTCGGCACGGAATTCTAATTTACCACCTTTAAATTCTGCGATCGCCTGTTCCAAATCAAAGGTGACAGTACCGCCTTTGGGGTTGGGCATTAAACCCCGCGGACCAAGCAAACGTCCCAATTTTGCCACTTGCGGCATCACATCGGGAGTTGCCAGCAACTTATCGAAATCCATCCGGCCTTTTTGGATTTCATCAATCAACTCTTCGGAACCAGCAATATCGGCTCCAGCACTCAAGGCTTCATTTACCTTTTCGCCTCTGGCAATTACTGCCACCCGGACAATTTGACCAGTTCCTTTCGGTAACACCACCGTTGTCCGCAATTGTTGGTCAGCGTATTTGGGGTCAATGCCTAAACGAATGTGAGCTTCAGCAGCTTCTGGAAACTTCGCCGTTGCCGTCTCTTTTAATAATTGCAGCGCTTCCAGCGGTGCATAAGTGCGGTCTTCGACTTTCTTTTGTAACTCTTGAATGCGACGGGATGGTTTTTTAGCCATGAGATTCTCCTGGGGTGGTTAGCGAGGTTCAGCCTCTCCCCCGATAAAGGGAAATTTGGAAATTGTCAATTGGTGGCTGACAGTCCTAAAGGAACTAATCAGTAATGTTGATACCCATATTTCGGGCAGTTCCAGCGACGATTTTCATCGCTGCGTCAATGTCGTTGGCATTGAGGTCGGGCAATTTAGTTTGGGCAATTTCCTGCAATTGCTTGCGGGTAATGCCACCCACTTTCTTGCGGTTTGGTTCATTGGAGCCGCGTTCTACTCCAGCAGCTTTGCGAATTAACACGGAAGCGGGGGGAGTTTTGAGGACAAAGGTGAAACTGCGGTCTTCATAAACTGAAATTTCCACCGGAACCACCATCCCGGCTTGGTCAGCAGTTCTGGCGTTGTACTCTTTACAGAACATCATAATGTTCACGCCATGTTGACCCAAGGCTGGACCAACTGGGGGAGCGGGGTTAGCTTTGCCCGCATTGAGCGCCAACTTAATTACGGCAACTATTTTTTTCATGGTTTTCGAGAAATACCGGACAAAAAAGCGAGCGGCAGAATGCAAGTTGCCGCTCGCTGATTGTATTTTAGCTAAAAAGGGGACTTTGAGCAAATTTCCACTTCGCCTCCCGGCATTACTGGCTAATCCCTTGGAATAGCTCAAGTCTTCATTCTCAATAGTCTTGTAGGACTTACGCAGCTACGACCTATACAGTGCCTTGGTGCGTTACGCTGGCGCTAACGCACCCTACTGGACTGTTGTATAGTTATTTTCCACCATTTCAGTTTGTTTCTAGCCAAGTCAGTAAATCAGCTAAATCAGTTAAATCAAACATGGCTTCTGCTAAAATGGTTAGGCGATCGCTTGATAATTCCGCTAACATTTGATCAATTTCTGGGGTGAGCGTGCCTAATTTTCGCCTTAATAGTCGCTTAATTAGGTTGAGTTGACCAATTTGTTGCCCTTCTGCTATACCCAATTCCCGCCCTTCAGTTATGCCCAATTCCCGCCCTAATTCGATCGATCCTTTTTGTTCCCTCACAAACATTTCTCGTCTTTCGATATCTTCTAATTCCTCTGCACTCAAATTGATTCGGTTAGCGATCGCAAATGCCTGATTAATTTCGGGAATTTCTGCCATTTGACTTGGCACTTCTTCTAATTCTCTAGCTTTTTGTAAAAAATATAACCACCGCTCTCCCATATTGGCTAATTCTTCTAACTTTTTCTGGAATTTGGGCAACTCGACATAGACTAATTTCACAGGCAGTTCGGGATAATCAAATAGTAATTTCTCTTCCTTTAATCCAAAGCTAGAAATTACCTCTTTTGTCTGATTAAATATGGTAAAATCAATCACAGCTACTCCGATTGATGGCACTAGATCTGGATAGGTTTCACCAGTTTTTAACTGATTTACATACATTTTGGCGGTATTATAAAACATCCGTTCGCTAAAAGCGGGAACCGTAAATGCTTGCATTTCAATCAGCACCCTTTGACCGTTATGCAGTTTCGCTTTCACATCAAAATAAGTGGTTTTTAATCCCGAAATTCGACCAGGAGCATAGGGGTCAATAATTTCTAAACTTTGGATAATCCCTCGGCCTTGATAAATTATCGCATTTAAGAAGCTCAAAAGAATATCATGGCTCTCGTCCGAACCAAAGATTTTTTTAAAAGCATAATCCGTTTTAGGGTTAATAAATTTCATAACTAGCTAATCCCTTTTAACAACTCAAGTCTCGCCTCTAAAATATCAGGTATTTGTAAACACTTTAACAGTAAATCTATCTCTAAATCTGGTAAAAGTTCGCTGCGAGAAATCTGCACATAACCCGACTCTCGCAAATGGTATAAAGATAATTGATTATTTTGCCAAAACCAAACTTCAGAAATAGCAAAGCGACGATATTTTTCCAGTTTATTGATACTACCACTGCTGATAATAACTTCAATTGCCAAATCAGGATGAGCCTTTTTTTCTCCTAAATAGTAAGATTCATCAGGTTCAAAAGAAACATCTTTGGTTTGATCTCGCCGAGTCGCACTACCGACGGGAAAAAATCTGATGCCTTTTTCCACAAAATAAACTTCTAATAAAAATCTTAAAACACTTTTAATAGCTTCGTGAGTTTCCCCTAATGTCATAAGCTCTATATTGCCGTCTAAATATGTTATCCGCAAACCTGGAGTATCGGCTAACCACGCTTCTAAGTTCAAAAATTGCTGCCAAGTGTAATAACTAGGCAAGGTTAAACACTGGTCATCAATTGAATTGTTCTTGTCGATAGGATCGGTTTTTTCAATTAATTGGATGATCATAATTTAAAATCACCTAACAAATGGTCACCTAACAAATGGAAGATTGAGAGATTTACTAGATTATCTTTCTGCTTACCAAATTACTGAAGAATAGAAACTAGCTATTTTTTTATCTGCGGTGATAATGGCGGCTTGATTTTTTTTAGCAATTGCCACAACTACTCTATCTACTGGATCTCGATGTTCCCATTCTAACTTAACACTGTCTAGCCAGATTTCCTCATCGATCGGGATAATCCGAATAACATCAGATTTTTTGAGAGCAGTAATATAGTCATCAATATCCACTCCTAAATCTAATTTGTGGTTTTTGACCTTAATAGCTATTTCCCAGATTGCTGTTGATGGCACTAGACAATTTTTTTCCTGTTCGATCCGATCGCAAGCTTCCTTTGCCCTTTGAGAAAGTTTGTCTGGATCTAGACTCCACCAGAGCAAAGCACAAGTATCAAGAACAATTTTTATACTTCTTGCCATTCTTCAGTAGTTGGGGTAGTTAAATCTTCAAAATACTCAACTTTTCCCCGCATATTTTTAAATAACTCCGCCGTTGTCAGGGAATTTTGATACTGAGAAATTCTCGCTACTGGCTTACTGCCATCAGTAACTAAAATTTCTTCACCTTCTAACTCTACAAGTTGCAGAAATTCTAGTAAATTAGCTTTTAATTGAATTTTGTCAACGGTTTTCATAAATACTCTTTTTCTCCTTAGATAAAAATTGATAGCGGTTCTTTATTTGTGAGCTACAGATGTAGGGGAGCCACCATCCTTTGCGTCCCAACTATATACTATTATTGTGACTCATTTATTCGAGAACCGCCATCCTACGGTTTAACCCTGTTTTTGAACCTGGTTAAACTCCAATTCCACTGGAGTTGTCCGCCCAAAAATGGATAATAACGCCTTTAGTTTGCTCCGTTCTGGGCTAACTTCAATCACTTCACCCTCAAAGTCCTTAAATGGTCCAGCCAATACAATAATCTTGTCCCCAGGAGACAAATGAGCTTTTACCACTGGCTCTTGTTCTCTGGCTTGCTTGAAAATTCGTTCTACTTCGGTAAAACTGAGGGGCAATGGTTTAACATGGCCTCGTCCCCGACGGTAAGAGAGTTTTTGCTCTGCTCCCACAAAGTTAATCACGTTGGGAGTATTTTTCACTACCTGCCAGCTTTCATCGTCCATTTCCATCCGAACCAGGACATAACCGGGGAAAACTTTTTCCTCAGAATGCTGTTTCGAGCCATCTTTGCGAATTTTGACCGTTGGCGTTTGGGGAATCTCGACTTGTAGAATCCGGTCAGCTACGTCTAAAGTTTGAATACGCTGCTCCAAGTTCGCTTTTACTCGCTTTTCACAGCCAGATGCTACTTGCACCGCAAACCAGCGAGCGCCTTTTGGGGCTTCTATTCCTTCTTCTTGGGGCGTAGCTTCGTATAGTTCGTCTGGGGCAGAATTCATTAGAATATCTTTCCTGCTATCCAATTAAACAAGTTGTCAACTAGAGAGATCGTGGTGGCTGAAAGGATGACCATCAAAATCACCGCAATTGATTCGCTAATCAGTTGCTGTCGAGAAGGCCAAACCACTTTACCAAGTTCTTCTTTGGTTTCTTGGAAAAATTGCGGGGCGTTAAAACTTTCAGTTTTCTCTATGGTTTCAGTTTCGGTTTTTTTTGCCATAATCGTTTAGTTGTCCCAATGCGCCGTCTGTGGTTGACCTTTCCCGGTGGGTGTTTGACTAGTATTGACTCAAAACCCGTCTCCCAAACGCGAATCTGAGAGGCGGGTTCTGAAACTCTCCCAATTATAGCAGATTATGACCTGGATTTTAACTAATGACGATGGTATCGATGCGCCCGGTATGGGAGCGCTACTGAAAGCAGTTAATGGTAAGGCGGCTATTGTGGCTCCCCAGTTACCCCATTCGGGTTGCGGACATCAAGTGACTACCCATCAGCCTATTGCTGTGGACAAAAGGGCAGATTCTGTTTATGCGGTGGGGGGAACTCCGGCAGATTGTACCCGTTTGGGGTTAACTCATCTTTGTCCAGAGGCAGAATGGGTGTTGGCGGGAATTAATGCGGGAGGGAATTTGGGCGCAGATATTTATCTGTCTGGCACGGTGGCAGCAGTTAGGGAAGCGGCGTTATTAGGAGTGCCGGGAATTGCTATTTCTCATTACGTTAATCGGAAGTTGGCAATTGATTGGGATTTGGCAGCGGAATTAACGGCGAAAGTTTTAGCTGATTTGTTGGCACAACCTTGGCAAAAGGGAACTTTTTGGAATGTGAATTTACCCCATTTAGCTCCCGGTGCGCCAGAACCGCAGATAGTGTTTTGCGAACTGAATCGGCAATCTTTGCCTGTGAAATATCAAGTGGTGGGCAATGAGTTTATTTATCAGGGCAAGTATGCGGAGCGCGATCGCACTCCCGGCACTGATGTCGATGTTTGTTTTTCTGGTAACATTGCTGTGACGCTACTCCACCTATAAAATTCAGAACTTACGCACCTACGACCTATACAGTGTTTTGGTGCGTTACGCTGGCGCTAACGCACCCTACTGATAGAGGCGTTGCGTAAGTCCTGGCTAACTCTTGATATAGCCCGTCTGAATCAGCCGATAGGTTATCCCCACGATTGCCTAAGAACGTCATGTTAACCCTGGAAGGCATTGCCCACCCTACGGCTAGTTTCCCCGTACAAATGTATCATGCCAAAAACTAATTGTAGTAATTGTTAGTGGCATGGGCAAAAGCTTCATAAACTGAAGGCAATTTTACTCCATACTTCTGCAAGCGGGACTCTCTGGCATAAATCACGTAAAGTTGACTTTTGAAGTAGGGAATTTCCTGGGGATTTTTGCCGTGGCTGAGAATATCAACTGCCATTTTTGCTGCTACTTCTCCCTGTTCGTAAGGAGAAACTCCCAAGGCTACCATGCCGCCGTCACTGACATAAAATCCCCAACAGCCAATATCAGGAATGGGAGAATTTTTAATAGTCCATGGCTGAAGCCATTTCCCACGGAGATTTTGACACAGTGCGAGTGCAAGTGACATCTGAGGATGAAATTGGCTTGCTAGCACAATCATTTAACCTGATGGCGGAGGGTTTGCGCGATCGCCAGCGAGAAAGGGACATTTTTGGCAGAGCAGTTTCTCCCGAAGTGCGGGAGCAGTTGCTGAAAGGGCAATTAGCTTTGGGAGGAGAAACTCGCACCTGTGCCGTTTTATTCTCAGATATTCGGGGATTTTCCAGCATTTCGGAGCAAATGACTCCCCAGGAAGTAGTCACTTTCTTAAATGAATATTTAACTGCCATGACTAACGCCATCCGTCCTTGGGGTGGATATATTAATAATTTCATTGGTGATGCTATCTTAGTGATTTTTGGCGCACCTGTGGACTATCCAGACAAAGAATGGCGAGCCGTAGCCGCAGCGCTCACCATGCGGCAGTGCCTGAAAGAACTCAATCAACATCGAGCCGCGAGGGGAGAAGTCATCATTGAAAGTGGGATTGGGATTAGTACCGGGGAAGTGGTGGCGGGACAGGTTGGTTCTTTGGAAAGATTGATGTACACTACCATTGGCGATGCCGTGAATGTGGCAGCGCGGTTGGAAACAATGACCAAGGATTATTTGGGGCATCCAATTTTAATTGAAGCAAATACTGCTAGAGCGCTGCAAGACCGAGATGATATTCTGATTAAGAGTTTGGGATCGATGCAAGTGAAAGGCCGAATTGAGCCAGTGGATGTATATACAATCATTGATTGGAAAAATCCTGCTCCAATTAAAACTGCCATCGAGCCAGATGAAGGCGAAACTCTGTAAAAGTGCTAGCGCAATCGCCCATGATTCAGTTATTTTTCCTCAATGTCAAATTCTGCTTGTCTACAAATTTCGCCTCGTCCTTTCCTGAAATGGGCAGGTGGTAAAAGTCAGTTACTGCTGCAATATCAAAGCTACTTTCCTAAAAGATTCAAAAACTACTTTGAACCTTTTTTAGGCGGCGGGGCAGTTTTTTTTCACCTGCAACCCTCAGCAGCTACGCTAACTGATATTAATCCGGAATTGATCAATGCTTACATACAAGTTAAAAATCATGTTGAAGAATTGATTTTGTGGTTAGAGGAACATCAAGCCCAGCATAATCAAGAATATTATTATCAAATCAGATCTGCTAAAACTGCTAATTTTACTGACATCCAACGCGCCGCCAGATTAATTTATCTGAACAAAACCTGTTTTAACGGACTTTATCGAGAAAATTCCAAAGGTGAATTTAACGTACCCTTGGGCAAATATAAAAATCCCAAGATTTGCCATCCAGAATTATTGCGCTCTGTGGCAGAGATTTTGCAATCAGCCACCATCGAAGTGCAACCCTTTGATGCAGTAGCAACCGTAGCCCAAGCTAACGATTTGGTTTATTTTGATCCCCCTTACCATCCCTTAAGTGCTACCAGCAACTTTACTGCTTATAGTCGGAATGACTTTAACGAAGCAGATCAAAAACGCTTGTATGAAGTGTTTGTCAGCCTAGCGGAAAAGAATGTCAACGTGATGCTATCTAACTCTGATTGTCCCTTTATCAGAGATCTGTATTCTAAATTTAACATCTACGCCATTTCAGCCACCAGACTGATTAATTCCAATGCCCAAAAACGCGGGAAAGTTTCCGAAGTTTTAGTCACATCCTATGGGTAAAATCTTATTAAGTAGCTGGTCATAAATAAAATACTATCAGCAAAAGTTCGGGTTCCTGATACAACTAAAGCTGGGTGTTTTGGTTTCTGCTTTTGTACATTCACCTTCGCCATTTGTGCCAAATCAATGCCAAGAAATAATTCTATATGTCGTAAGTTCGTAGTTGGGCTTTAGCCCCAATCCGGAAAGGGCTGAAGCCCGACTACAAACTTTTTCGTTCTTGTCTTAAGGTATAAATAGGCGCTAATTTTGCTCCATCCTTCCCCTACACTGCTATGAAAGACCAACGCACCCGTTCTCAAGAGCGCATTTTGGACTTGCTCAAAACTCTCAATCAGGCGGTTTCTGCCCAGGAAATCTATATTGAACTCCGCAATCGCAGTCAAAATCTGGGTTTAGCCACGGTTTATCGCTCCTTAGAAGCCTTAAAGTTAGCTGGAGCGGTGCAGGTGCGTACCCTCAATGGGGAATCCCTCTATAGTTCCCTGAAGCAGGATAGACATCATCTGACTTGCTTGCAGTGCGGCGAGTCTCAACCGATTGAACAATGTCCGGTAAGGGATTTAGAAACGCAACTGCAAACCTCTCATCAGTTTAAAATTTTTTACCACACCTTAGAGTTTTTTGGCTTGTGCGATCGCTGTGGCAGTGAGGTACACCCGTAGGGGCGGGTTTAGGCAGGAATTTTAATCTTTACCAATAATCTCAATAAACCCGCCCCTACTAGCTAACTTTCATCTCCCAAGTCTAAAAATTGGGGTGGATTACCGCTATCCCCAATAATAGAACGAATGCCTTCTAAAGTAGCTGGAATTGAACGCGGGTCCATAAACATGACCTTGCTACTATCGCTCTTGCCAATGGTAGCACCCATATCCAAATATCCCAAGGCAAATAATACTTCTAAAGCCTGATGTACATTGGGATCTTTTTTAATTTTCTGGGCAATTATTTCGGCTGATTCCGCGATCGCTTGGGCTTTTAAAACCTGTTGTTGGCGTTCGGCTTGCGCCCTCAAAATCAAAGCTTTTTGTTGTCCTTCCGCATCCAAAATCACAGCTTTTTGTCTTGCTTCCGCATCTAGAATTTGCGCTTCGGCTTTGCCCTTGGCACTATTAACTGCCGATTCTCTTTCCCCTTCCGAAGTGAGAATTGCTGCCCGTTTGCGCCGCTCTGCCGCCATTTGCAATTCCATTGACTCTTGAACGGCTCTGGAAGGAATAATATCTCGCAATTCCACCCGGGTAACTTTTACGCCCCAAGGTTCCGTTGACTCATCCAGATCTTGTAACAGCAACTCATTAATTTGAGAGCGAGCAGTAAAAGTTTGATCTAGTTCTAATCTGCCCATTTCTGAACGAATTTGAGTTAGAACTAAATTCACCATCGCTGCCTGGAGATTTTCTACCCGATAATAAGCTTTTTCTAAATCCATAATCCGCCAATAAACCACTGCATCAGCGGTAATGGAAACATTATCGCGGGTAATACACTGTTGGGGAGGAATATCTAAAACCCGTTCCCGCACAGTTTGTTGATATGCCACTCTTTCAACCACAGGCAGGACAAAGTTCAATCCCGGCTTGAGCTTTTTGCCATTGTATCTACCCAAATTTTCGACTAAAGCTTCATTTCCTTGCTGAATAATCCTGACGCTAGATAGGGCAGAACCGCCTACCAACATGGTAATTAATAAAGCGAAAAACTCTCCCATTTTATCCTCGCAATTTTTTTAGTTATCAGAACTGAGTAAATTAATCGGCATGACAAATAGGGTATTGCCTTCGCGCCCGACTACATAAACTTTTTGATTGGCTGCGATCGCCATTTTCTCATCCGAGCAGCGGGCTTGCCAAGAATTCCCCTCGTAGATGACGCGCCCAATTTCTCCAGGGAGAATCTCTGTTAACACCTTAGCTTCAGTTGACTCGGCGATCGCTCTATTTTTATGCTTGGGCATAAACCGATGGATGGCATAGACAAAAGCCAGAGAAAATCCCATCCATAAAATGACTTGCAGAGCTAGGGGAATGGGCAGTACCAGCAATACCATTGCCACCGCTAAGGCAGCAATCCCCATCATAAAAGCCGTGAATGCTGTCGGTACGGCTAGTTCTACCAGACACAGCATTGTCCCAACGATTAACCAGAATATCATTGGACTAAATCTAACAAATCCAAATAAAAAGAAAGAACCGGAACTGGATGTACCTGCTAATAACCAGAGTAACTGAGGATGGAACGACATAGGGTTAATAGGGAATAGGGAATAGGGAATAAAGGGAATTAAAGGCAATAAAGGGCAAAAGTTCATAGTTGGGCTTTAACTGGTTCCTAGGCTCTGCCTGGGAACCGATATCGAGAGGCTCTGCCTCGCTTGGTTATCATTCGAGGCAGAGCCTCTCAATGGGCATTCCCAGGCAGAGCCTGGGAACGAGCATTTTGATGCGAAAATTTGCGTAAGTCCTGTTTAATGGTTCTGTATCCGCCCATAGCCCTATGATATCAACTCTAACTAATTAGCTATAATTCCCCAATCTGCCCAAAAACCGGAAACCCTCTGGCTATTTATCCCCAGCCTTGTTATGAGTTCTTCCCCACCGCTAATTCATTGTCCCAATCCTAGTTGCTCTGCGCCCCAAAATGCCCTGGGGACGAAAGATTGCGAAAATTGTCAAACGCCTTTGGTTTATCGCTATCTGTGGGCAACTAACTCCCAAGTTACCAAAATCCCTTTAGGACAAATAATTAGCGATCGCTACTATCCCATCGCCCCGCAAATTTGGCTAGATTTACAACCCGCCCAATTACCAGAAATTCCGGAACCTTTGCCGGAGCGGATTCTACCCTATTTGCGCCTCTATCCCCAACGGTTGCACGTTCCGGAAGTTTATGGTTTTTGCCAGTTTAGCAGCGGTGAAATTGTCAGCGAGACGGTGTTGCTGGAAAATGCCCCAATTAATCGCCGAGGCAGTATTTTACCGGGAATTCGAGATGCTTGGGCAACGACGACGGCAGTGCGGCAACTCTATTGGTTGTGGCAAATGCTGGAATTGTGGCAGCCATTGATGGAACAAAAGGCGGCGGGAAGTTTGTTGGTGGCAGAGAATATTCGGGTGGAAGGATGGCGGGTGCGACTGCAAGAACTGTATGTGGATGGGGAAAAATATCCGGAGATGCCGGGAATGAAACCGCGTTTATCTCAGTTGGGCGTGTGTTGGGCAACTTGGTTTGCAGAAGTATCGGAAGCGATCGCCCCTCGATTATCGCAGGTTTTTCAACAAATGCAGTCCGGAGAAGGCATAGCTGCGATCGCTGCTACTCTAAACCAGTTATTACTTGAGCAGGCATCTCAGCAATACCTGCGACTGCGAGTCGCGGGAGGAACGGATACAGGTATCCAACACTCTCAAAATGAAGATAGTTGTTATCCTACGGCGGCGGATATCCCTATGGGGATGGCACAATCAAATGACCCTTTGCTGCCCTATCTGAGTATCGTCTGTGATGGGATTGGCGGACATGAAGGTGGTGAAGTGGCTAGTCAGTTGGCGGTGCAATCCCTAAAGTTGCAAATTCAAGCTTTGCTGCAAGAAATCGCCCAGCAAGAAACAATTATGCCACCGGAATTGGTGATGGAGCAGTTATCAGCCCTCATCCGGGTGGCAAATAACTTAATTGCGGCGCGGAATGACGAACAGGGGAGGGAATCCCGGCAGCGGATGGCAACTACGCTGGCAATGGCGCTGCAATTACCCCAACAGGTGAAAACGGAGACTCTGGGGGGAAATTCCCATGAAATTTATCTTGTCAATGTGGGGGATAGTCGCGCCTATTGGATTACCTCGGAGTATTGTCAGCAATTAACTGTTGATGATGATGTAACGACGCGGGAAGTCCGCACTGGGAGAAGTTTATATCGCCAAGCTTTACAACGTCCAGATGCCGGAGCGCTGACGCAGGCAATGGGAACTCGCCAGTCAGATTTACTCCGTCCTACCGTTCAACGGATTATTTTAGAAGAAGATGGGATTCTGTTGCTCTGTTCTGACGGGTTATGCGATAGCGGTTTGGTGGAACAATCTTGGCTAGAGTATGCCGAACCAATTTTACAAAGTCGCATTCCCCTAGATGCCGCCGTACAAGCTTGGATTGCCTTAGCCAATCAGAAAAATGGGCGCGATAATATTTCCCTTGTTCTCACCCATTGCCGCGTCTCTGCCGAATATCCAGTATTAGTTAATTTGGGAACGATTATTGATGGCGATCTCCCTGCCACCGAACCAGTATTATCAGAGATGGCAGAATCTTCTAAAGCGCTGCTGCAATCGCAAGCCGAATCAAACCCAAAAACAAGCCGTCGCCCTTTACGACAAGGTTTGATCGTTGGTTTGCGAGTATTAGGAATTTTAGTTGGTGGAGTCGGACTGGGCTTATTAGGGTTATGGTTAATTAATCCCCAAGGTTTGCAGCAATTAGGCGATCGCTGGTTGCGGAATACGCCCCTAGAACCCTTATTACAACCTGTCAAGCTGCCCAAAAAATAAGTATGTAGTTGGGCTTCAGCCTAGGCTGTTGACTTTGTGCCTTTTTAGGGGGTTTCTGTTCATACAGTTTCTAGGTAATTAATCAACCAATCTCAAGTCCTTTTGATTGATCGTGATTTATGTAGGGGCGGGTTTGGGGAGGAATTTTAATATTCACCAATAACCTAAATAAACCCGCCCCCGCACACCCATCGAGCAAGTCAGTTAATGGTAAATTTGGGGGTGTATGGGGCGGGTTTAGATCATTTGTCGGTGGGCATCAAAGATCTGAGTGTTAGCGAAGCGAAGCCCTTGGCGTTACCCGCCCCTACAAAATACCGACTTGGGTTAATAATTTAGACCCAGTATGATGACATAGTTATTGTATGAACAATTTGCCTCAAAAACTCGCAAAGTCAACAGCCTAGGCTCTGCCTCGCTTGGCAAGCATCCGAGGCGGAGCCTCTCAATAGGCATTCCCAGGCAGAGCCTGGGAACGAGTAAAATTTCAAAAAGGTCAAGCCCAATGAATTAAACCTAATTCGTAGGGACTGCTCAAGTATTGGTGTTTGGGCAATACTCGCAAGGATAAACCTTGCAAGCCACTGGCAGCATAGATAATATTAGCAGTGTAAATGCTGTAACCCTGTTGATCTTGACCTTCCTTTGACATCACCACTGGTACGCCATTGATAATATCGCCATTGGCATTCACTGCCCCCTGATATAGTTCCACTTGGACATCATTGGCAGTTAATCCTGCCAGATGAATTCGCGCTTTGACGGCGATGCTTTGGTTAACTTGGACTTCAGTCCCCGTCGAAACGTCAATGGATTCTACTTTGATATTGTACCAATGCTGGAATAAATGGTTTTTCCAGTGGGCTAATTCCTTGGCGGGAGCGTAGTGATTGGCAGTCATCACGCGATGGCGATCGCTTGCCGGGAAATAACCATGCGTGGCATAATCTCGTACCATCCGCGCAGTGTTGAAGAAGGGACAGTTGAGCCGGATGGCATCTTTCATTTTCGCAATCCAGCGATGGGGAATCCCTTCGCCGTCGCGGTCATAGAACATGGGGACAACTTCCTGCTCTAATAGATCGTAGAAAGCATTGGCTTCTACATCGTCTTGATAGTTGGGGTCATCATAATCTTCCCCATGACCGATAGGCCAACCAGTCCGGACATAATCGGCTTCATCCCACCAACCATCGAGGATGCTGAGGTTTAAACCGCCATTCATCGCCGCTTTCATCCCGCTAGTGCCGGAGGCTTCGCGAGGACGGCGGGGCGTATTTAACCAAACATCGCAACCAGCTACCATCAATCGAGCCACGTGGATATCGTAGTCGGGAATAAATACCACATAGCGACTCATGCCTTCTTCGCGAATATAGTGGCTGATGTCGCGAATCAATTCTTTGCCGGGGAGATCCTTGGGGTGAGCTTTGCCCGCAATGACTAATTGTACTCGACGGTCTTTCTGACTTTGTAAAATGCGTTTAATCCGTTCGCGATCGCGCATCCATAAAGTTGCCCGTTTATAGGTGGCAAAGCGCCGCGCAAAGCCAATTGTCAGTACGCTAGGATCGAGGACTTCTTCGGCTTGGGCAATTTCCGCTGGAGAAGCACCGCGCGATCGCAAATGTTTCACTAACCGTTCCCGGGCAAATACTACCATTTCCGAGCGACTGCGCTCGTGATTGCGCCATAATTCCTCATCAGGAATCGATTTCACCCGTTCCCACAAAGGATTATCTGCGCCTTTTTCTGACCAAGTGGGACCAAGATAGCGATCGTACAACTCCTGAGTGGATTTGGCAACGCAACTGCGAGCATGAACGCCATTGGTAATCGCCGTAATTGGCACTTCATCAATCGGTAAATTAGGCCACAAACTCTTAAACATATCGCGGGAAACCACGCCATGCAGTTGTGCCACCCCATTCACAAAGCTAGACGTTTTAATTGCCAAGGCTGCCATACTAAAGGGCGAAGATAAATCCCCAGTATTTTCCCGTCCCATCCCCAGAAATTCCTCGCGGGATAAGCCATAGATATGGGCATAGTGACCGACATAGTACATCGCCTTATCCGGCGGAAACAGGTCAAAACCCGCTGACACTGGGGTATGGGTAGTAAAAACTTGCGTAGACTGCGCCACCTGTTTGGCTTCCGCCAAAGTTAACCCTTCCTGCTCAATCAGCGTCCGAATCCGCTCTAGGATCAGAAAACCGGAGTGTCCTTCATTCAGGTGATAAACCGTCGGCTCGTAACCCAACGCTTTCAACATCCGGAAACCACCAATCCCCAACATAATTTCTTGGTGAATCCGCATATCCAAGTCACCACCATACAATTCGTCGGTGATGTCGTGGTCGTAGGGATTGTTGGGTTCAATATTCGTATCCAGTAAATACAGTGGCACAGTTCCCACCTGTACCCGCCATACCCGCGCCCAAACTAATCTGCCGGGATATTCTACCGAAATCCGCAGTTCTGTCCCATCGGGATTCCGCTCTGGGTGCAGGGGCATATTATAAAAATCATTGACTGGGTAGCGTTCCTGCTGCCAGCCATCGGCGCTCAAATATTGGGCAAAGTAGCCCTCTTGATACAACAAACCTACCGCAACTAGGGGCAAACCCAGGTCGCTGGCTGATTTCAGATGGTCGCCTGCCAGTACCCCCAAACCGCCGGAGTAAATGGGGATACAATCAGTCAGGCCGAATTCAGCGCAAAAGTAGGCGTAACATTCCTTTTGGGTAGTGGGATGAGTCTCCGCCTGAGTATCGCCCTTGCCTACCCCCTGACGATTTTTGTGATACCAGGTGAGCCGATGATGGTAATCGTCTAATTGTTGAGCGGCTCGTTCCATCTGTGCTATAAAGCCGTCATCTTCAGCCACTTCTTGCAATCGGGTTTGGCTGATTGCGCCTAACATCAGCACGGGGTTGTGGCGGCTAGAATTCCACAAATCTCGGTCAAGACGACGGAAGAGGTCTTTGGTGTCGGAATTCCAGTCCCAGTGCAGATTGTAGGCTAGTTTCCGTAGCGGTTCTAGTCTCGGTGGCAGAGAGGGCGAAACGTTGAATGTACGAATCGGATGCATATAGCTACAGAGTCTCCAATTCTGAAATTTAACTGTATTGTCTCCCCCAATCGGTCACAAATTCAGTATTCTTCAATATTATTTTGGGCGATCGCGCGATCGGCCTGGAATCTGAGTTTAGTAACCATTAAATAATAATTGCTATAAATAGCTTGTATAAGTGAGTAGCGCTCTTAAAAAGTGAATTCAATACCACAATCTTTGATTTGGCGGTCTTCAATTAGTGGTGAGTTCAAGCTCCCACTAATTGTCTTTAATTTTGAATTTTGAATTGGAGCGAAGCGACTTGACGGATATTTCTATGGGGATATTTTTGTCAGGATGACTCCTTCTTAGGAATTGCAGCACTGGAAATACACTATATCATGTCCGGTCGAACAACCATGATTAATCACTCGTTCCTAGGCTCTGCTTTGACGATCTCCAAGCGAGGCAGAGCCTAGGAACCAGTTTAATAGTGGGCAATCGACCAGATATGATATTACCAGGACTTACGCATTTACTCCGCATATAGCGTTGATGGTGCGTTACGCTGCGCTAACACACCCTACTAATTACTTGGCAAATTGGTCGTGGATCAAGCGAGTTATCTTAATCTGGTAGTCATAGCAATTGTGATGTTGATTGGCGATCGCGTAAAATCTGCCGTACTGCCATTAAAGTGATTCCCAACTGGTTTTTGCCACTGCCGTCAGCACCGCAACCCCAATAATAATCAATGGGAGAATTTTCCACTAATTCTTCTTCACCTGTAGATAAGAGAATTTCCCGAATGTCTGCATGGGTTTGAAATTTCTTCAGCACGGCTTGGTACATGATATCGTCTTTAACTGCTTCCCAATCGGAGCGTAAAGGACGCGATCGCTCCCGCCCCATTTTGGCTGCTTCTTTAGCAGTTTTCGCTTGGCGAATTTGATCGACGTGGGGAGTACCAACAAATTTTTGGGCTTGAAAATAATGCTCCGAAGTAGGCCAATAAGCGCCATCTAATTCAAAGCCGTGGGCGGAAAAGTTGGAGAAAGAACCGTAGCGATCGCGGGTACTATAAAAGTAAACAGGCATCTTTTTTCCCTCCGTTGAAATTGCGAAAAATAAAAGATTTTAAGGAACTAAAGCCATGACTGCGGCTGGAGAGCCAGAACCACCCCGTAGGCGCAAAATCCCAATTACCAAAAGTGTACCTTGAGCAGGCAGTTGATCTAAATTAGTTAGATTTTCTAATACAATTCCCCCCTGGGCTAATACTTGATGATTGGTGGCAAAATTATCATCTTGTCCGGAATCAACGCCGTGGGTATCAATTCCTACTCCAGCAATTTTTCGCTCTGACAATAAAAATTTAGTTGCATTACTGCTAAATCCCGGAAAGTGCATTTTTCCAGCCGCATCCTGATTGAAGAATTCTTGACTATCTGCCCATTTAAACTGCCATCCGGTAAATACAATTACGATGCTACCACAGGGAACTAAACCAAATTGGTTTTCCCAATTTAAAACATCTTCAACCGTGAGTAAATAATCAGGATTAACAGCGGCTGGTTGTCGCACATCAATAATTATGGCTGGGGCAATTAGTGATTCAGCGGGATATGTCTCAATTCCAGCCCCATTGATATCAAAACTATTTGGGGCATTGATATGAGTGGCGCTGTGTTCTCCCAAGGAAAATCGGCGGAGAAAATAGCCATCGGTAGCTATTTCTGCCACTGGTTCTAATTCTACCGCCGGATCTCCAGGCCATTTGGGAATATTTTGGTCGATAATATGGCTGAGATGAATTACTCGGTTAATGCTGATGTTTAGGGGAAAGTTAATCACCATCTACTTAGAGAATGTTATCCTACAAGACAGTTGCTATAGATTCTCTATACTTTGTGCCTTGGTGGGATCAGAATATTTTCATTAAACAAGCGATCGCGTAATGCACCCTACTGGCTAGAGATCTCGAATTACATCTTTCGGGAAACAGAGTAAGGGGACTGTATGATCGTTATAAGACCTCCTGGCAGCTATCTCTTCCCACTACGGAGGGTAAATATATGCAAGAACAACAATCCGCCCGTCGCATTCCTCTTGGTGTCGTTGCAGGTATCTCCGCCGCCGTCTTAGCAGCTGGCGGTAGTACCGCTTGGTGGCTATTGAGTTCCGCTCCATCAGTGCCAATAGCACCCACCTCCCAAGCTCCGACTTCTACCCAGAAACTGCCATCCCCAGTGGCTGATGCCAATACCGAAACAGTCCAAATCTATTGGCTGAAAGATACTGGGAAAAATATTGCCCTGGTTCCTAGTCCGATTAAATTAGAAAAAACCAATAAACCCAATGCTCTATTAGAGGGAGCTTTTCAACAGTTACTGGCTGGCTCAAAGGATAAAACCCTGAGTAGCACTATTCCCGCTGGTACTAAGATTCGCAGTATAGAAGTGCGGGATAATGATGTTTATGTGGATCTTTCCACTGAGTTTACCTCTGGAGGCGGCAGCGCTTCCATGAGCGGTCGCTTGGGACAAATCCTCTATACCGCCACTACCCTCAATCCTAGCGCCAAAGTGTGGGTAAAAGTTGAGGGCAAAAAACTAGATGTTTTAGGCGGCGAGGGCATTGTACTCGATCAACCGATGACTCGCAAGAATTTTGAGGACAATTTCAAACTATAAAGCTTGGGGGGCTTTCTCAGCAGCTAAATGTTTAGTTGCTAAACTAAAGTCCCGAAAATGACGAGCTTGCTGTTCAATCCTGGTGGCAAGGCGATCGCACACCTGATTGCACAATTCAAAAATTAGTTCGTCTTCGACTTTATAATAAGCACAAGTACCTTCGCTGCGGCGGGTAAGTATGCCTGCTTGCAGCATTACTTTTAGGTGTTTAGAAACATTGGCTTGGCTAGTGTGAGTAGCTTCGACCAAATCTTGAACGCATTTTTCCCCATCCCGCAGTAAATTTAAGATTCGCAGGCGCATTGGTTCGCTGAGGATACTGAAATACTCGGCAACTTGTTGAATCACTTCCGGCGGTACAGGTTTGGGCTGTGACATGAAAATTATTCCCAACAGACTGATCCCCAAATTTTAGCAGCTAATCTGTCTATGACAATAAAGTAATTATTGATCCGGATTAATCCGCATCAATACTTGACCATATTCTACAGGTTCGCCATTTTTCGCCAATATTTCCACTATCTGCCCAGAAATTTCAGCTTCAATTTCATTCATTAGCTTCATCGCTTCAATGATACAGACTGTTTGACCAACTCGGATGCGATCGCCCACTTCCACAAACGGCGGTTCATCAGGACCGGGCGCTCGGTAAAATGTTCCTACCATAGGTGAAGTAACTTCCAACCATTTTTTATCAATGGCGGGAGGACTAGGTATATTTGCCTCCCGACTCACTGGTTCAGAAATAGGTTGGGCAGGGACTGGAATAGAGGCGATCGCACCAGGGATCGCCAGATTGCGAGAAATTAATTCTGAATTAATTATCCCACCTTTGCGGACGCTTAATTCAAAATCAGTGCTTTTTAAAGTTAATTCCGTAATATCAGTCTGAGCGATCGCGGCGATCAGTTCGCGAATTTGTTCAAAGTCTAGTGTCATGAGCCAAAATTTGGGAAAAATTGCCAGTTGCAGATTAATTAGCAGCTTACTATTTTTGAGGTCATCGCTCTAGGGCGCAACCCCTAGGTCAAGCCACCAAATAGCTACTCGCCTAGGAGTGCCAGATTACTCGCGTCCGATATAGGAATCGTCGCGGGTGTCAATCTTAATCTTTTCACCCTCAGAAATAAATAGGGGAACCATCACTTGCGCCCCAGTTTCCACCGTCGCTGGTTTAGTCCCGCCTGTCGCCGTATCGCCCCGCACGCCGGGATCGGTTTGAATTATTGTCAGTACCACCGTATTCGGTAATTCTACTTCCAAAACCTGTTTTTGAACCTCTTTTTTACCGTTTTTCTCAACGGTTTGGTTCCAAAAAACCACATTCACTTCCATCCCTTCTGTGAGATATTTGACGCGATCGCCAATTTGTGTCGCAATCAGGGTACTTTCTTCAAAAGTTTCCATATCCATAAAGACGAAATTATCCCCATCTTTATAGGTATATTGCATGGTCAGCTTCTCTAAATTCGCTTCTGCGACTGATTCCCCAGCCCGAAAGGTATGTTCGTTGACTGAGCCACTTTGAGCATTTTTTAGTTTTGTCCGCACAAAAGCCGCGCCTTTACCGGGCTTAACGTGGAGGAATTCCACTACCCGCCAGACTTTACCTTCTAATTCAATGGCAACACCCGGTCGTAAATCGTTACTAGAAATCATAAAAACCTCATGGGAGTGTGGAAACAAGCGTGTCTTTAGACCTAGCGTGGAAACACGACTCAAGCGGTTTTAACCGCCTTCAATCTTTCTTGAATCTTTTCTGATTAACTACCGCCTTGGAGTTGCTTAACTCGGTGTACTTTTGTAATGTACTTTCAGTGGGACAGTTACCACTTCAAGCCTCGCAACTCTGTACGCATAGTTTATTTTTGCTCTGGTAGGAGCCTCCCTTGCGGGGTGATGTTAGCTTCGCCAAGGTTTTAAGAGCTTGTTAGGCTTGCAGCACTGTCTCAGTGACTTTAAGACTGTTTAACTGCAAGCGACAGAGCAGGGAACTAGCTTCGCATTCCGAGGTGTCGTGACTCTCAAAACGTAGTCAGTTTACGGTGAGCTAAGTCGAACCGTTAAGACTTAGGCTGGTCAGCACAGCTTGCTTGATTTCTCTTACAAGCTCAGTCCCTTTAGGGCTGAGTTACTGACGCTGGAATTCCTTGGGCAGAACAATCGGCCTTAATTGTACCGTTCAGCGGCTCCTTGGATCTCAAGATCAATTCATAAAGTGTCCGGCAGCCTGTGGGAAGATTAACAATGGAGTTTTTGAGTTAACCGCGCTGCCCATACCACCGGAGCGCTGAAATTTAATTTATGCTGCATTTAAATAATTCAAAGTGGAATTGGGTTCAGAATTTAGCCAAAACCTGTTTGCTGACGCTGCTAGCCGTCACGCTCTCTCTGGGGTTGAGTGCAGCGGGGTGGAATTTTGGCGGTAAATCTAGCGGGTTGCCTGCCGGGAATGCCATTACCGATGGGAAGGTGCTATTGCGGAATGCCTTGCCAATTGACAATTCCACCGTGCGGGAATTACAAGCTAGTTTAGAAGACATTGCCTACCAACTGCGGGCAAATCGGCGCTGGAATGCGATCGCCTCCGATGTATCCAAAGCATCTACGATTTTGAGCGAGCGAACTGATAAACTATTAGCCAGCATTCCAGCGGAAAAACAGGGTCAAGCCCAAAGTGCGATCGCTGCTGCCAAAGAGCAAATAGTTCAACTGCGAACAGCCATTGAAAACCAAGATAAAGCCCAAATCAAACTGTTCCGAAACCAAACTCTAGATATCGTAGGACAACTAGAAGAGTTAATGGTTCAGCAGTTCCCCTTTGAAATCCCCTCGGAATACAGCCAACTGCCCCAACTCAAGGGTCGTGCCACGGTAGAGATGGTAACAGATAAAGGTAAAATCACCATCGTTGTAGACGGCTACAGCGCCCCTGTAACCGCCGGAAACTTTGTTGATTTAGTTCAACGGGGTTTTTATGACGGCTTAGAATTTATCCGCGCCGAAGACTCCTATTATGTCCAAGCCGGCGATCCAATTGGGGAAGATGTGGGATTTATCGACCCCAACACAGGCAAATACCGCGCCGTTCCCCTAGAAGTGCTAGTTAAAGGCGATCCTACTCCCACCTATGGTATCACCTTAGAAGATGCGGGGCGCTATCGCGACGAGCCAGTTTTACCTTTTTCTGCCTATGGAGCAGTGGCAATGGCTCGCCCGGAAAGCGAACCCGATGGGGGATCTTCCCAGTTTTTCTTCTTCTTATTTGAAGCCGAATTAACTCCCGCCGGAAGAAACCTCATGGATGGACGTTATTCAGTCTTTGGCTATGTCACTGAAGGGCAAGACATTTTACGGGAATTAAAAGAAGGCGACAAAATTCAATCGGCAAAAGTAGTTCAAGGAGCCGAAAATCTAGTTCAACCAACCGCCCAGGCAGCTTAGATTTTGGTTCAAATTAAGGGGGGATTCCCATTCAATACAACCCCCCCCCTTAATTTCTGTTTAGGACAAACTGGTATGGAACAACTCTCAATTACTCGCCTGACAACCGATCAATGGGAAAAAGCACAGGCAAGCATTACATTGTTTTGGGATATAGTCCCTAGTCAAGCAATAATTCTCAGATTTCTCAGCAATTCTCAAAACATTTTGTTATCAGCAGAAGTAGAAGGCGTGCTAGTTGGTCAAGCTATTGCTTATATTCTCGATCGTTGGGAACAAGAGCAACCAATGTTGTTTTTATATTCAATTGATGTAGTAGAAAACTATCAACGGCAAGGAATTGGGAGAGGATTAATCGCAGCAGTCAAAAAGATTGGTCAAGCTGAGAATTGCTCTGAAGGGTTTGTATTTACCAATGAAAGCAACCTTGCAGCTAAGGGATTATATCAATCCACAGGCGGTAAAAGATCAAATCCAGATGATGTGGTAATGTTTGAGTACGAATTATTGGGAGATTGATTTATAGATTATCTGTTCCTGATTGGAGGCGGTATAGTTCGCGGATACTCTTATGTGGCGCTGATTCTCCCTTGACTAGCCAAAGTTCGCGATCGTGTTTAAGGTTGATTAACCGCCGGATTTCGTTTACCTCATCTTTAGAAATGCCTAATGCCGTTGCCATACTGTTATGAAGATTCCATTCTGACCAATGAACTTTATCATCGGCAATAGCAATCTCCCAAGCTGTGCATAACACTATGCGATGTTTGATCCGGTCTTCAGGGCTTTGGCGACAAGTTAGCTCCTTATATTCTTGATCGTAAACAATACCTGTTTTGATAACCTCAGCAAAACTCTGTTGTTTTTCTATAGCTTGCCAAACTAAATCTTGTTCTTCCTTTCTGATCCCAGAAATAGTTACGAATTTATATATAATATCTTCCTCGTTCTGATGGAATTCTCCATCAATCCAAGCCATTGGTAAAGCCGCCATAATAATTTCTGCTAAAAACTTGCTCATCTTGGCAGCTTCTTCTTTATTTTTCTTGTTCATCAAACCGCTATAAATCCCTACAGTTGCTAATACTCCCAGTCCAACCGGAGCAGCTACCGTTAATAATGCGTAGGCCGAGCCACTAACAACAATACCCGATGATATTCCGAACAAGCCGTGAATAGTTGTCCAAATACTAGCTGGCGTAAATATTGCAGCAGCAGCAGCGGAAGCACCAACCCCAGCCACAGCGCCTACCGTTGCACCCGTCCCTAGGGAAAAAGCATCTTTAGTCCAATCTTCGCCATTATTGTTTTTCTTGAATAAATCAGCACTGAGTTGATAGTCAGCGGCTGAATTTTCCCGAACATATAAATTTAATCCCTCTAATTCGTAGTCAACATAATTTTGATAAGATTGATCTTTAAAGTTAATCCTCTGCTTACAACCTTCTTCATAAATTTTTTGGCTAGCATCGTGAATAGTCGATTTAACTTTTTGCCAAGATTTACCGAAAATGTCTTTTAAATCTTTAATATCTGCTTCCACATCATCTAATCCAGCAAAACCTTTTTGTCTCAGTCGCTCTAAATAATAGCCTTTATTTATCGCAAAAATCATATCTAAAAGTGCTAGTGCTACCACAAGCGCAACAGCAGCAGCAATCGGACTGGTAATAGCACCAATTAGGGGTACAGCCGTAAAAGGTATCAAAGACGAAGCCATGAAAGTTAGAATGCTAGAAATCGCTAGCAGTCCGCCAGTAACAAGTCTTCTCTCTTTCGTAGATGAGTCAATATCTGAATACAAAATTTTCAGCAGGTGGAAATAGGAGGGAATTTTGGGGATGCGAGTTAGGGTAAATTTGATCAGAGCAGTCAGTACAGGAATCAAAAGAACAAAAATCGTATTTAGTAGGGGCAAAACCGTTTGAATAATGAAAGGAAGAATAAGTGGCATGAGATCTAAGTAAATTAATGAGTGGCTATTAAGAACTTATCACTTTAATAAGTTTTTATAAACTTAAATCTCCACTTCAAAGCTTACAATTGTACTATCACTGATTTTTTCAAAAAATTACCTGGCTACCCCTAGCAAAAATTAAGTAATTTCACTGAGGGCGATCGCAATCATATATTGAAAAGCGATTTGGGGGAAGTTAAGCTCGGTAAGCATGAAGAGACTTAAAACTGCGGCTAATGAGAATACCTATAGGCTATTACCGATGATGGTGAATGCAGCCCAATAAAAGGGATGAGCAGATTTGGGATTTTGCAGGAAAGTTAATTGAGCTTGTTGTAACGCTGCTGTCTTCGTAACTGGGGCGAGGGTATTGGCTTGAGCTAAGTTGCCGTAGAATGATTGTAGCAGTTGGGCAGTATTGCGTCCCCCAGCCGCATCGTTTGTCACCCATAAGGAAGGAATAACTGATTTTACCCCTCCTTCAAACAGGTAGGAAGTAATGGCAACAATATCGCCGCCGTCAAGGTGGTTGGGGTTGGTTTCCAACGCTGATAAAACCACTAGATGAACGTTGTTTAAATTTGGCAAGGTGGGAATTTCAGCTAACTTCAGTTTTTCCCCCGTACCTAAAAGCAGAAAATTCTCTTCGGGATGGTTAGGCAGATACTTTTCTGGCGCGGCAATGTGCAGAATTTTTCTGCCGAGCAGGTTGTCTTTTAGAGCTTGCAAACTAAAGGTTTGATCGAGTAAAATTAAACCGGGATAAACACCTTGGGCATCGGAGTTGCTATTCCGCACAACTAAATCTAATTCGTTGGCAACGTTGGGATTAGGATTAAACCCTGCCGGGGGATTGGATACTCCCAAGGCTAAGACGAGGGCATTTGCTCCGGATGGTAATCTGTCACTATTATTAGTTTGGCTTAATCCGAGAACAGTGGAAACAGTATAATTTTCAATTAAATATTTTTCGCCATCATATAAAGCGCTGACAGGGAGGTAGCGGGTAACGCCGTCGAGAGCAAAGACTAAGTTGGGATTGATGCCTTTGATATCGGCTTCTAAAGGTTTTACCAACCAGTTATAAAGTTGGTTGCTGGTAGCTTTGACTTGGCTAAGGTTACTGGTGGGTTGTTTCAGCAATTCCCGGAATTCTAGCACCGTCTTTTCTAGTTGGGCTTTGCCGACGTTGGGGATTTCGGCTTTTTTAAGAATCACTCCCCGATTGCCGTTACTGATTGCCCAAACCAGGGAAAGTTTATTTTCGGAAATTAGAGGATAAATTAAAGCTGTGCCGGATTGGGAATAGATAATTCGCGATGTTTCTCTACCTAATTCATCGGTGTCTGATAGGGTTTGACTGCCAGTTTCCTGTTTTAGCTGTTGAGCAGTTTGATTAAACTGGGTAGTCGCTGCTTGCAAGCTATTCCGTAAATCTGGGCAAGGAATAGAGGGTTGTTCGCAATTATAAAGTTGTTGTTCAATAGTAATTAGTTGTTCATATTCTTTGAGTACCTTGGTTTCGGCGGATTGTAAGTTGGGAGAAGCATTATAACCGCCTAATTTGGGGTTTTTAGTCAAATCTCGGACTTCCTGAACTTTCAACATTTCCAAAATTGGCAATGCTTCCGTCAGACGGTTTTGAGCAATCAGTAAATCGGCTAGATGGCGATAAGTGCCTGCCAGATTTTTGGTTTGAAATTCTGGTTGATGGTTGGGTGTTTTAGTGTCGGGGCGAAGGGCTTTACTTGTCAAGATGGCTTGTTTGTAAAAAGCCACGGCTAAGTAAGTTTCACCTTGAGTTTCCTGCAAAAAGCCCAGATTACTGAAAGCAATCGTTTCACCCAGGCGATCGCTGGTTTTCCGCGTTAGGGCAATCGTCGAGGCATAGTAACTGCTAGCTTTAGGATAATCCTTTAATGCTTGATTGGCAAGTCCCAAATTATTCAGGACGAGACTTTCACCCAAACTATCTTTGAGTTCTTTTTTAATCGCCAGACTTTGTTGATAGTAATCAATGGCTTTAGCGTAATCCTTGAGTTGATAGCTGGCGCTGCCTAAGTTATCCAGTAGATTGCCTTCCGTCAACCGATCTTTATTGGCTTTGGCAATGACTAGACTTTGCTGATTGTAGTCTATAGCTTTGGGATAGTCTTTCAGAGCTAAATAAGTGATACCCAAACCTTTCAGGGCAATTACTTCGCCATCGCGATCTTGAATTTTCCTGGCTAATTCTAAAGCCTGTTGATAGGAAGTCAGCCCTTGGGGATAGTTTTTCAATTCGGTGAAAGTATTGCCTAAGCCATTCAAAGCTTTGGCTTGCCCTGCCAATTCTGCTAAGGTTTGCCAAATAGTTAAACTTTGTTGGTAATTTTCCCCAGCAGCGGTATAATTGCCTTGGGCAAAGTAAATATCGCCCATATTTCCTAAAGCTTCCCCTTGTCCTACTTTGTCATTAATTTCTTTAGCGATCGCTAAACTTTGTTGTTGATAGCTCAAAGCTTGTTTATAGTCTTTTTGGTAAAAATAAGCATTCCCCAAACTGGCTAAAACTACCATTTCCGTAGCTCTATCTTTGGCTGCTCGCGCTACTACTAAACTCTGCTGCTGATATTCAATCGCTTTGCTATAATTTCCTAGGTTTTTAAAAACAATTCCTAAATCCTTCAGCGCCGCACCTTCCCATTGCCGATCTTTTAAGGCGCGAGCAGTGGTTAAACTTTGCTGGTAATATTCCAACGCCTTGTCGTAATTCTTTAAAGTATAGTAGGTACTGCCCAAGTTAGTTAATTGCAACTTTTCCAGGGGACGGTTGCCAGATGCCTTCGCCACTGCTAAACTTTGTTGATAATAGGCGATCGCCTGTGGGTAATCTTGGACAGCAAAGTAAGTATTTCCCAAGTTTCCTAACGCGGCTCCCTCCTGGGATTTGTCTTTTAACTCCTTGGCTAAGGCTAAATTTTGCTGATAAAAGTAAATCGCCTTGGGATAGTCTTTTAAAAAATAGTAGGCACTGCTTAAATCTTTCAAAATTGCCAATTGTCCCGGACGATCTTGCAATTCCTGTAAAATAGTTAAACTCTGCTGGTAATATGCTACCGCTTGGGGATAATCTTTCAAGGCATAGTAGGAATTCGCCAAATTAGCAATGGTTAATTTTTCGCCTTCCTTATCTTTCAATTGCTGTTGGATGGCTAAACTTTGTTGATAGTAGGTAATGGCTTGGCTGTAATTCTGCAAGTAGTGATTTGCCAAACCTAAGTATTGTAAGATTTTCCCTTCCTCAGTGCGTTCGCTATTTCCCTTCAGGAAGACTAAAGCCTGTTGATGATATTCAATAGCTTGGGAATAATTGTTTTGATAATAATAGGCATAACCCAAGTCTCTCAGGGCAAATCCTTGGGCGGTACGATCGTTTAATTCCTTGGAAATTTCGAGGTTTTGTTGATAATAGGTAGTTGCCTGGGGATAGTCTTTCTGGTAATAATAGATATTGCCAATGTCTCGGAGAGCGATCGCTTCTGCTTGTTTATCGTTTAATTGTTTAACAATGGGTAAATTCTGTTGATAATATTCTAGGGCTTTGGCATAGTTTGCTTGCGCCAAATAGATATTCCCTAAATTCCGCAAAGTCGATGCCTCCAACTTTCTGTCTTTGGCATCGCGGGCTAGTTTTAAATTAATTTGGTAATAATCCAGCGCCTTAGCATAATCCTTTTGCAGATAGTAGATATTGGCGATTTCTGTTAACAAAGTGACTTGCCCGAAAATATCATTGGATTGCCGTGCCAATTCCAAAGCTTGCGAATAGTATTCAATCCCTTGGGGATAGTTATTCTGGGCGGTATAGGCTTTACCTAAATCCTTTAAAATTCTACTTTGATTGGGAATATCTTGCAACTGCTGGGCGATTTTTAAATTTTGTTGATAAGCATCAATCGCTTGAGCATAATTATTTTGAGCTAGATAAATGCTGGCTAAATTTTGCAGTACGGCTTGTTGTCCGGGAATATCTTGTAATTGGCGCAACAAAGGCAAATATTGCTGATAGTATGCCACCGCTTTATCAAAATCATTCTGCTCGTAAGCCATTGTCGCTAAATATTGCAAAGCGCCCGCTTGCCCAGGTAAATCATTTAATTCCGTGGTAATTTGTAAAGCTTGTTGATAATACTTAGTAGCCTCTGTGGAATTATTTTGAGCATAGAAAGCATTGCCCAAATTTCTCAGCGCGATCGCTTCTCCACCCCGATTCTTTAACTCCCTGACAATGACTAAATTTTGCTGGTAATATTCCACCGCTTTACCAAAATCTTTTTGGGCATAATAAGCATTTCCCAAATCTTGCGAAGCCACTGCTTGCCCTGAACGATCTGACAATTCCTTGACTAATTGCCAATTACGTTGATAATAGGCGATCGCCTTTCCAAATTCATTCTGCACATAATAAACATTGCCTAAATCTCGTAGCGCCGCACTTTGCCCCAGCCGATCCTGTTGTTCCCAAACAATCTTTAAATTTTGCTCATAGTATTGTGCCGCTGTGGGATAATCTTTTAAAGAATAATAAGCACTGCCCAAATTTGTCAAAGTCGCCGATTCCGATTTCCAATCCTTAATCTCTTGATAAATCTTCAAGCCTTGCAACCAAAACGGGATTGCCGCCGCAAATTGCCCATTTTGATACTGCACTACCCCCTGCTGAATTAGTTTATCCGCTTCAGCTTTCCTGTCCTTTGATGGGGCAGAAGTTTCAGCTAAAGTGGTTGAAACTGGCAGCAAGGAAATAGCAGGTAGGCAAAGCAACAGAGTAGCAGCAGTCAAACTCAGGAAATAGAGGCGGGGGTGCATAAAAAAACTAATTTTAGATTAACTGGGGAATGGGAACTACTGGGGCGACACAGATTAATATTAGCAGGAATTTTGCCAAACTAGGCAATTTAAATGCCTGTCAGCCGAGCAATTATTCATGGACAACCCCATCCGGCATAATTGCTCGATTCAAATTAGCATTTTTCAGGTTGACATCTCGGAAATTAGCCTGTTGAAAATTAGCTTCAATTAAAATTGTTTCGCTTAAATTGGTTTCAGTTAAATTTGCCCAATTTAACTTAGCCCGGTACAGAGTCGCCCCATTCAGGTTGGCTCGGCGCAAATTTGCCCAACTCATTTGGCTACTGCGAAGACTGCATCGACTGAGATTAGCCCCAACTAAAGAAGCCCCAATTAACTTAGTCATACTTAAATTAGCATCGCTGAAATTAGCATCCATTAAATTAGCTCCACTCAAAATAGCATGAGTCAGATTAGCTTTTTCTAATCTTGCCCGACTGAGAATAGCATGGGTAAGATTAGCACCTTCTAAATTAGCTCCACCTAAGAAGGCTTCAATCAACTTTGTCCCCACCAATGATCCTCCTGTCAAGATTGCTCCACCCAGATTGCCGCCACTCAAATTAGCTTCATTTAAGTTAACTTCCCGCAAATTTGCCCCCCGCAAGTTTGCTTCGCTGAGGTTGGTACTACTCAAACCAGCACTACTAAGATCGCAACTAATTAAATTGGCTCCGCTGAGATTGGCTCCATTTAAGTTCGCCTCGCTCAGTTTCGCTCCCCCCAAATTAGCCCCGCTTAAATTAGCTTCATGCAAGTCAGCCGCAATCAAAATCGTCTGACATAGATTAGCTTGGCGCAAGTCGGCTCTAGTCAAATTAACTGCCCGGAAATCTCGCTCTCCATCGGCATATCGTTTCAATAGTTCTTCGGCATTCATCAAATTATGTTGCCCTAAAAAATTCCTAGCTCAACTAATCTCAACGGTACTGGTGACAAATCAGCGTTTAATTGGTAATGTAAATAAGTGTTGCAAAACCTCCCACTAAACAAAATTTTATGATTGCTATTCGTAATTCTGATGAGCGATCGCCCCAACGAATTGTTTTTTGCGACTTCGATGGACCGATTGTGGATGTTTCTCCCCGCTATTACGCCACCTATCAGCGCGGTTTACAAGCGACTCAGAGCTACTTTCAAGCCCAAGGCACGATTATTCCGATTCACCCACTCAGCAAGCCGCAATTTTGGCAAATGAAGCAAGACAGAGTGCAGGATCAAGAAATTGCCTTGCGCTCTGGCTTACAAGGGCAGCAAATTGACTACTTCATAACTCAAGTAGTGCAAATTGTCAATCATCCCGACTTGCTACTCAAAGATAAAATTCAATCTGGAGTCAATTGGGCGCTGGCCTTACTCCATTCCCAAGGTGTAAAGTTAGTATTAGTGACTTTGCGTCCCCAAGACCAAGCTCAACAAATCTTGCAAAATTACGGTTTAGCCCGGTTGTTTAGCGGAATTTATGGAACCAGCGATCGCCATGCCGCCTATCTTAATTATGCTGAAGTTAAGACTCAACTGTTAAAACAAGCGATCGCCGAACAATCTTCCCCCGATTTCCCCCTCACCTCAGCTTGGGTAATTGGCGATACCGAAGCTGACATCTTAGCAGGGCAAGCGTTTAATATTCCTACCATTGCTTTAACCTGTGGCATTCGCAGTCCTCAAAAACTCAAGCAATTTCACCCAGATAGTATTCAAGAAAATCTCCTAGACGCGGCTCGCTATTTACTCAAAGCTCAACAGCAACTTGTCAATGCCTAATTTGGAGATGGGGTGATAGGGTGATGGGGTGATGGGGAGGTGGGGTGATGGGGAGTGGAGAATTAGCAATAACTTCTTTTATTCCCGATTCCCTGTTTCCTCCCCCCGGTTCCCTCTATTCCCTATTCCCTGTTCCCTATTATTGTGCGCGAAACAACTTCCTATTCAGCTTTGAAAAAATGGGCGGGGCGACTGCTAGCAGCAATCTTGTTAGGCGGACAAGTGCTAGTACATCTTTTTAGCAAAAAGATCAACCATCAGAACGCCATTGAACAAATGTCAGATGTAGGCGCTGGTTCATTAGTAATCACCCTATTAACAGCTATCTCGGTGGGGATGGTGTTTACCATTCAGGTATCTAGGGAATTTATTAACTTTGGGGCTGGCTCTGCTGTTGGAGGAGTGCTGGCAATTGCCTTAACCCGTGAATTAGCCCCCCTACTCACCGCCGTCATTGTCGCAGGGCGAGTTGGTTCAGCCTTTGCTGCCGAAATTGGTACGATGCAGGTGACAGAGCAAATTGACGCTTTGTATATGCTGAAAACTGACCCCATTGATTACTTAGTCATTCCGCGATTAATTGCCTGCTGTTTAATGTTGCCAGCTTTGACCCTATTTTCCATTATTACCGGATTGCTGGGAGGAATGGCGATCGCCTCTAGTTTTTACGGCATTTCCCAAACGGCATTTCTAGATTCGGCTCGCAACTTTCTGGAAGTTTGGGATTTATGCAGCGCAGCGATCAAAGCTGGCGTATTTGGCGGGATAATTGCCACCATCGGTTGCAGTTGGGGCTTAACGACTACGGGAGGAGCCAGAGGGGTGGGAGAATCAACTACCAGCGCGGTGGTGACAGCTTTATTATCAATTTTTCTGATCAACTTTTTCTTATCTTGGGTTATGTTCCAAGGTATCGGCAGCGCTTTTCTTAAAGCAGTGTAATATCAAAATTCCCTGTTCCCTTATTTAAGGAAAGAAGTAGAAGTATATCATGTCCGGTCAAACAACCATGATTAATCACTCGTTCCTAGGCTCTGCCTAGGAATGCCTACGAGAGGCTCTGCCTCGACGATCTCCAAGCG
>CAKZHE010000240.1 GCA_936920195.1 uncultured cyanobacterium | reverse complement strand
GGAATGCCTATTGAGAGGCTCTGCCTCGGATGACAAAGCGAGGCAGAGCCTCTCGATTCGGTTCCCAGGCAGAGCCTAGGAACCAGTCAGGAGAGATCGGACACAGTTATTGCATGAATCAAGCTGCTCAAAAACGCGCAAAGTCAACAGCCTAGACTAGACGTGGGATTAGAATTCACGATCGCCTGCCTTTGTACTAACCGTTTTGTGTGGCATTTCCGTAGCTGGTGGCTCCGCAGTAGCGCCATTAAGGGAATAGTTACCGTCGGTTTCTGCCATTACTAACTTAGGATCAGAACGCTTTTGAAAATTCAGTTCGGCAGTTTTAATGGTAATGTACAAAGTGGGAACAATAAATAAACTCAGGATAGTAGCGATCGCCATCCCTCCCACAATCGCAGTTCCTAAAGATTGTCGCGCAGCGGCTCCCGCACCAGTGGCAATTAACAGGGGTATGGCTCCAATAATTGTTGCCAAGGCTGTCATTAAAATTGGTCGCAAGCGCTCTTTACACGCTTCAATTACTGCCTTGGTAATGCTTAATCCTTCCTCCCGTAACTGGTTGGCAAATTCCACAATCAGAATGGCGTTTTTACTTGCCATGCCAATCAACATCACAAACCCAATTTGGGTATAAACATCGTTGGCAATACCTCGCAACAAAATGGCAATTAGCGCTCCCAAAATAGCTAAGGGAACTGTCAGCATAATAATTAAGGGATCGATGTAGCTTTCGTACTGAGCCGCTAGGGTTAAGTACACAAAGATAATCCCCAAAACAAAAATGACAATTGCCTTACCTCCCGATTCAATTTCCTCTAAAGATAGACCAGACCATTCATACCAAAAGCCTTGGGGAAGGACTTCTTTGGCTACCGATTCCATCGCGGCGATCGCTTGTCCAGAACTCACTCCTGGAGCCGTAGAGCCGTTAATTTCAATGGAGCGGAAGAGATTGTAATGGGTGATAATTGAAGGACCAATGGTTTGAGTAACGGTGACTAAGTTGCTCAGAGAAATCATTTGTCCAGTGCGCGATCGCACATACAATTTCTTGATATCTTCGGGATTAGAACGAAACTGCTGGTCAGCTTGCACATAAACCCGATAAGTCCGTTCAAACTGATTGAAATCGTTGACGTAATTCGAGCCGAGGAAAATTTGCAGAGTAGTAAAAATATCATCCAAAGATACTTGCAAAGAATTGGCTTTTGTGCGGTCTACTTCTACGGAAATTTGGGGAGTATTAGCACTAAAGTTAGGTCTTAATCTAGCCAATTGTGCCTTATCTGGAGATGGATAGGTATTGGCTCTGCCCAAAAATTTACCCAGAGTTTCCCCCATCGTGGCTAAACCTAATCCCGTTCGATCTTGCAAGTGAAATTCAAAGCCGCCAAAGTTGCCTACGCCTTGAATTGCTGGCGGTGCAAAGGGAATAACTACGGCTTCTTTAATTCCTAATAATTGCGGAAACAATCCAAAAGGTTTGGGAAACATTCCGCCAATAATTGCCTTGGAAGATTGATCGGCTCTCCCTCTTTCTTTCCAAGGCTTTAGGGGCGAAAATACCAGTCCGTTGTTGGGAGTTGCCCCGCTGAAACTAAAACCACCAATGGCAAAGATATTTTTCACTTCTGGCTGTTGCTTCAGGGCGGTTTCAGCCTGTTCCAACACCTTTTCTGTATAGTTCAGGGATACCCCTTCTGGTCCTTGAACCAAAGTGATAAAATAGCCTTGGTCTTCTTCTGGTAAAAACCCTCCCGGCACAATATTATAAACCCAGTAAGTTAGGACTAAGCTAAAACCAAAGAAACCTAAAATAATGCCTTTGCGCTTAGTTAATTGGGAAATAGTTAGGGCATATTTTTGCCGAGTAGTATCAATAATGGTATTGATTTTATTAAAAAACCAGTTATCCGGTACTTGTCCCGGTCGCAATAACAACGCCGAAATGGTCGGAGTAAAAGTAATCGCGTTAAAAGTAGATACGGCAATTGAAAAGGCAATAGTTAACGCAAACTGCTTGTATAACTGTCCCGTGGTTCCAGGGAAAAAGGCCACCGGAACAAACACCGTAATTAATACTAAGGAGGTGGCTACTACTGCCCCAATTAAAGCATCCATAGATGCGATCGCTGCCTGGATTGGCTTCATCCCTTGTTCTTGAATTCGGCGGGTAATATCCTCTACTACGACAATCGCATCATCTACCACTAAACCTGTTGCTAAAGTTAAACCAAATAAAGTTAAGGTATTAATGGAAAAATTAAACAACTTGACAAATAGAAAAGTGCCAATCAGTGCTACGGGAATGGCAATTGAGGTAATCAGTGCCGACCGCCAGTTTTGCAGAAATAAGAAAATAATGATAATTACTAAGACAATGGAGAGCAGTAAAGAGAAGATTACTTCCTCCGTTCCGGCTTCAATAAATAGGGTCGTATCGAAAGCTACCTCATACTTAATTCCCGGCGGGAAACTGGCAGAAAGTCGCTTCATTTCTTCCTTAACTGCGTGAGCCACATCTAAGGCATTACTCCCAAATTGTTGCCTAATCCCTAACCCCACCCCTTGCCGAGAAACTCGATCGTCAGCCGTAAATCGTAATAGGGAACCATAATTTTCTGCCCCTAATTCCGCTCGTCCCACATCCCTAAGTTTAGTTAAACTACCATCTTTAGCGGTACTAATTACCAGGTCATTAAATTCTTCAACTTCCTTCAACCGTCCCTTAGCTGTGACAGCAAATTGATACATCTGTCCCGGCAAAGTTGGCGGTTGTCCAATCTGTCCTGCACCAACTTGAAGATTTTGTTGTCGCAAAGCAGTAACAACATCTTGGGGAGTAATTCCCCGACTGGCTAAACGAGCGGGATCTAACCACAGTCGCATAGCATACTTGCGTTCTCCAAAAATTAGAACATCGCCAACCCCTTTTAATCGCTTCAGCGCATCGACAATATACAGATCGGAATAGTTGCTTAAATAAACATTGTCGTAGCGTTCTTTGCCGTTTTCATCTGCTTCTGCATATACGCCCAAAGCTAATAGGAAACCACTATTAGATTTGGTCACTCTTACTCCGGTTTGAGTTACTGGACTGGGGAGCCGCGACAGCGCTCCAGAAACTTTGTTTTGTACGTCTACCGCTGCTAAATCTTGATCTCTTCCCAATTCAAAGGTGAGGGTAATGCTACTTGTCCCATCGTTGGCGCTGGTAGATTTGATGTATTTAACGCCCTCAATCCCGTTTAACTCCCGTTCCAAAATATTAGTAACGGTAGATTCTACCACTTCGGCACTGGCTCCAATATAGTTGGAGGTAACTATTACTTGGGGCGGACTAATATTGGGATATTGCGCCACCGCTAAAGTAGGAATGCAAGCAATTCCTAATAGGGTGACAATAATTGAGCAGACTGTTGAGAAAACTGGGCGTTTGATGAAAAAGGTAGAAATAGACATGGATTTTTTTCCAGATGCCAGTTTAGTAATTATTTGGCTGGGGCAGGTTCTGCTTCGGGAGCTATCGCCATACAATTTTGTAGTTGGAGCAGGCGAGAAACTACAATCGTGTCGTCTGAATTTAGCCCTTCCAAAATTTCTTGTTCGTTGCCGATAATTTTGCCCAATTTTACGGATTTTTGTGCCGCTACAGTTTGTTCCGGATTAACTTTTGGTGCGCCTGCTGATGGAGCTTTATCACAGCCAGCACTATTAAAAGGTGTGGCAACAAACACAAAATTCTGCCCGCCTAAACGAGCGATCGCTGTTACCGGAACCAGCACGCCGGGACGAGTATCCCAAATCACCCGCGCTCTGACAAATTGATTGGCTCGCAGTTTGCCCCCAAAGTTATCAAAAACCGCTTTGACTTGGACTGATTGGGTTTGGGGATTGACACTAGGAGCAATAAAAAATATTTTTCCCGTTTTCAGAACTTGATTTTGATCGTCCAATAATTGCACCTGCATTCCTTTCCGCAGGTTAGTTGCTTTTTCTAGGGGAATGGCAATCTGGGTTTCTAGTTCTTGGTTTTGAGTAATGCTGAGTAATTGGGTAGTGTTATTTACAAAGTCTCCAACTTTCACGGGAATATCGCCAACTACCCCAGCAAAGGGAGCCGTAATGCTGTAATACTGAAGTTGTACCTGAGATTGAGAAATATTTGCTCTAGCTTGTTGCAATAACCGCTGACTTCGAGAAATATTCGCGCCGCTACGGAGAATTGTCGATTGTTGGGCTTGAATATTAGCTTCGATTTGCTGCAATCCCGCTTGAGCATTTTGCAAAGCATTCAGTTTTTGGTCTACTATTTGCTTGCTAGTAGCTCCCTGACGATAGAGTTGTTGAAACCGTTGATATTCTTTCTCTTGCAGTTGTACGTCCGCTAACCGGGAATTCCGCTGCGCTTCCAAAGAACCGAGGTTATTTCTGGCATTAGCCGCTTCAGCGCCAGCTACTTCCAAATCGGCAGCCGATGATTCCGCAGCGGCGGCGCGACTTTGAACTTGGGCTTCCTGTTCGGCGGCATCAATTTGTAAGATGGGATCGCCAGCGGAAACGCGATCGCCTGATTTGACATAAATTGCCGAAATCTGCCCGGATACTCGCGGCTGCATCGTCACAGACTGCCGCGATTGCAGGCTGGCAACATAGTCAGAACTATCTTCAATCGTGGCATTTTTGGGATTAGCCATCTCTACCTGCATTAGTCTAGGTTTCATCTGGCTAAAGATCAAAATCGGCAGGATGACTCGATTAAAGACAATCCAACCAATCCCTCCCAATACTACCGCCACAATGATTCCTGGAATCAACCACTTACGGCGGCTTGGGGGTGCGAGTTCACTATTGGTTTCGGGTTCAATGGTGGCAGTCTGGTGGTCATCCTTCGGTGGTAGAGACTGAATAGCACTGTCCCGGTCATGGTTTGGCATAGATCAACCTGGGGGCAAAATGTGGGTTGGGGGCGATCGCTCAGTTAGCTCTTTATTTCTCAAGACTTACTTGACCATATCTAGTAGCGCGTCTAGTCTAAAACGTTGGTTTATCCCAGTAGAGACGTTCCACCGGAACGTCTCCAATAGATCTCCCAACCCAGTAAATTAGGCTAGATGCGCTAATAGTAGGGGCGCAAGGCATTGCGCCCTAGATCTAGCAGTTGACAGTAGAATCTGGGTAAGTCCTAATTTCTGTTCAGTGCCTATATCAATTTGATATATCAAGGCATTATAGGCGAATTGTTAATAAAAAGCAAAATCCCTAGGGCAGAGATTTTCTCAGTAGCCAAAATCAAAAACTGTGCTATGGTAGATTGAGGGCGAAAAACCTAGTGTTTGACACCCAATATTCAAAGCGATATTAGACCGTTTAGGCAACAAGGAGGTGATGCCCATGATAGAAAGTAGTAAAAGCATGGGTCATCTGATTGGACTATGCCGGCTGTGCGCCGGGGCTGTTCTCTAGCTATCAGCTAGGTTCTCTACGGAGAATCCTATTCTGACTCGCCTGAGTTCCACTCGGCAGTCTGGTTCCGATTAGAAGACCCAACTAGACCGCTCCCACGATTTGGTAGATTGGTTTAACCAACTTACCTCCCTGTGGGAGCGGATAGCTTTTTTAGGGGACTTTATAGATTTTAGATTTAGTAGGGGCGATCGCGCTAGCGCGCACGCAGGGCTTCGCTCCGGAATGGAAAAACCCCTGAGCGTCTGTCCGTGTTTCGACTTCAGGGGCTTTTCACTTCGATCTCACTCCTCACAACTTCATTATGTGGTAGAGGGGATTTTTTGTCTATAGCCTTATGACAGATATCCAAGTGGATCGGCAGTGAAATTTTTTAGGCCCTGCTATTCGCCTTTAGCATTGTCAAAATTAACCTTTGAAAAAATAGTGGCGATCGCATTCAGTGCTATTTCTTTTGAGAAAGTTCAATGATATAAGCCGGGTATGTATCCTTACTATAGGAACCGACCCAAATTTGATAGGTTCCTGCGAGCCATTGACCAGCAATCCCGGCATTTTTATCGCTGCCATCATAGTTATCATTGCACCAAACTCCCCCTGGTCCTTTAATTACCAGGGTGGTATCGCTATTGCTTCTCACGCGCAAACTAAGGTAGTCAAAAAAATTGTTGAGTGTTAGAATGTGGTCTGGTTCTTTGTCTACAAAGCCCACACAAGACCCATTGCTTGTTCCTAGCGTACCAGCAATTTCATTGGCTGGAATCTTACCCCCACCAATGCCCTTAACTGTGAGCGGATCTGGAGTAAAACCAGGGCTAATGGTAGGATTTTCAAAGATGGGTGGATTGTCATTGGGTTGGTTTTGAGCGACGGCGGTAAGGCTAAAAAATTGGCAATTGAGCAGTAAGAGAAAAAAGGCAGATAAACTTCTTGTGGCTGTCTTTCTCTGGATAACTTTGGTTGGTTGTCGCACTAAGTTGTGCATTTGACCTGCGATTAAATTGACTTAACGATCGAGATTGGCAAACAGTCGAAAGGATAACAATTATTTTAATTGCCAATTTGAATTTTGGTAGCGATCGCTCCAATAAAATGTCTCTATCGCTACTTTAACTAAACAGATTGGGCTGGTTATTTTCTCACCTGTATTTGGTTCCCCTAGGTCTAAAGGAGACGAAAAAATTATCAACCGAGTTCCGCAACTTTTCCCCTCTCCCATTGGGAGAGGGAACTAGAAAGTCAATTATCCCCAAGCTAAAATTCTTTGCTCAAGGCTTGTTGCAAGCGGGGTACTGCTAATCCTTTTTGATGTAATAGCAACCAAGATTGGATTAAGTCGGGACCGTGGACTTCACCCATCAATGCGGAACGGAGCGATCGCATTACCACCCCTTTTTTAAGATTCTGCTCTTTCATTACTAACTTAATAATTTCTTGAGCGCCATCTGGGGTGAGTTCGGGTTGTTTTTCCCAAGCGGTAACAATAGCTTGAATAACGGCTTTCATTCCCGGCTGTTGTAATTGAGCAGCCGCTTCAGGATTGTATTCAATTATCTCTGAAGCGAAGAAAGTCCGGCTCATGGCAACTGCTTCTTCCAACCGATTTAAACTAGCTCCAATCAAGGCGACTAGCTGCTCCAACCAAAGGCGATCGCTGGTAGGATCGAATTGGTATCCCCCTGCTTGCCAATAGGGAATCAGTCTGGCTAGCAACTCCTCTGGGGACATTTTGTGCAGATATTGACCATTAATCCAATTCAGTTTGTCCCAATCAAATTTGGCTCCAGCTTTATTCACCCGCTCGAAACCAAATAGTTGCGCGGCTCCCTCCAAATTAAAGATTTCTTGGGTAGAATCCGGTGGCGACCAACCCAGTAAAGTCATATAATTGGTCAAAGCTTCAGCGGTGTAACCCATCTGTTGAAAATCAGAAATGGAAGTGACTCCATCCCGTTTAGACAGCTTTTGTCCCGCCTTATTTAAAATTAGGGGCGTGTGGGCAAATTCTGGGACTTTTACCCCCAAAGCTTCGTAGAGCAAAATTTGTTTGGGCGTATTACCAATGTGGTCTTCTCCGCGAATGACATGGGTAATTGCCATATCGATGTCATCTACCACTACCGCTAAATTATACAACGGTTGACCGATGCCATCTTCTGCTGCCCTGGCAATCACCATATCGCCACCCAAGTCGCTCGCTTTCCAGCTAACTTTCCCCCGCACCATATCTTGCCAAGCTACTTCCCGCTCATCGGCAATTTTAAACCGAATCACCGGAGTTCGACCTTCGGCAACAAAAGCCGCTTCTTGTTCTGGGGTTAAATCGCGGTGACGGTTGTCGTAGCGGGGAGCCTGATGATTGGCTCTTTGATTGGCTCGCAATTCATCTAGTTCGGCGCTGGTGGTATAGCAGCGGTATGCTAAACCTTGATTTAACAAAGTTTGGATGGCTTGCTTATACAAGTCAAGGCGCTGGGATTGAAATACTGGTCCCTCATCCCAAGTCAAACCTAGCCAAGTCAGCCCATCCAGGATATTTTGAGTATATTCGGGGCGCGATCGCTCTAAGTCTGTATCTTCTACCCGCAGGATAAATTTGCCCCCCTGATGGCGAGCAAACAGCCAGTTAAAGACAGCGGTTCTGGCAGTACCGATATGTAAATTTCCCGTAGGACTAGGGGCAATCCGAACTCTAACGCTCACAGTAATTTATTTGGTGATGAACAACGACAAAAATCAGGACTTAAGCCCATATCTACAGGACTTACGCAATGCCTCTATCAGTAGGGTGTGTTAGCGCAGCGTAACGCACCATCAACTCTATATGCAGAGTAACTGCCTAAGTCCTAAAAAATGTAGGCTTTTGTATTCTACCTCTGAACAATGAATCAGTTTGGAAAAGATGGTTTTACCACTAAGACACAAAGGCACTAAGAAGAGGGAGGTTTTTCGATGTCTTCTATTTCTCCAATTTCTCGGAGCTTGTTATAGGTTGCACGACTAAAACCAGAAATATCCTTAAAGGTGCGGGTTGATGCTAGCGCAAGGTTCTCCCATGTTAATTTTTTCCCCGGTTTTTTCCAATATTCAATAGCCTTCCATGCTGCTTTTGCCGCAGGTACGCCTATGCCAACTGATTTTAAAGCTTGTTTAACTTGAGATTCAGTGGCTGTCAAGAGATTGATTTTATTGCGTTTTTGAATTTCCTTCTTGATAGCTGTCGCTTGTTTGCTGAGTAGAGCTTGAGTATCATTTAAAAGCTTCAGCGCATTTTCTTTTTCAAGTTTACGGCTGGTTTTTAATGGTTCGTCAATCAGGGTTGCTAAGTCTTCAACAGTGGGTGTTGTTTTCAAGCGATCAATTTTCTGTTCTAATTGACTGAACTTTTCTTGAAAACTATTTTGCAGCTTTTCAAATTCTTCTTGGTGGCGTTGGTAGTTTTCCTGTTGGATAGCCTCTAATTTTTTACCAATCAGGTTTACTAAATTTTCATCAAGCGTTACTGTTTCACTATTAGAGCCTGCTAACCTTTCCATTTCTGCCTTGGTAGCCGCCGCTTGCTCATCAGTAAGATCAAAAGACCATGCCCAGAGCATTTCTATTTCAAGCTGCTTTGCGACAAGACACCAATCAGCACCATAAACAACTTCATATATTTGATCCTCCCCATAGGACGTTGTAGGACGAACAATTATAGAAAATAAATTGCTTTGGTTTTCTGTCAGACTTACTTCTAATAAGTCATTTCTTTCTTTGGAAAGAGTCGGTTTTTCTGATTCTGGTATCGCAATTTGGTATGTATGTATTTTGCCGTACTTTGTTTGCTCAGGACGCAATATAGATTTAATGCGTTCGCTACGTTCTAATTGATCCATGATTTTAGACATCTCCTTGGGTGACTTTAATTAAATGATTTGCTAGCTTTTTGTAGCATTCTATTGTTCTGGCAGCAGCTTCCTTATCTGGAGATGTTAGGGTATCATCAAACTCAACTTCATGAATTGGATACCCTTTATCTTGAGCCTTAGAAATAATATTTAGCCTAGGAACCCAAGTATTTTGAGGAAATACATCTACTTTCCCTGCTAATCCTTTTTTTTCTATTAGAGCTAATATTTTTTCGTACATTGATAGGTTGAAGCTAGATGATTTTTGATCGTACATACTTACCGCAATTCCTAAAATCCGAAAATCTTTGAATTGTTGAACGTCAGCCATTCTATCCAAGGCATATTCTAAAGCGCGGATTGGATACGCTGATAATTGAGTAGGAATAATCATTGCCGAAGATGCCATTAAGGATATAATATTAACTTTACCAAAAGAAGGAGGCGGATCGATAAGTACAAAGTCATAGCCGTGGTTTTTGAGTTTTAATTCTAATATTCTGTCAACATTCATAATGCTGTTAAGAGTAGTTTCCATGTTACTTAGTCGAATATGAGAAGGAACTAAACTCAATTCGATATCTTCCCAAGATTTCTTAATAATGGTTTCCTCCAGTTTAGTTCTTGGGTCTTTTAATAAATGTGTAATATCTTTTTTCCCAAGTTCTTCAACATCAGTTAATGGATCTATTCCTAGTCCTGTCGTCAGATTTGCTTGACCATCAATATCAATCAGCAACACTCGCTTGCCTAATTTGGTCAATGCCGCTGCCAGATTAATTGTGGTCGTGGTTTTGCCAACACCGCCTTTATTGTTGAAAACTGTAATGATCATGGGTTTGCTATTTTGATGATTTTGAGGGGGAAAAGATATGGTTGCTTCGGCAACTACTGGTAACAAACTGGTACTGGCAAATTCTTTTTGGACTAAATTCAAGAATCCCAGACGAGTTTGTTGCTGGCTTTTGTATAGAGCGCGGTCAAGTTTTAGGCTAGTGGCTTTGCATAAGAATTTATAAAATGAGGGGAACTTAGCAATTAACTCCGGTTGAGAATATTCCCCAATGGTGGAAACTTGGTTTCGGTAATTGTAGACTAATTGGAATTGATAGCCATTGGTCAGTAAACCAAAAACTGCACTGGATTTGCGGAGATATCTTTTAATTTGCCAAAGGCTAGAACTAATCTTTCTTTTGGCAGATTTGACCTCAATTATCAAAAATGGTGGCGAGAGGAGATCTGATTCCTGGGGACGTACCTGGAAATCAGCCTTAAGTTTGCCAATGGAAACCTGCGATCGCCAATCTCCATCACTATAGTCCAAAAGCCTTAACAACGGTACTATCACCCGTTGTTCTACTTCTGATTCAGTGCTGTCAGACGCGATCGCGGCAAAAATATTAGTCAAAGTGGCAATAGATACACCGATTGTTGCAAGTCTCCCAAATCTAATCTATCCGTCTTAGCATAAATTCTAACTAATCTCCGACGATCGATCTGTTTACTTAAATTCACACAAAAAATTCAGCGCTGCTCGATCAACTAAGCTTTTGAGCGCTTTTAACGGGGATTACTGGAATCCTAATTTTCTACGGGACTGACGGGGCTCGAACCCGCAACTTCCGCCGTGACAGGGCGGTGCTCTAACCAATTGAACTACAGTCCCTTGTTTTTCACACGATCTTTATCTTGCCCTATCAAAAGGATTTTGTCAAGCTTTTTCTCAAAGAAATTTTCTGGTTCCTGTAGGGTGCGTTAGCGATAGCGTAACGCACCGCCTACCAGTTAACGGTGCGTTACGCTGCCGCTAACGCACCCTACCTAAATGTTGGGTTATCCCAGTAGAGATGTTCCGGTGGAACGTCTCCTTTGTAGATCTCCCAACCCAGCAAATTAGGCTAGATGGACTACTACGGATATTAGAAGTGTTCTAGCGGACATGATATCAGTCGTCAAAACTGACTAATTCCAGGCAGGACAAGTTATCCATCAACTCCTGTGCGAGCAGAAATCCGGCAATTGTCCAAGTTTGAAATTTTCGGGCTTCCCTGCCAGTCAGTCTGCCAAACTCCCCATCATAATATTCAGGCCAACTTTCGGCTAGTAAAATGTTGCCCGCTTTCACCATATCCAGTTCCAATCTTTCTAACAAATCCTGTCTGCCAGTTTTCAAGGCAGCGGCAGCCAGCAGCCAAGTTAATACAGGCCAATTGCCGCTATTATGATAAGACCACTGTTTATTTTTGGGGTCATGGCCTGTTAATAACTCCCAGTCTCGACCTTTCAATGGGGGATAACAAATTTTCATGGGCATCTGACCAATTAATGTCTTCCATTGTTGATCGATTAACTTCATCATTTTTTGGGATTGTTCTGGAGTAGTGAGGCCAGAAACTACTGCCACTAAGTTTCCCAAAGTAAAGAAGCGACAATCTAATTGCGAGGGACCAATATTTCCCGCGAAATAACCACCGCCTTCCTTCAACCATTCCGTTAACCAATCGTAGGGAATGGAGTCAGAATAAATATTAAACTTATTCAGGGCTTCTGTGCCGTACTGTTCAACTTTGAAACGATAGACATCATTCAAGCGCCTCATGTCCAACCAATAGTCATGGCGAATGTAGTCTTGGAGGGCGGGCAAGCGGTCTAAAACGGCTTTTCTGATCTTTTGATTGGCTTGATTATCGGGGAGCAGTTCTAGGGAGGCACGCAAGGCAGTAAAAAATAAGGCTTGTATTTCCAAAAAGTGTCCGTAGAGTCCCATTCGACGATCGATCATGCAAGCACCATCGGGGACAAGCAGGGTTGGTTCGCGGTCAAAACGATCGGAAAAACAAAGTTCTAAAATCAGGCGAATGCACTCTTGAAAATCTTCTTGATAAGCTAGTATATTACTGCCAGTGGCTTTGCCATAGGCGCGTAATAAAATTATCCACCATAAACTAGAATCTACTGGAGTGACTCTAGCGATCGCGCGATCGCCAAAATCTCCTTCTAAATGTTGATGCCCATTTTCTGATTGGACTTTAAAACTAGCTGGCATCAAAATCAAGCCAGTAAAAGTTTTTGACCGAGCTTGTTGGTGCAGCCTTAAGGTTTCTTTTAAAAAGTTGCGGACAATCTCTTGTCCATCAACTTTATTTTCTTCCCCTTGGGGACGAGTAATGGTTAAATTGCCTTTAATTAAAAATAGTAGTCCTACGGGAATAAAATCTCGAATAAAGCATTGATCGTAGTTGAGGGCAGCTTTTTCGCGATCGCAGGCTGCCACCGTGCCAATGGGTTGCTCGTCGTAGTAAACTAGATATTTGTCTTGACTAAGTTCTTGCCATGCCGCTGCTTTTAGTTCTTCCCAAGTCTTTTCCATAAATTTAATTTATTCTCGATCCGATATAACCAAAATTTCCTAGCTAGAATCAATGTAACCGATCGATCTGCATTTGCATTCAAAAATCAAAAATTAACAATGACATCTGATATTATTGAACTAGAAGGGAAAACCTTTATTCCCGCCGATGAACTGCCTGTAACCCTTTGGCCTTGCGTAATTGGCGATCGCCCTCAGCCAACTTTAACCCTCAAAGATGACGATCTCTTCCTAATTACAGATACGCTAGGTAATATTGCCGGGTATTGTGCCGACGATCGCCAAGCGAGCATGGGACTATTTTGCCGCGATACCAGATTTTTAAGTCGTCTAGAACTGCAAATTGAACAACAACCTCCGGTTCTCCTCAGTAGTACGGCAGATAAAGGGTTTGTGCTGTCGGTATTGTGCGCTAATCCCAAAATTGGCGATCGCATTCCCACCGAAACCATCGGCATTCAACGAGAAATTGTCCTCAACGGGGCTTTATTTGAAGATTTACACATAACCAATTACAGCACAGTTCCGGTTAATATTGAAATTAGCCTCAGCTTTGATGCCGATTTTTTGGATTTGTTTGAAATTCGCGGCTTTAAACGGGTGCAGCGGGGGCGGATTTTGCGCTTAGTCCCCAATTCCCCCCAAATAATTCGTTTGCTGTCGGAACAGTCCATGACAGACAATGGCGAAAGCAGCAATTTAGAAATTCCCGAATTAAATAGCCCTCAACCCGTAGAAGAGTTAATTATGGCCTATCAGGGTTTGGATGAATCCTTGATGGAATCGCGGATTAACTTTTATCACCGCCAACCAGACAGCCTAAATGGTTATACAGTTATTTGGAACTTAGAATTAGCTTCCCACCAAACTAAAAAATTGGGCTATCGGTTGCAAATGCTGACCAATAACCGTCAAACTTCAGTTATTGGTGCGCCCCTAGCTCTTGCTCAAGCTAAGGCAGCCGAACAAGCGGAAGAGCAAAGTTGGCGGCAGCAGATTGCCAAAATTCGCTCCGATAAGAATACCTTTAATCAAGTGATTGAGCGCGCCGAGCAAGATATCTATTTGCTGCGACAATCCTTTGGCGATGGCAAAGCTTTGTCAGCGGGAGTTCCCTGGTTTTCCACCTTGTTTGGACGGGATTCAATTATTGCCGCTTCCCAAACCTTAATGCTCGATCCGGCGATCGCTTGTCAAACTCTCCATATCTTAGCCCAATACCAAGGCCAAAAAGACGACGAATGGCGGGATGAACAACCGGGGAAAATCCTCCACGAAGTTCGTCTGGGAGAAATGGCTCGCTGTCAAGAAATTCCCCATACCCCTTACTACGGCACGGTAGATGCCACTCCCCTCTGGCTGATGCTCTACGCCGAGTATTATGCGTGGACGGCAGACAGAGATACCCTGGAACAATTGTGGCTGAATGCTTTAGCGGCAATGGATTGGATTGACCGCAATTCCCAAGAAACGGGCTATCTTTGCTATCATCGCAAATCTCGCCGGGGATTGGACAATCAAGGCTGGAAAGATTCTAGCAACTGCATTGTTGACCGTTATGGCAAAATTGCCACAGGTCCCATCGCTTTGTGCGAGGTGCAAGGCTACGTCTATGCCGCCAAAATCCGGATGAGCGAGATTGCGCGGATGAAAAAACGCCTTGATTTGGTAGAGCGCTGGCAAGAGGAGGCGAGGGAATTAAAAGTCCGATTTAATCGAGATTTTTGGATTGAAGATTTGGATTATTGTGCCTTAGCCTTGGATGGGGAAGGCAAGCAAGTTGATGGTATTACCTCTAATCCAGGACAATGTTTAAGTCTGGGAATTTTCACCCCAGAGAAAGCCTATAGCGTCGCAGAACGATTGCGAGCGCCAGATATGTTTAATGGTTGGGGCATCCGCACCTTAAGCAATTTGTCCCCAGCTTACAACCCCATTGGTTATCACATTGGCTCCGTCTGGCCCCATGATAATGCTTTAATTGCCTTGGGATTGCGATCGCTCGGTTTAATCGATCAAACCCTAGAACTCGCCGAAGGGTTGATTGATATGACCAGGCAACAACCCTACAAGCGTCCTCCAGAATTATTCTGCGGCTATGAACGCACTGGTGACAACGATCCCGTCAGCTATCCTGTTGCCTGTTCTCCCCAAGCCTGGGCTTCTGGGAGTATCTTTCAACTGCTGCAAATGATCGTTAATTTAGTTCCTGATGCTCCCGGTAACTACTTACGAATTATCGATCCTGCCCTGCCAGAATCGATTAATCGTCTTAGCTTACAAAATCTGCGAGTTGGCACGACTTTGCTAGATTTGGAATTTGAGCGTTCTGGGGAAACTACTGCCTGTCGGGTTGCCAAAAAACGCGGTAATTTGCGAGTAGTGATTGAAGCCTAGGCAGGACAATCTGCTAAAATTGCTTAGATATTAACTGCTGAAATAGGATTGAGCGATCGCTGGCGGTTCAATCCTAAACTATAAGCTAAAACTGGCAATAATACCCGGGGAGAAAATAATGCTGTTGGTTGTTTAACCATGTGAACTACCCTGAAAAACTCCAAACAAACATCGCGATTAATCAGACATACTGCGAAGAGATTTTTCAAGTACCACTGCGATAGTTGATCTAAAGGTAATTTCGATGCCTCCGATGCTAAATACTGCACATCTTCGCTAACAGTTAAATTCCAAGGCGTGTCAATTGTTTTGCCAACCGCACGCAAATATTTTCGTTGCAATTGCGCTAAACTTTGGCATTCCCCCAAACATCGATCTAAAACTTTGGCTTCCAGAGCGCATACAGTCATCCCTTGTCCATAGATTGGATTAAACTTACAAATACTATCGCCAATTGGCAGCAATCCCAAGGGAAATTTAGCCAACTTTTCGTATTGCCGCCGCACGCTTGCAGGCATTTTATAGAGAAAAATTGGAGTCAGCGGTTCGGCATTTTTGAGCCGTTCGTACACTTGAGGCTGCGCTAAACTGCGAGCAAATTCCAAAAAACCTTCCTCATTATTGGGGGGTTGTTCTCCTGTATAACCAGCTAAACCCGCAATCCACTTGTTATCTTCTATGGGTAAAAATAATCCCATCCGATGAAAACTATGAGGCATCGGATTAATCCCAACAGGCTGATATTTACCCGCCAAATTTTTCGGATCTCGATAGATTCGACCAGCATAGGTGATATTAATAGGTATGCTGGTGATAGCAGGAGAAGGATAGCCTAGTTTTTCCAAACATTTAGTTGTAATGGTCGCTTGTCCGCTGGCATCCACAACTAAATCTGCTAAAATTTCTGACGCTGTTTGAGATTGTATTTTCACCCCAACAACTCGCGTTTGGTCCGGACTAGCGATCAAATCTGTAACTGTAGTTTCGGTTAAAAAAGCAATATTGCAATTAGCTTTTACCCGCTGCCTAATTTGCCATTCCAAAAATGGTCTGCTTTGAAAGTATATTGTAATATCGCTGGGAAATTTAGGTAGCCATTGCCCAGCCCAAAAGACATTAAATTCTTCTGGGAAATTGCCAGTGAAACTCCCATTTGATTCCAGTTGTTTCAAAAAGCCCGGAAAAAATTCTTCTAGTAATAGAGCGCCTTTTGTTAATAAACCATGAACTTGGAAACTTTGCGGCACGCTACCACGGGGAATGGGTGATTCTGGTAGGCGATCGCGCTCTATAATCGTTACTTGTTTAAAGTGCTTGGCAAGGATGTGAGCGGCTAACATTCCGGCGATACTACCGCCAATGACAACAGCACTATCTTTGACTACAGGTGAATTGCTAGTTAATTGCTTTAACATCATTGGTTAATTGCAACAAGATTGTTGATTATTTCCTAATGCTATTTAAATATATCTCTTGTGAAAGTGACTGAGATCGCTTATATGCAGAGAGCTAGATCGCTTTGACTGAATTTCCCTGGCAATATGGCCTGATTAATTAGGATGATTTAGCTTATGACAGCGCAACAGATTTAGGGGCTATTTATAAATTGCCCCTACGGTAAATCAAGAAAAATCCTAACCAGTTCCAAAATATAGAGGGTATTAATCCTCTGTTTGATCTTCCCCTGGAGATGCTTTATAAATCGCATCCAGTTGCTGACGAGCATCTTCAACCGTAATTGAACGCATTACCAGCAGCGGCTCGTTGATAAAGTTACCTGCGGCATCTAGTAACTCTGGGTGCGATGGAGAACCAGCCGCCTCAGCCACCGAGCGCGGCGTTGGGGGATAACGACGCGGGGGTTGATTGCTGAAGCTCAATAAATTGCGAATTAAATTGCTGATGGCTAAGAAAGCCAAAATACTAAAAGCAATAATGTAAAGCAGATGTAACATTTGTCGAACCTCCTCAGAACCAAACAGCTAATTAGGGATTTTTAAAAAGTTTTTTACAAAACTATGGACTACATTGCAAAAATTTACAAAATCTCTAAACAATTAGAGCCAGTATTTAGAGATTTATACTTAGTGGGGGTAGCTACCACCACCAATATTGATTTTTGAAAGTGCGTATTTAGTAGTTTACCGAAATGATTAAATTTTAGTTAGGGGTCGTTTAAATTATTTTCGGGATTGGGGGGAGAATCTTCGGAATTGGTAACGGGCTGTTGAGAGCGCGATCGCATTGCCACTTGCCAACACTCCGTCAACAGGCGATGCCAGGGTATGAGGGTGGCGGTATCTACGCCAACTTGATGTCCAGTTGCCTGAAAGAGCATTTGCATGGTATTGACTTCTTGTTGAGCCTGCTGGACTCGCGCCAAGAGGTCAGCTTGCTGTTCTGGATTCATAAAGGCAACTTGTTGAGTTTCCAGAAAAGAGCGCGATCGCCCAAACCAATACTGGAAATCCTCTAATAGAGGTTCCAACAGGGTTTTCAGCAATTCCCGTTCGGGTAAATCAGGGGTAATCATATCAAGTTGAGGTTTGGGATGGAACCCACAAATTTATCCGTGGGCTTGGGCAACGGTGGTTTTTTAATTATGGCAATCTTACCTTAAATTGCTTTACATTTCGCAATATTCTGCAAATCGAGCTAAAGTTAGTCTGAAATCCTTACTGGATAAGAGATCCCCCCTAACCCCCCTTAAAAAGGGAATAAGAGATTGTTCCAAGTCCCCTTAATAAAGGGGATCTCACTTTGATAGTTAGTCAAGTGGGGGAGGAAGCGATCGCGCCGATGAGGAATTCGCCTGCTAACGTTAGAGATAAGAGTGAAAAAATAGTTCTTGTCAGTCATAGTTGCCCATGTCTAGTCCCGGATCGGAAGAACCCAAAAAAATCCCTTTGCCTCGCACCAGCGAATCCGAGTCTTTAAAAAAGATTCGCCACACCACCTCCCACGTGCTGGCAATGGCAGTCCAGAAACTTTTTCCCAAAGCCCAAGTTACCATTGGTCCGTGGATTGAAAACGGCTTCTACTATGACTTTGACCATCCCGAACCCTTCACAGAAAAAGATCTAAAAGCCATCCAAAAAGAGATGGTGAAAATTATTAATCGCAAACTGCCCGTGATTCGGGAAGAAGTCAGTCGCGCCGAAGCAGAACGGCGCATTCAAGCCATTAACGAACCCTATAAACTGGAAATTCTGGCGGGGTTAGAAGAACCCATTACCATTTATCATCTAGGGGATCAATGGTGGGATTTGTGCGCCGGACCTCACATTGCCAATACCAGCGAACTCAATCCCAAAGCGATTGAACTGGAAAGCGTGGCGGGAGCCTATTGGCGCGGAGATGAAACCAAGGCGCAATTGCAGCGCATTTACGGCACGGCTTGGGAAAACCCCGAACAATTGGCAGAATACAAGCGCCGCAAAGAAGAAGCCCAACGCCGCGATCATCGCCGTTTGGGGAAAGAATTGGGATTGTTTATTTTTGCCGATCCTGTGGGACCAGGATTGCCCCTGTGGACTCCCAAAGGAACGATATTGCGATCGCTTTTAGAAGACTTCTTGAAACAGGAGCAAATCAAGCGCGGTTATTTGCAAGTTGTCACCCCCCACATTGCCAGAATTGATTTATTTAAAACCTCTGGACATTGGCAAAAATACAAAGAAGATATGTTTCCCATGATGGCAGACGATCCCGAATCGGCTGCCAAGGAACAGGGTTTTGTCCTCAAACCAATGAACTGCCCTTTTCACATCCAAATCTATAAGAGTGAATTGCGTTCCTATCGAGAATTACCGATGCGGTTGGCAGAATTTGGCACGGTTTATCGGTACGAACAATCGGGGGAATTGGGCGGATTAACCAGGGTACGCGGTTTTACGGTGGATGATTCCCATCTATTTGTCACCCCAGAACAATTGGATGCCGAATTTCTGAATGTGGTGGATTTAATTCTGGCAGTATTTAAGAGTCTGCAACTGAAGAATTTCAAGGCGCGATTAAGTTTCCGCGATCCTACTTCCGATAAATATATTGGTTCTGATGAAGTTTGGGAAAAATCCCAAGGAGCGATTCGCCGCGCCGTGGAAACTTTGGGGATGAACTATTTTGAAGGAATTGGGGAAGCCGCTTTTTATGGTCCCAAACTTGACTTTATCTTTAGCGATGCTTTAGATCGGGAATGGCAATTGGGGACAGTGCAGGTAGACTATAATTTGCCGGAAAGATTTGATCTGGAATACGTGGCAGAAAATGGTTTGCGCCAGCGTCCAGTGATGATTCACCGCGCTCCTTTTGGTTCTTTGGAAAGGTTAATTGGGATTTTAATTGAGGAGTATGCTGGAGATTTCCCCCTCTGGCTGGCTCCAGTACAAATTCGCTTATTACCTGTAGGAGAAGCGCAACGGAGCTTTACCCAGGATGTCGCCGCCAAGATGCAAAAATTAGGCATCCGAGCCGAAGCCGATTTGAGTAATGAACGGTTGGGCAAGTTAATTAGAAATGCCGAGAAAGATAAAATTCCCGTCATGGCAGTGGTGGGAGCCAAGGAAGTTGAAAATCACAGCTTGAATATCCGCACCCGCGCCTCTGGGGAGTTGGGAGAAATTTTGGTGGTGGAGGTGATAGAGAGATTGCAAAGTGCGATCGCCAATTACGGTGTTTTTTAGCTTATAGGACTTACGCAACACCTCTATTAGTAGGGTGTGTTAGCGCAGCGTAACGCACCCTAAACTCTATATGCGGAGCAACTGCGTAAGTCCTGTGCAACTAGGGTGGCAGGGGAAAAACAGTAATATTTTTATCGCCGCTGCCAGTGGCAATCGTTTGCCAATCATTAGTAATCGCTAAATAATTAATCCATTGGGGATATCCAGTTAAACTCTGCATTTCTTGCCCATTAACTAGATTCCAAATCTTAATCGTTTTGTCTGCACTACTGCTAATCAATTTTTGTCCATCAGCGCGAATTGCCAAGTAATTCACAGAATTTGAATGCCCCCTCAAAGTGCGAATTTCCTGCCCGGTGGCTAAATTCCAAATTTTAATCGTTTTATCCGCACTGCCACTAGCGAGAAACTGCCCATCTGGAGTAATTGCCACGGAATTAACTGGGCTAGTATGTCCAATTAAGGTGCGAATTTCCTGCCCGGTTGCCAAATTCCATATTTTAATAGTTTTGTCAGCACTGCCACTAGCTAAAAATTCGCCAGTTAAACTAATTGCCACGGAATTAATCGGGCTAGTATGCCCAATTAAGGTGCGAATTTCTTTCCCCGTAGCTAAATTCCAGATCTTTACAGTTTTATCCGCACTCCCGCTCGCTAATAGCTGTCCATCAGAGCTAACCGTTAAAGCATTGACGTAATTATTGTGACCATTTAAAGTATAAATTTCTTTGTTAGTTGCCAAATCCCAAGTCTTAATAGTTTTATCAGCACTGGCACTAATCAAAATTTGCCCGTCTGGACTAATAGCCAAATAATTGACGTAGCTAGAATGTCCCTTTAAAGTCTTAATTTCCTGCCCTGAAACTAAATCCCAAATCTTAATGGTTTTATCGGCACTAGCACTAATTAGTTTTTGTCCGTCTGGGCTGATAATGATATAATTAACATAGCTGGTATGACCAGAAAGTTTTTTATGGGGATGGGAAATATCAACGATCGCGATCGCTGATGGGGCGATCAAACGAGACAAATACCAAATACCAGAACCGACGGCGATCGCCCCCACCATTGCTACTCCAATTAACAGTAATTTCCCGGAACCTTTGGCAGCATTAACTGGCAATTTGGTTCGCAGTGATGAGGAAACAATTGTAGGAATGCTCCCCAAATCCGTAGGAATTTGAGTTTGAGCTAAATCTGTAGCGAGACGATCTAAAGCCTCAAGAATTTCTTGGGTATTTTCGGGGCGATTTACCGCCTGGGGAGCCATTAATCTATCAATAAAGTTAGCTAAATTATCAGAAATATTAATCGCATATTTGCGCCAGCGAAATTCATCAGTTAATGGGTCATAAATCGTCTTATTGGTGAGTTGCTTACCAGTCAGCAAATACACAAAAGTTCGCCCCAAAGCATAGAAATCTGATTGGGGAATCGCATGACCTTTTTCCTGTTCCGGCGGGGTATAACCAGGAGAACTAATTTTAGTAATTCCCACCCCACCAACTTCGGCTAAATAAGTATAGGTCATTTCCCTAGCCGTCCCAAAATCAATTAGGACCAGTTGCCCATTGGGGCGAATCATAATATTTTCTGGTTTAATATCGCGATGAAAATAATTTTGTTGATGAACCGCATCCAGAATTTCGGTAATTTCCCGCAACCAATTAATTGCTTGTCTTTCCCCAATGGGGGTATAATGTTGTTGGCTCATCCATTGCTTTAAATTAGCCCCTTCAATTTTTTCCATGATGATACAGTGCAACGGTTGGTCGCGATTTCTGGGAAAAAATTGGAAATATCCGTCAGTTGTTACCTTGGGAATACCGGGATGATTGAGCTTGCTTAAAACAATGGCTTCCTGTTGAAAAAGTTCAACCGCTCTGGAATTTTGATTGAGTTCTTCTTTTAAGACTTTGAGAATTTTGGGGCTAGCACCTTGATAGGCTTCATAAATTTTCCCAAAACCACTTTTATCGCTCAGGAGCCGCATCACTTGATACCGTCCCTGAATTAACAACTCTGAACCGCAGTTGCGGCAGATTCGGTTGCTAGTGTTGCCAGGATCGTCGGGTTTAGGACAGGTAGAGTTGATGCAGTAGCTCATTGAGCAATAGACAGAAATGCGATCGGAAATAGCTTTATATTTTATTTTACTCGTTCCCAGGCTCTGCCTCGAATAATCGCCAAGCGAGGCAGAGCCTAGGCTGTTGACTTTGTGAGTTTTTGAGCGGTTTTATTCATGCAATAAACGTGTACGATCCCCCCTAGCCCCCCTTAAAAAGGGGGGAACCGGAGATTTGCTCAAAGTCCCCCTTTTTAAGGGGGATTTAGGGGGATCTAAACTTAGAACGGTAGTCATAAAAGCCAATTGGCAGATAAGAAACTGCATGAGCAGAAAGCCCCTAAAAAGGCACAAAGTCAACAGCCTAGGCAGAGCCTCTTGATATCGGTTCCCAGGCAGAGCCTAGGAACCAGTTAGGGAAGATCAGACACAGCTGCTATACATCGGGGCAACCACGGGGGGATTGCCCCTACGGAGTTATAGAGAGGGTGCGATCGCATCCCCTCTAGAAACAAAACTTTACAAAATGTACAGCAACAGGAAGAGGATAATCCAAATCACATCGACGAAGTGCCAGTAAATTTCTGCGGCTTCCACCCCAAAATGTTGTTCGCTAGAATAGTGACCAGGTTTGAGCGATCGCCATAACACTGCCAAAATTGCCACCAATCCCACACAAACGTGCAACCCGTGAAAAGCAGTTAAAACATAGAAAGTGCTGGCAAAAATATTCGTTCTCAGACCAAATTCCAAATTGCTGTATTCATAAACCTGTCCCGCCAAAAATATCGCTCCCATCAACGCAGTTAGGCCAAACCACAATCGCAACCCATTAACATTATTCTTTTTAATGTCAGTATCGGCATTGTGAATCACAAAGCTACTAGAAAGCAGAATAATGGTATTGATTCCGGGCAGCAATAACTCTAATTCTGGCGTTCCTTCTGGAGGCCAAGCCGGAGCTACCGCCCGAAAAGTCAAATAGGCCGTAAACAGACCCATGAAGATCATCCCTTCTGCCACCAAAAACACAATCAAACCAAAAATCCGATGGTCGGGATGTCCGTGATGATCGTGACTAGCGGCACTGGTAGCCGCATGGTAATTAAGTTCAGCTTGGGCAGGATTAACTGTTGGACTTTGCATATTTTGGTAGTGAGTGGTAGTGGTTATCCTTAATGTCTAGGTAGGGGTCAATCCCCCTGCGTTCTCGTAGCTTCTCCGCAGGTAGGGGCAACCACGGGGGGATTGCCCCTGCAAAACGCTATATATAGAGGCTCTGCGTAAGTCCTGTCAAAGTTAACAATCAAAAAAACAATTTTTAACTTTGAATTTTGGGCTTCATTGTTGGGTTTCCACTGTCGTTTCAACCCAACCTACGGGTATTGCCAGTGCTGCAATTATTCATTCGGGGGTTGGGGATCGAGTAATGCCGTTTTTGTCTTAGCTGATAAGTCAATAGCTTGAACTTCAGAGAAAGCCACACCCTTTTCCGTCAAGCCACTAACGACATCCTTTAACTTCTCTAAAAAGGGACTTTCCGTAACTCCGTAATCGTAGGGTCCCACTCCCAGCACTGGCTCGCCTTCAAAATTTTCGGCTGGCGGGGGCGAGGGGGTAATCCATTCTAAAGTTAGTCCCTGCCAAGGATTATTTCCCGCTAAGGGACCGTAGTGCCAACTCCAAATCGCGTTGATAATAAAGGGAATGGTGGAAACTGCTAACAGATAGGAGCCAACGGTAGCTAATTGATTGAGGAAAGTTAAAGAGGGATCGTATTCGGCAACTCGGCGATTCATCCCCAACAAACCTGCTTCGTGCATGGGCAAGAAAGTCAAATTGAAACCAACTAGAGTCAACCCAAAATGCACTTTCCCCCAGAATTCATTGGTCATCCGTCCAGTCATTTTGGGGAACCAATGATAGAGGGCAGAATATAGACCAAAAACGCTCCCGCCAAAAAGGACGTAGTGCATATGTGCCACTACAAAGTAGGTATCGTGAACGTGAATATCAAAGGGGACTGATGCCAGCATAATCCCGCTCAGACCGCCAATCACGAACATAGAAACAAAACCAATGGCAAATAGCATAGCGCTGTTGAGACGCAATTTGCCCCGCCAGAGAGTGGCAGTCCAACTAAAGACTTTAATGCCCGTGGGAACGGCAATAATCATGGTGGCGATCATGAAAAACATCCGCAACCAAGGGGGAGTGCCGCTGGTAAACATATGGTGCGCCCAGACGATTAGCCCTAGGAAACTAATGGCTAGACTAGAATAGGCGATCGCTCGATAACCAAAAATCGGTTTGCGAGCATGGACGGGAATAATTTCTGAAATTGCCCCAAACAAGGGCAAAATCATAATGTAAACCGCTGGGTGAGAATAAAACCAGAATAAATGCTGATAAACAATCGGATCGCCGCCACCCGTAGGATTAAAAAACGACGTTCCCGCAATTAAATCAAAGGTCAACAGAATCAGCGCTCCTGCCAACACGGGAGTACCAATTAGTACCAATCCCGAAGTAGACAGCATTGCCCAACAAAATAGGGGCATCTGATTTAATCCCATCCCTGGAATCCGCATCTTGATAATGGTGACAAAGAAATTAATCGCCCCCACAATTGAAGATGTTCCTAAAATTAAGACGCTGCCTACCCAGATAATTTGTCCTAACTTGGCATTCAAGGTGCTTAAAGGTGGGTAGGAAGTCCATCCAGCTTGGGGAGTTTCAAAAAAGAAACTCGCCATCAGTAATGCGCCACCGATGGGAATTAACCAGAAGGCGACAGCATTCAACTTGGGGAAAGCCATATCCTTTGCCCCAACCATCAGGGGAATCAGATAATTTGCCAATCCTGCACCAGCGGGAACAATCCACAGAAAAATCATTACTGTGCCGTGAACAGTCAGCAAGCCATTATAGAGTTCGCGACTGACAAAATCCGATTCTGGGGTGGCTAATTCGGTACGCATCAGTGCCGCAATCAAGCCGCCAATCAAATAAAAGGTAAATGATGTGACCAAATATTGAATGGCAATGACTTTGTGATCGGTACTAAAAGTAAAGTAGTCCCGCCAACTTCTAAATAATGGCGCTTGGTCGTAGGTAGCTTGATTAGCTTTGGTTTGAATCTCTACCGTTGTAGTCATAGCTAAATTTAATTTCAGTCCGAAATGTTAATGATGATGACCGCTATGCTCTGGGTGCGGCAGTTGGGCTAAGATATCGGCACTAACCGCCATCTCTTGAGAATATGGCGCTAAAAACTCGGTAGCGGATTTTTCTTGGGGGTTGAGCGCTACTTCTTCGTCTTCTTCTTCACTTTCAAGTTGCTCTGCTACCCAGGTATTAAATTCTTCTGGGCTTTGGACAATTACTCGCGTTTTCATGGCTCCGTGGTAAGCACCGCAGAGTTCAGCACAAATAATCGGGTATTCTCCAGGAATGCTGGCAGTGAATTGCATCTGAGATTCTCTACCAGGAATAGCATCTTGTTTGATGCGGAATTGGGGAACCCAAAAAGCGTGGATGACATCGCTGGCATTGATTAGTAGTTGAACTTTTTTACCTAGGGGAACGTGCAGTTCGCTAGCGCTAACACCGCTCTTGGGATAGTTGAAAACCCAGGCAAATTGCAGTCCAGTGACGTTAACTACCAAGTCAGCAGTTGGGGCTGTATCTGGGGCAGGATCGGCATTTTGAGCAATTTTACCTGAAGTTTGGGAGTTGGGTTTGCTTTCGAGGGCGATCGCAGCTCCCCGCATTTTATGAGCTTGATGGCTGGAACCGTGGTCGTGACCGCCCATGATGTCTAGTCCACCCATCGTGTTATAGACTTCAAAGCTGTAAACCCCAACGACCATAATCATCACCGCCGGAATCGCCGTCCAGAGGATTTCTAAGGGAATATTCCCGTGAATTGATGGACCGTCTGTATCGTCGCCGGGACGTTGGCGAAATCTGAAGGCGGCAATAATTAGCGCTCCCTGCACCAGGATAAACAGACCAGTGGCCAGGGTGATCATCATATTGAACAGCCCATCGACTAGGGGTGCTTGTTCAGAAGCCGCTAGCGGCATCAGGCCGTGATTCTGACCCACCCAAAGGCTAACCAAGGTCAGAAATATACCAGCGATCAGAGTTGTAATGTTACTTGGGATATTCACAGCGATTAAACTTGCTTGCAAAACTGCTTATATATGACATCCGGGCTGAATTTGACTCGATTTGAAGCTTATCGGGCTTTGATTGGGGTTGTTAGTGTCGGTTGCTACTAGCCAGAGTATAGAAATTTCAGTTCTACTCCCTTAACAGATTAAAGCAGGCCAGCAAATTGGTGGGCTTTAACTGGGATTTTTTAGGTATTTCTTTAGGATCATTGATGGGGTGTTGGGGTGATGGGTAGTAGTAGGGTGCGTTAGCGATAGCGTAACGCACCGTTAACTGGTAGGCGGTGCGTTACGCTGCCGCTAACGCACCCTACTAGCTACTAGCTGTATCAGGGATACCGACAGACTGAGATGAAAAATTGTAAAGATTTGTAGAAATAAAAAAATTACTAAGCTTTTATCCCTCTGGGCAAAGGTCATTAGACTATTGAGCTAGAGAAATTTAGCGCTGAACCGAAGTGTTAAGTAAAAAATGAGCTTATACTCAAATTCAACTTAACATTCCGCAGCAAATTCAAGCTCTGGGAAGCAAGTATGACTGAATCGATTCTGCATCAAGATATCCCCTCTGTGGAAGCATCCCGCCTGGAACGGATTCGCCGTCTAGTCTGGAAGATGGCGATCGCTACCCTAATTTTAATGGCAATTGGCAGTGCCACGCGGGTGATGAATGCGGGTTTAGCCTGTCCAGATTGGCCTTTGTGCTATGGTCAACTCGTACCTACCCAGCAAATGAATTTGCAAGTTTTCCTGGAGTGGTTCCACAGGCTAGATGCTTCGGCAATTGGGATAGGGGCGATCGCTCTGACTGGTTTATCCTGGTGGGATCGTCAGTTTCTGCCCCGTTGGTTGCCTTGGGCAGCCTCCTTTGCCCTATTTCTAATTGTCTTCCAGGGGATTTTAGGGGGGTTGACAGTAACGGAACTGCTCCGGTTCGATATTGTCACGGCTCATCTAGGCACAGCTTTGATTTTTTTCATCACTCTACTGGCGATCGCTGCCTCTTTAACGCCCTTGCCCAGTCATGGCAGCAGTGGTAAAATCTTGCCTGCGATCGCTTTAACTGCCGCCATCTTAGTTTATTTGCAAAGTCTCTTGGGCGGATTAGTTGGCTCGCAATGGGCTTTACACCAATGCTTTAGTTACTCAGAATTATGTGCAGTGATGAACAGCCATATTATCGGAGTGGTTCCAGCTACCTTAGCAACTGTTAGTGTCGTATTTGTCGCTTGGCGCAATCAGTCTTTACTGCCAATTATCAAACAACTAGCTTGGCTAGCAGGAATTTTGTTACTTGTCCAAATCGGCTTGGGAATTGCCACTTTTTACTTACACCTGCAAGTGGAACCCCTCACCGTAGCTCATCACACTGTTGGAGCCTCCCTAGTTGGTTGCCTAGTAGTTTTGACTGTTTTTAGCTTGAAAATAGGGAACAGGGAACAGGGAATAGGGAATAGGGAACAGGGAACAGGGAACAGGGAACAGGGAATAGGGAATAGGGAACAGGGAACAGGGAACAAGGATGGAAGATCTAAATTCCCTGTCTTTTTGTTTATCTTAAATTTTGACACTCCCCGCATCATATCAGGGCTTACGCAACACCTCTATTGGTAGGGTGTGTTAGCGCCAGCGTAACGCACCAAGACACTGTATAGGTCGGATCTGCGTAAGTCCTGATAGCGTATAGATTGAATATTTGCGTAAGTCCTGTTGATATTACAATTTGTGTTGCAAAATTTCTAACTCTTCTCGCACCGATAGCGGTGCATAACCGATAGAAAATGCCCAAGAACTATCCAAAGAAACATCTGGTGGTCTAGGTGCAGCCATAGTAAAATCTTGTTGTTTGCACGGTTGAATGCCTGTCGTGGGTAGTTGCAACACTTCTATTAATAAACAACCGATTTCATAACGAGATATCCGCTCTTTTCCCCCTAAGTGAAGGTATCCTTGGACTTTTCCCAAAGCCATTAATAATCCCTTGGCGGCTGTTGTCGCGCTAACAGTGGTGCGAATCTCATCTGTAAATAACTTCAGTTCCTTTTCTGTTCTTAAAATTTCAATAAATGGCTGAATAAAACTTTTGGCTGTAGGGGTAGCGGCTCCAAACATTAGCGGCATTCGGCAAATGGCGGTAGCAGGATACCGAGCTTGCATTCCCTCTTCTGCCAAAACTTTTTGTTCGCCATAATAATTAATTGGACAAACAGCATCGGTTTCGCGATAAGGGGGATTTAAGCCATCAAAAACATTATCGCTAGAAGTGAAAACGCAGGGAATACCAGCATCAGCACAAAGTCCGGCAAGATTGTGGGAGGCAGTAACATTGATGGGATAGCAAATTTCTGGATTGGCTTGACAGAAATTGGGGCTAGATTGAGCCGCTGTATGAATTACAGCATCTGGTTGAATTTCCTGAAATAATTGCTTTAATTCCACGAAGTTGGTTAAATCAACTTTGGACAATTTAGTGTTGGAGATGTTCGCCCCATGAGCCAGATAAGTGCCATAGACATCCCATTCACCTTGGGCTAGTTGGGCAAGATGCCAACCCAGAAAACCACTGACACCTGTAACTAAAAGTTTTTTCATCTTTCTTCCTCCTTGGAGACTACTGAAATATATGACGAGAAATGACATTACCCCAAGACCAATGCTAGATATCCCGCGATCGCGCCTAGAGATTATTCTAGATCTAGTGGCGATCGCGGCTATTCTGGCGAACATCTGGTTAATTGCCCAAAGTTGGGGCAAACTCCCCGACTCAATGGCAGTCAACTTTGATTTTTCTGGCAAGCCTACCTAGCTCGGTAATTCCATCCAACTAGATAGATGAAAAAGATCTAAAATCTGCATTACTTATATAACTTGCTTTACTAAGGTATTTTAATGTAGAATCGAGGAAAGCGATCGCGCTTCTAACCAATACCTTAAGATCGGGCAACTACTAAAAACTATGCAAGACATCATTCCCCTAAATTTTGTCGGCTCCACTCCCTTCCTGACTGTGGATGGCGAATCGGTTTCCCTGAGCGAAGCCCTGCAATACCTCAAACAAGCTGGTGGTTTTCAGCGCACCTTGGGGGAAATTCTCCGGCAGTATATCATTGATAAAGAATTGCAGACCAGAGAAGAGATTCAGGTTGATGATTTTCGAGTAGACCAAGCCTTATTAGATTTTCGCAACCAAAGCCAGTTAAATGACCCCGAACTGCTGCAAAAATGGTTGGGAGCCAATGGCATTTCCTATAGTGAGTTTCGCTATCAAATTGCCTTGGGGATTAAAATTGAAAAACTCAAAAATGAAGTGACTAGCAATGATTTAGAGTCGTACTTCGCCGAACAAAAGCCATTACTGGATCAAGTAGTTCTATCTCGGATTATTCTCGAAGATGCAGAAAAGGCAGAGAAAATTGGACAGCAAATTAATCAAGATTCAACTCAGTTTGAATCCTTGGCAAAAGCGCATTCAATTACCAATGATAAAGCCCGAAATGGTTTAATGGGAGTGGTACGGAAAGGTACTTTACCAGAGATTTTGCAAACCGCAATAGCTCAGGCTGAACCTGGGGCAATTATTGGACCTTTGGCAATTGATAACCGCCATTGTTTATTTCGGGTAGAAGAGATTTTACCCGCGACGCTGGACGAACCGCTGAAGCAAGAGTTGAAAAACCAATTGTTTGAACAATGGATTCAAAAAAGAATGAAGGAGAAAAAAATCAAGTTAGAAGTCAAATAAATTAGTAGGGGCAATCCCCCCGTGGTTGCCCCGATTAATTACGGATAGCTTTAATCAATAAACCGATAATTAAGACGGTTGTAGTAGTAATAGCGATCGCAATTAACAAAAAACCGCCCAAGAGCAACCCTACAAACCAGAGATCGGCTTTTTGGGTAGTTTTAGGACTGCTTAAATGAGATTCCAATAGCTCAATGTTTTTACTATTAGCTTTCCAACCCACATCAAACAGATCTCCCAAAAGAGGCACAGTTCCTACCAAGGTATCAATCAGCAGATTCGCCACCATCCGGGTTAAACTAGCTTTGGGCAATCCCATCCGAGCGGCTTCAAAGACAATATAAACAGAAAAAATTGTCCCTAAATAGTCCCCAGCAAAGGGTAACAAACCCAGCAAAGGATCTAATCCTACCCGCATTTGCGTACCGGGAATACCAATGGCATTGTCTAATAAATGACTGAGCGATCGCAACCGTTCTAGCTTCAGTGCCTTGGCATCAATTGGGGAAAGAGGAGACTGGGGCATAGGAAAATGGTTTTTAAAAAGTAAAAAACTGCTATGGGGCAATTTCTTTCTACATTACCCTAGGCTTGCTCCCATCATCCCCCAATTGGACAGCACTAGCGGTATAATTGGGCAAAACCCCGAAATCTGCCGATGAAGATTCAAGAGTTAACGCAGTGGTTGGCTGAAATCAAGGCACTCAAACAGCAGCTAGCCGAAATGCAGCAAGATCTCAATGCTGTCAACGAGAGTGCCATTAGCTGGCAGCGCCTCTATAATACTGAAGCCCAGCAGCGTCGGACTGAAAATTACCACGCACAACAACAGATTGCTCGCCTCAAACAGCAAATCCAATCTCTATCGGGTTTGGCAGATTCAGAAAATGAAGACCCGATAATTGTAGAATCTCGTCGGGCAGAAGTGGCGCAACTACAAACGGTGGAAGAGTTGCAGGCGAAATTAACTGAAGTTATGGGCGATCGCGATCGCTTAATTGCAGCTCTCAAAACTGAACAAGAAAATCATATCCAAACCCGTAAAAGTCTGACTACTGCCATCGGCGACACTTTAGATATTTTAACCAAAGAGCGGCAAACTGAAAAGTTTGTAGTTGGGCTTTAGCCCTCCAGATTGGGGCTAAAGCCCAACTACGAACTTTTTTTAAATAAGGCACGATAAACAGGTTCCCCACGATCTAGGGTAGTTTGTTCTCGCTCGGTCGCGATAGGCATCGGGTTAGTTTCCAACCAAGAATCTGCCTGGATTTGAAAAGCGGGGTTTTTTTGAAAGCGATCGCGCATCTCCACTGCTACACTTTCCACATCAGACTGGAGAAACACTATTCCCCCCTCTGCCAAAGCATCTGCCAAATCTGCCACTAATTCCGGCGTGACAACTCGCCTTTTTTGATGGCGCTTCTTAAACCAAGGATCGGGAAATTGGATCGTCACCCGTTGTAAAATGCCCCTAGGTAAGGAATGCAGCACCAGCCGCAAAGACTGATTGGCATTACCAAACAGATAATGCAAATTCCTTAATCCCAATTCATCCCGCGCTTGATTGGCTTGCTCTACCAAAGGCTCCCGAATTTCCAAACCTAGAAAATTCCACTTTGATTCCAACTGTGCCATGCTCAATAAAAACCTTCCCCAAGCACAGCCAATGTCTAAATGTAGGGGTTGACTGGGATGAGCATAGATTTTTTCCCAGTCAGGCAGACTGAATAGCTCTTGGTATTTATTACTCAGCGGGTTGACGTGCTGGCGAACTCGAACTCTTGGCAAGAAAAAAACTCCTAAAATGGAAATATATTAATCTGGAGTCAGAACTCCTTTAGTTGAAAACTTATGCCTCTGAATTTTCGCTTTGCGGCGATTAGCGATTTACATATTGGTTTACCGCACACCATTTGGGATAACCCTAGTCGCTTTCATCTTATCGAAATTAGTATTCCCGCCTTAGAAACTGCCCTCAAACATTTAGAACAACTAGATTTAGACTTTCTGTTGCTGCCGGGAGACTTAACCCAACATGGTGAGGCAGAAAATCATCGTTGGTTGCAAAACCGCCTTGCCCAATTGCCTTTCCCAGTTTACGTTGTTCCTGGCAATCACGATGTCCCGGTGCTGCTACCTGAAAATCCCTTGATTGGTTGGGCAGATTTTCCCCACTACTATCAACCGTTTGGTTATCAAAACCCCCAGCAGCATTATTATACCTGTGAAGTATTGCCGGGAGTGCGGCTAATTGGTCTAAATTCTAACCAATTTAACGACCAAGCCAAACAAGTCGGACGTTTAGATGCGGCACAATTGATATGGTTGGAGCAAGTGTTGGCAGATGCCCAAGAAGAAATGGTGCTGGTAATGGTGCATCATAATGTGGTCGAACACTTGCCGGGACAATCGCGCCATCCTCTCGGTAGCCGTTATATGCTCCAAAATGCCCCAGAATTGTTAAAAATATTGCGTTCGGCGGGAGTACAACTGGTATTTACCGGACATTTGCACGTTCAGGATATTGCCGAAAACAACGGTATTTGGGATATTACCACTGGCTCCTTAGTCAGCTATCCCCATCCCTATCGAGTCTTTGAAGTTCAAACCGATAACCAAGGCAGAAAATGGTTGCAGGTAGAATCCCATCGGATTCCATCCCTACCGGATTGGCCTAATTTGAAACAAGTGACGCGGGATTGGGTGGGAGAGCGATCGCGTCCCTTTATGCTTAAATTACTCACCTTACCACCAGTCAATCTCAGTTTAGCAGCCGCTGAAGCGATCGCCCCTAGCCTACATTACTTTTGGGCAGACCTAGCCTGCGGCGATAACTTCTTTCATTTCCCAGATCTTCCCCCCGCTGTGAGGCAGCACTTTGAAAGTTTCAGTGCGATCGCTCCTAATGGTACTGTAGCAGCCCTGGACAACCATATTGCCCTACTGCTTTCCCCATCAGGACTATAGCGTTGATGGTGCGTTACGCTGCGCTAACACACCCTACCGACTTCAGCCTTAAAAAAATCAGCCTCCCAGAGAGGCGAGGCTGATTTTTAATGTTTTCCAGCCTTAGCTCAGGACTTATTCAGAAACGCCTGAATTTGCTTGATTGCCACCGGAGCAATATTGAAAACTGCCCAGCCTGCTGCGGCGAGCAAGGGGAACACCACAATCAATACCCGAAAATCAATGCCTTCCATGGGGGATTTCCTCTCTCAACTGGTTAAGATTTTTAACAGACTCTCATTTTTATTGTCATCCGAACGGGGACAAATTTCCAGCCTCGCGTCAAAAACAGGTAGGCCGGGGGGAAGATCTGAGATACAATATGCACAAGCTCTAAGCGTCATATCAAACTCATAAATCGCTACTACACATAAACCATTTCCTAAATCGCCCTTAACAAGCGGTAATTTGAGCAAATTTCCGGTTCCCCTCTTTTCTCTAGCCCAGCGGGTTAGGGGGATCGAACAACCTCAGCAAGAACAGATAAATCTGATACAAAGAAAATGACTCAGAAATCGATGATAGCAGGAGATCAAATTTGTTGAAAGGCAGGTAAATAAAGACTAATGAAAACTGACACGATTTTTTATGAAATATTCAAAGAGTTTCCCAACATCTTTTTTGAACTAATTGGGAAACCAGAGATCGATCCAAATACCTACCAATTTCAAGCTCCAGAAATTAAACAATTGGCTTTTAGGCTGGATGGGCTATTTTGCCCCCTGGCTGAATTTCCTCACCAACCACTTTACTTTGTAGAAATTCAATTCTACAACGATTCGAGATTTTACGAACGGCTATTTACTAGCATTTTCCTGTATTTCAGTCAATATCAACCGCCTAATCCCGACTGGTATGCCATCGTTATTTACAAACGCCGTCGCCGCCGCCATCAAAATACTATTCACTCCCGCTACCATGCTCTAGTAGAACGACACCTCCGCCTAATTTACCTTGACGACCTCAGAAAAACCGGATTAGAATTTTCTTTAGGAGTAGGTATAATTAAGTTAATTGTGGAAAGGCGATCGCAAGCCCAAAAAATTGCCCCGCAATTAGTTATCCAAGCGCGACAAGAGTTAACCGATCCCATTCTCCAAGAGCAGGTTTTGCGGTTTATCCAAACGATCGTTCTGTACAAATTCCCCAAATTAAGCACAGAGGAGATAAAAACCATGTTGAATCTAGACCTGATTAAACATACCAGGGTTTATCAAGAAGCCAAGGAAGAAGGCAAACTAGAAGGCAAACTAGAAGGCAAACTAGAAGGCAAACTAGAAGGCAAACTAGAAGGCAAACTAGAAGCTAAATCGGAAATGATCTCGAAGTTGCTAGCTGAAAACTTTACCATTCAGCGAGTAGCAGAATTAGTGGATTTGGATGTGGAAATTGTTAGAAAAGCTGCGGGGATGCAGTAATAGTGATGAATCTAGACCTGCCCGTGCCAGATGGCGATCAATTTTGCCAAATTTAATCTTGGTAAGTTATGGTTGAAATTAAACTGTCCCCCCAGGTCGATACAAAACTATGAAAAAGTTGTTCATATTCTGTTTGTTTATTCTCGGAGTCGGTTTCGCCTTGTCTACCTTTACTGGATTAGCCAATCAAGGCGATTTTGATTCTATTGTGCTGGATTTCCGGGAAAATGTCCCTGCCGCTCAAATTCAGCAAGAAATTCGTGCGATCGCTAAACAATACAAGGTCAATCCCCATTTTAACAGTGAATTCTCAGCGGCTGACCATGTATATATCATTAAAGGCGATAAACAACTCCTCGCTGCCCTGAGAAAATCACCCCTCGCTAAAGATACCGAATTCATTGAACCGAATTATATCTACAGCGCCCTGGAAGTTCCCAATGACCCCTACTACGTCAAGCAGTGGAACTTGCGAAATATCAACGTGGAAACCGCTTGGCAAACCACCAAGGGACAAGGTGTCACCGTTGCCGTCATTGATACTGGGGTTAGTCGAGTTCCCGACTTGAAAGACACAGAGTTTGTACCGGGCTACGATTTTGTGAATAATAAAGTCGCTGCCGATGATGATAATGGACATGGAACCCACGTTGCGGGAACTATTGCCCAATCCACTAATAACGGGATTGGGGTGGCAGGGATAGCCTACCAAGCCAAAATCATGCCTTTGAAGGTATTAAGCGCCAGCGGCGGCGGTACGGTTTCGGATATTGCCGAAGCGATTAAATTTGCCGCTGATAAAGGTGCTGATGTCATCAACATGAGCCTAGGCGGTTCTGGTTCCAGTAACTTAATGGAAGAAGCGATTAACTACGCTCACCAAAAAGGCACAGTTGTCATCGCGGCGGCGGGGAACTCCAACCGTAACGCGGCTGGTTATCCGGCTCGCTATCCCCGCGTCATTGGGGTAGCGGCTTTAGATGCCGCTGGGGGCAAAGCGCCCTATTCTAACTATGGGGCAGGGGTGGATATCTCGGCTCCTGGCGGTTCCACCGCTGGCGGCAATACTGATGGGGGAATTTTGCAAAACACCATTAATCCTGCCACGGGTGAATCAGTTTTTGCCTCTTTCCAAGGTACAAGTATGGCTTCTCCCCACGTTGCCGGAGTCGCCGCCTTAATTAAAGCCAGTGGAGTCAAAGAACCAGATAAGGTTTTACAACTCCTGAAAGAATCGGCGCGAGTTGTCAAGGAAGACCCCTTGAACTACTATGGTGCTGGTCAACTGGATGCCGCTGTTGCCGTCCAAAAGGCAGTTAGCGGACAATTTGGAGCGATTGGTGACTTCTTCCGCTGGCTGCGAGATAATGGCTATCTAGATGCTCGCTTCTGGTTTGATGGTGGAGCGATTGCCTTGCTGCCCAAAATCGCGATGGTTGTTGGTTCCTATCTCCTTGCCTTGTTCTTGCGGAAATATTTCCCGGTGGGTTGGGTGGCAGCGCTGAGTGGCGGTTTAATTGTAGGCAGTTCGGGATTGTTTTTCCTGCAAGGTTTATATATCTTTGACTTACCCCAATGGCCTTTCCGGTTAATGGGTAGTTCCTTGCCAGAACTGGGTAATGTGATTCAGGGTAGTACGGCATTGAATCCGATTTTTGCTAGCGTGTTAATTCCCTTTGGCTTGATTGCTCTGCTTTTAGGTCATCGGCAATGGAAATGGTTTGCCATTGGATCGACTTTAGGTGTAGCATCTTGTTTAACGGTCAGTGCCTTTACTTCCACAGAACTGATGTGGTTAGGATCGGGGGCGATCGCTCAAGCTTTCCTAATTATTAATGCTCTGCTCTGCTTTGGACTAGCCTATTTATCCAGCAAAACCGAGGACAGATTCGCATGAGCCTAACCGTTACCGGGAAAATTTCCCGTCAAGGCTTTGGAGCCGGAACTTGGGCTTTAGTCTCCGATAATGGGGAAACTTACGAATTGAAAGATGCCCCAGTCGCCTTGCAAAAGCCAGATTTGCCCGTCAAAATTCATGGGCAAATCCGCGAGGATATTATGACTATAGCCATGATTGGTCCTGTCCTAGAAGTGCAATCCTTTGAGATTCTCAGTTCTAGCTAGCCGCAGTTGCCAAAACCTGTTGTAGTCTGGTTCTAAATTCCCCCTTGGGATGGCCTCCTTTCACTTCTCCCAAAATCTGAAATTCTCCCTCTGGAGAGTCGCAGACTAGATAGGTAGGCCATCCCATTTGGGCTTTATCGGGATATTGAGTTAACAAAATTTTTCGATATTGGCGATAAGTAGCCGTATCCTGCATTTTGACATCAATAAAGCCCAAACCTAGCTCCTCGGCTACCTTCTGGTCATAAAAAGACATTTTGTGGCAAATACCGCAGTCTTCCGACGAAAACTTGATTACCGCTCGATTCATCTCAAACCTCCAGGAGACCCCCACCAAATCTGTACTCAGATTGGTGGCGGGAGGAATGGAGGGTTAATTGTG
>CAKZHE010000239.1 GCA_936920195.1 uncultured cyanobacterium | reverse complement strand
GTTGCCCCGATGTGTAGGGGTAGGCACGGGGGCGCTACCCCTACAGATTTACATAAATGATTCAGACGCGCTATATTTACAGGACTTACCCAGTTGCTCTGTATATAGCGTTGATGGTGCGTTACGCTGCGCTAACACACCCTACTAATAGAGGTGTTGCGTAAGTCCTGAAAGTTATCCAAATTCTCTTGACATTTTGTATAACTTGTCCGACAATACAAACAAATAGGATAGAAAGATGGGTTCCGACAGCCAGACAAAACTACTTGGGTAAGAGATAGCGAACCGCTCAACAAACTACCTAAAGAACGCTAAAATGTTTGACTGTCGGGCTTTTTTTGGGGAAGCAGGTGCTTCTTTTGGGTTCAAGTCCCAATTTCCCCAGCCAGAAGTAGATGTGTGTGTTTCCTTAAATTGAAATCGGCTAGTCTAGTCATTAGAGGCTTTCCAATGGAAAGTCTCTACTTTTGATATCAGGACAATAAGTGTTGTGTTGGGTTTCCACTATCGTTCCAACTCAACCAGAAATTACTCAGCTACTCCATCAGGACTTACGCATTTACTCAACATATAGCGTTGATGGTGCGTTACGCTGCGCTAACACACCCTACTGATAGAGGCGTTGCGTAAGTCCTGTCAACCTACGATATTAGGTGACTATTGTTGAGATAAGCGTTTGACAGCTTCTCCAGATAGTAAGTTGTGGGCTTCTGCGAGCAAACTGGGAATTTTATCGGCGTGGGGACTGCGAGCCAGACATTGACTGAAATCAAATTCGCGAACTCGGCTGGCATTGTTGCCAGGGAACCAATGTGCGGCATTGCCGAGGAGGTTGTAGCGCATTTTGCCATATTCAATTAAATCGTAGGCGATCGCCAGATTTCTCAGCCACAGAATAGTTGGTATATTAATGTTACCCGGAGTGTCTTCTGGGGTTGGCAAACCAATCCGCCAGGTGGCATACCACTCTTCACCGAGGATCGCGATCGCCTCTGATTTTAACCGATTTAAAATTGGTGGTAAAATCCGATCGGCATCGGCTAATAAATCTAAAACTTGCAAGTGTTCATCAAAATCTTCTGGCTTCGCTGCTCCCAAACTTAAAGTATGCACTTGGGGATAACTTAGACAGAACAGATCGTTAAACACCATCGGACTGAGAGGCTGGCATAATTTCCTTAATTTGGGCGGCGCTTCGTACAGCAGTCCTCCCTTATTGGAAGGACTAATAATAAATACTCCCATATCAAGACGATTAGCCGCTTCAATCGCAGGCCAATTAATTTGATTGATGTAGTACCAATGGAGATTGATATAATCAAATTGATTAGTTTCAACCGCTTGCAAAATAATATCCGTTGGTGCGTGGGTAGCAAAGCCAATAAATCTGACTTTGCCTTCCGCTTGTAGCTTTTGGGCTACTTCTAAACAACCGCCGGGACTCATAGAATAATCTAGGGTTTCGGCATCATTAATTCCATGTATTGCCAAAAGATCGACATAATCTAGTTGTAGATTATCCAAGGATTTTTCAAAATCTTGGCGAAATTCTTGCGAGTTGGCAGTGGGAAGAATTTTGGTTTGGACAATCAATTTCTCGCGGGGAAATTTCGGTAAAACCTGCCCTAACTGCATTTCCGAAGTACCATAATCCCGCGCCGTTTCAATGTGATTAATCCCCACTTCCAGCGACCGACGAATGGTGTTTTCTAAATTCCGCTGGCTTTCCACCGAAATTTCAGACATTGGCACATCCTGCCACTTAAACTGATATCTCATGCCGCCGCAGGAAAAAATCGGCATCGGCAATTCTGTGCGTCCAAATCGTCGGTACTGCATGGGAAGTTTTAATCTTAAAATTCTCTCACGATGGCTTGACCATCTTTGACTTCGCCCACTAATACTAGGTCTGTAACTCCCACAAAGAGGCCATTTTCTAGTACACCGGGGATATTATTCAAGGTCTTTTCTAGGCCAGCGGGATCGTCAATCCGGTCAAATTTGACATCAATCACCATATTGCCTTGATCGGTAATCACTGGCCCAGCTTTCCTGATTCCCATCCGCAATTCTGGCTTACCGCCGAGTTTTTCAATCGCACGGGTAACAGGAGCGATCGCCATGGGCAATACTTCCACAGGTAACAAAAAAGTCGAACCGAGACGGTCTACTAATTTACCACTATCTACCACCACAATAAACAATTCTGCCAAGGAATCAACAATCTTTTCGCGGGTGTGGGCGGCTCCCCCACCTTTAATTAAATTCTTCTGGGGATCAACTTCATCTGCCCCATCAATGGCAATATCAATCCGATCGGTGGCATCCAGGGTAGTCAGGGGAATACCATACTGTTTGGCGAGAACTTCCGCCTGAAAGGAAGTGGGGATACCCTGGATATCTTTAATTTCACCAGATTTTAGGCGATCGCCCAAAAATTGAATCGCATAGGCAGTAGTCGATCCCGTTCCCAACCCGACAATGGAACCAGATTTAACCCGGGCTGCCGCCGCCTTACCCACTTCCTGTTTCATCACCTTGACTAAATCCTGTTCTGCACTCATGCCAAAATCTCGCTACCGTGTGTTATGAAAATATTCTGACACCACCAAGACACCAAGACACCAAGAATTTTGTTTAAGTCTCGTTAAAAAACTGATAATGTTAGTATATTTACCAAAAACTTTGAGTCGATGCTGAGGCTCTTTCAATGACTGCTCATTGCCTTTGGCATTGGCCTGAACTACTATCTTTGACATACTCACCGGGCTGAAGCCACGGGGAAACACTTGACGCTTCGCTGACTGACGCTAGCGAACTAGTCTTACTCTGTCTCTGCGTCCGTTTAGAGTCGTGGCAATGCCCTATCCCGACTTGATTTATATTTTTTGCCGCATTCTCATCTCGGTCGTGTTCAATACCGCAGTTCAAACATCGAACCGACCGCACTTTTAAATCGAGTTTCCCCCATTTGTAGCCACACTCAGAACAAATTTGGCTGGTTGGTTCCCATCGACTTACCACCCGAAAAACTCTTCCAAACTTCTGTGACTTCGCTTCGCATAGTGTCCTAAATTCTCTCCATCCTTGGAGACTAATTGCCCTCGCAAGCCGACGATTTTTGACCAAGCCAGAGACGTTTAA
>CAKZHE010000238.1 GCA_936920195.1 uncultured cyanobacterium | reverse complement strand
GGGAATTAGGAATAAAAGGAGTTCTTGCTAATTCTCCACTCCCCATCACCCTATCACCCCATCACCCTATCACCCCATCACCCCATCACCCCATCACCCTATCTCCCCATCACCCCATCAGGCAGAAGTGCTATTTTTTAAAGATGAATACCGCACTCAGTCTTATCACTTCCCCGCCAACGACCAGCACGTTCGTCTTCGCCTTCCTTCACTTGAGTCGTTAGCGGTTCATCGCCAATACTAGGATAGCCTTGGTCGTGGAGAGGATTATAAATCATCTCATGCTCAATCGCATAAGCCCAACTTTCTGGGCGCGTCCAATTTGCCAAAGGATTAACTTTGATTCGCTGTTCTTTGTCGAGTTCAAATACTGGCATATCAGCGCGAGTAGTCGCTTGGTCCCGCCGCCGTCCAGTAATCCAAGCCACTGTATTTAATTCAGCTAAACCTCTATTCAGCGGTTCAATTTTGGTAATTTGGTGGAATTGCAGAATATCTTTATCCCACAAAGCATCGCCATAACGAGCAGTAAAGGCTTCGCGACTATCTGCATCAGGAGTTTTGTAAACCTTGAGATTCAAATTGTAAATTTCCTTGGCTTTAGCAACGAGTTCTAGAGTTTCGGGAAAATGATACAGCGTATTTAGAAATATCACTGGCGTTTGCTGCTTGAGTTCTCGGTATAGGATATCGGTAATTACCAAGTCGTCAACATTAAAGGCACTGGTTTGGACGAACCCTGTAGGAATATTCTCAACGCACCAGCGCAGGATATCTTTGGGGCTACCTAATTCAAATCTCTGGTTCAGGGCATCTAGGTCGAACTTAGTAGCTAGGGCTGGCGATTCTGTGGAATGAGTCATAAATGGCGTACTGGATATAATGCAAAGCGACTTTTTCTCATTCTACCTTGACTTTAACCACTCAAAATCAGAACTGCTCAATGGTGGTACAGGGGGCTGAGAATAGTCTATCGCCATATCTAGGGCAGCATCCTGGGAAATCTGTCTCAAGATCTCAGATAAATCTATAATCGGTTCTTGGTCTTCAGGTTGCAAAGGCAACAAAAATTGTGGAATCGCTTCTCGGAGATTAAACGGGTATAATTCAGCCGCAGGACGCAAATTAGCTCGACTGACTAAAATTCGATAGTCTGATGGTATTGCTTTTGCCATTGGCATGAAATTTCCAGACCTCAGTAGATCAATTTCAACTAGGTGAGTGGCGCTATTTAAAACCTTTTGGCGCTTGGTTAAATACTTTTCTCGCCCTTCACCAACTCGTTTATTTTTGGGTGAAAGCACTTCTATAATAGTGACAACCCGCCCAGTTTGAACTTCCCGAATTTCTAGATAGCGTTCGGTGATTTCTTCACTTTGGGGGATGGTGACTTTAACTGATTTACTTAAAATTTCAGTTGTGACTACAGAGTTGAGTTTATTGGCAGGATTGAACTGGAAAATAGACGCATCGGCAATTCCCACCAGTACGGAATCTAAGTAAACCCGTTTCTCCACAGCCGCTCGATATTTGGGGACAAGTATAGGATTGAGGGATTTTGCCAGTTCAGCAATGAGCCAAAAATGAACTTCTGGCCACAAAGAGGGGTGTTCAAGATAGGGGTTCATTCCGGGGAAACTTGGTTTCATTGTCCTAGGAAAACTTATGGAGAAAATAGCATTTCAATTGGTGGTCTACCTATAATATAATGTCTGCAAGTTCTGCTGTTGGCAGTGCAATTGGAAAAACCTAGCACTAAAAGCGATCGCTCTTTCTCAAAATTATCCCATGCAATTAATTCTCTACAGCAAACCGGGTTGCCATCTCTGTGAAGGCTTGCAAGAAAAACTTGCTCAAATGCCCAATTTAAAATTCAATCTAGAAATTCGCGACATTACCACCCGTGAAGACTGGTTTCAAGCCTACCAGTACGAAATTCCCGTTTTGTGCCGCATCAATTCTCAACACCAAGAAGAAATGATTCCCCGTTTTTCGCCGCGAGCCAGCGCTCAACAACTCGAGAAAACCCTGCAAAAATATTTATCCCCAGTTTCAATCCAAGTCGATAGTTAGGGTTTCTTTTTCTGGTATGCCTAGCTCTGCAAAGTCAGGAAGACGCACTAAAGATGGTTCTGCCACCTTCTCTTGCAGTTGAATTGGCATTCTGACCACAGGTTGGGGTTTTTCTAGCCAACAACTCGCTACAGGTAAAGTTAATTCTAGATCTTCTAAAGGCCGAGGAATCACCATCACGGCATTTAATTCCCCAATCCTTTCGGCTTCGTGCATTCCTGCCTCTACTGCCATCGCGACGTTTGCCACCGTGCCGCGAATGATGGCAGTACACAATCCTGCCCCAATGGTTTCATAGGCGGCTAGCTGCACATCTGCCGCTTTCAGCATAGCATCTGCTGCTCCCACCATTGCCGGAAACCCCCGCGTTTCCAATAATCCCACGGCTTGATTGCTCAGACGGCTATAACCGCTGGATTGGGCTAGTTGGGAAAGATAGGAGCCAATGGGAAAAATCATTTCCAAGTTGCCTAGGGGACGGGGAATAATGGTGGATGAGAGCAGTTCACCAAATTGTTCGGCGGTTTGAATTCCGGCTTGCACGGCAATCCTGACATCGGAGATGCCCCCGCGCACAATGGCGGTACACTGCCCGCTCCCAACTTTTTCGTAGCCTACCAGGGTGACTCCAGCTGACTTGAGCATCATATCAGCGGTGCCGACAATTGCCGGAAAGCTGGTGGTGGAAACCAAGCCGAGGGCGCTTTCCCAAAGTTCGTCATGCTCGATAGCATATTCGTAGGTGACTCTCTCTTCTTTGGTGACTTTCGCTGCTTTGGCTAACTCCATACTACAGATCTCCACTTATTTAGTTGTCCTGAGAATCTCAGTGCCGTGCCTGTTGCGTCAGTCCTGACCGGAATACGACTTAATTCTAACAGAAAATTGACGGGGAGTGTTAAATCAATTTCCTGTTCCCGTTCGGCTGACGCTCGCGGCGAAGCCTGTTCTTTTTTAAGATTTAATCGTTTTCAGAAAACTGAAAACATTATAAAGTTCATTTTGTCGAGGCAATAGAGAAAATACCCGCGAAATATCATATTCTGCGGGTTGCTGTTGGCTTAGTTTCAATAAAATAAACTCTCCTCCATTAGTTACTAAGCCAAAAATTGGTCGATTCAATTTAGCACCCATCATATAAGTCAAACATTGCGGAATTGCCACTTCAGATGCTAATTGGGTATTTTTGGCTTCCACTACTAAGAGCCATAATTGATCTTGAACTACTAAAACATCAATACGTCCTTTGAAAATTTCTTCCTGGTCTTCTAATTCAATTGTCAAAGCATCTTCAGCCCGAATTGTAAAAGGGGGATCGTAAAAACCTGCCAACTCTAACAACGGAGCTATTGCTAATAGAATTACTGTGGCTTCATTCAGCGTTCCTTTGGCTCGATGATTGACATATCTCTGTTTTACCCGGTCTAAAGTTGTTTTTTCTGACTCAGTTAATTCTGGTAAATTATCAAACCATTCGGTAAAGAAACGATCGTCATCAGTTCTTTTTAAGTTGAACTTTTGATGGACATCATCATAACTATTGATGAACTTAGAGATCGCCACAACTTGAGCCATCATTCACCTCAGTTTAAAATACCGAGCAAGATTGTCAATGATTATCCGCTCTGTTCTGGGGGCGGAGAAGGTTGCTTGTGGGGAAAGAGGGTAATCAATAACTGATTTAAGCTTACCTGTCCGTAGATGGGTACGCCGGGATTGGCAGTGGGTGACTCTGGAACTGGGGGAGGAACTGGAGGCGGAACTGGAGGCGCGATTGGGCGAAGCCCAGCGCCAAAGGCGATCGCTTCTTCTGTTAAAGTTGGGTCAACTGGGGGTGGCGGCACAACTGGTGTTGGTGGAGCAGGCGTTGGAGCAACTGATTCTGGCGGGGTTTCCCGACTTTCCGGTAATGGTGGGGGACTTTCATCCGCTACGATTACTTGTCTGCCCGAATCGGTGACTAGGGAGCCGGGGGGAACTACGGCATCAGCAGCAATATCTCGATTCCAAATAGTTGTGGATGCGCCTACACAGGTATGAGCGCCAATTTTGACATTGCCAATTGCTAATACCGCCGCACCTAATGTTGCTCCTGCGCCTACTTCTATTGTGCCGTGGTGAGCGTGTAAAACTACCCCCATACCAATACAGGCTCCAGAGCGAATTATAATCCGGCTACCGGAGTCTGCTTGTAAAATCGCTCCTGGAGCGATCGCTGCGCCCTCCTGAATAGTGACATCGCCACTCATATAGAAGTTAGCACTGCCGATTGGTTGTAGTGGCAGCAAAGGCATGGAAGGTTTTAATAGGGAACAGGGAACAGGGAACAGGGAACAGGGAACAGGGAACAGGGAACAGG
>CAKZHE010000237.1 GCA_936920195.1 uncultured cyanobacterium | reverse complement strand
CTATTCCCTTATTCCCTATTCCCTGTTCCCTGTTCCCTGTTCCCTCTCCCCCCCCTGTTCCCTGTTCCCTGTTCCCTGTTCTGGCTGCCAACTCATATCGTCTGGGGGAAATAGTTCTAATACTGCTGCCAATTCTTCGGGATCGATGGGGACAGCATCGTTACCACTATCATTGGTTGAAGTGGGGTTTGGGCGATCGCTCGCATTTCCCGCAGATGCTTCAGTGCTAGCAACTGAATTCCAGTTCAATTCTTCTAGGGAAAAGATATCTACCAAAGCTGCCAGCTTGTCTAAAGCATCTGGAGATAACTCTTCCGGGGGATGCTCGGGCAACGCTGTTGTCGGTTCGAGCGTGCTAACTGAGGTCGATTCTGGGTTAGCGGGTTCAGCGGGAAATAGTTTGGCCTCCGCTCCCATTTCTGGCTCCTCGGCGGATACTTCAGAACCAATCGCCGTCTCCAATTCTAAGCGCAATTGCTCCGAGGGGAAGGCAAAGGATGCATCTAGGGCGACACTCATTGCCAGCCGTTCTTCCCAATCTAACTGCAACTCCTCAGCAGTTAAAATTCTAGTGATTGGTTCTGGAGCCAATGCCGCCGCAAAAGAGGCACTATTGGCCATATCTTCCCAATCTTCTGCCAGCAGTTCCTGGTGCGCCCCATTCAATTCTAGTTCCCTCGCTTCTACTGGCGTGGAACTGGCGTTCATCTCTACCAGAACACTTGTTTGAGGAGATTTGGCAGCAGGCTTAAACTGTTCAAAACTAGATAAATCTTCGCTCAGTTGCTGAAACGTCCTTTGATCGAGGACAAATGCTCTATTTTCATCTTCCTCACTCCCATCGGTTGCCAGCAAACTTTCCTCTGGCGGAGCGGGAATATAGCCATCTTCCAGTTCATTGGGATCGCCAGTTGACTGCGGAGGGTTTTCTAGAAAGGCATTATCATTAACTGCCAGCAACAGCAATTGCTCTGGCTCCTCTACCCGCAAATTCATCGGCTCCAGCAAATCAGTCAGGGAGCTAATCAAGGCTTGGCTATCAGGCACTTCTGGATAGTCAGTATCCAACTGGTAGTTGGCAGCAGCGGAAAATTCTTCTTCAAATAAACTATCTTCCCAAGACCGATCTGGGGGAATACTGCCATTAGGAGGCGGGGAAACTATCTCCAAGGCTGGATCTGAAGTTCCTGAGAATAGAACCCGATCGACAGAGGTTTCCGCTGCCAATGGAGGCGATAGAGCGATCGCCGGACTGCGCTCTCTTAAATCCCCAGATTTTCCCCCAGATTCCGAGCCAAAGAGAGTCTGATAAAAATCATCCAGTTCCTTATCCTCAACCTCTGGCAATTCCACTGGGGGAGCCGCTGGGGGCGAGTTAAAGAGAGAGATAATCGGTTCCTGGGGCTGTTCGCCGTGCTTCTCCTTAAAGGCTCGCCATTTATTCAGCGCCTCAATATCCATCTGAATGATGGTATTGAGGTCATCAGAATCCATTGCGTCCACATCTACGTCCACATCCAAATCCAGGGCGAAGCTCTGCGAGCGATCGTCAGCACTGCCAGATTTTGAGATGGGAACATCGGGCAAAATTTCCGGGATGGTGGGCGCTGTCGTTTCCCCCGACTCCACTTGCAAAGGTGATTGTAAATAAACCGAAACTTCTTTGCCCAACTGACTCGCCAAATGAGCCACCAGCGCCCCAAACATCGCCTCCCCTTGCTGCCCCAAGCCGTGCATCTTTTCCAGCCCTTGGGTTAAGGATTCCTGGTAACTGTGCAGATTTCTTTGCAGCGCCTCAAACACCACCCGCATCGTCGAGTCTAAGTTTTGTAAAGCTCGATCCGACTGCACCTGCATTTGTCGCAATTGCTCTAACCGTTCTTGGGGGTGCAATAGGGGGGTTGGGGAACCCCCAGCCAATTGCCGGACAATTCCCGGTTGCTCTGCCAGATGAGCCTCAGCTGTGAGAAACTGAGATTCCAAATTGGTCAGGGTTTGAGCCATTTGCTGAGTCAAACTTTCCTGCAAGCGACCTGCCATTACCTGTAAGAATTCTGTAATGATTTGTTGTTGTTTCGCTTGTTGTTGAGCTAAAGATTGATAGTGGTGTTTGCGAGACTCTAGCTGTCGCACCTCTTTAACTAGCGATTCCCGCTGCCGTCGAAGTTCTTCCACGTCAGCTTCTAAAGGCTGGATTAAATGAGCGCGCAGGGAATAGAGGTCTTTGGCAATCGCCTGCAAGGTTTCGGGTTCTAGCTCCGGCTTCGCAGCATTTTTCTGGGAAAGCTTCTCAGATTCAGTAAGATGAATTTGTTGTAGGGAAACTAGATAGCTGCGGGCTTTCTCCAAAACCCGACGCTGCTTGGTCAGATCTGGGCGAGAGAACCAAGGCAAGCGAGAATTACCCTGATTGAGAACGCCGTCAATTTCAGCGATAAGAGATTGAATAGCTTTCTGAGAAGTCACGGTGAAACCCTTGACGAGAAAAAAATGCCGCAATACAGATTTACTGTACTACCCCTGCCGACAAGCAAGATAATGATAGATTGGCACAGATTCTATACCTGAGCCGTTTTGAGCGTTTGTTATAGATGGGAGGTTGAGAAGCAACCAAATGGGCGTGATAAATTTGGACGGGGTAGGCAGCCATGCTACCGTTATAGCATCAACACTGTCTATCTCAAATGGAGCAATTCATTTCCCATTCGGCTCCTATCGCCTAGCAGGAAGACTTGTTAGTGCTTGCACTAACAAGTCTTCCTGAAATGAATCCGTCACATTACCTAGCAATTAGCTGGGGAGTGTCAAGGGTTCAAAACCCGCTTCAGCCAGCCCTAAGCCAGTGGGCCGCTATCTATCTTTCCCTAGCGTTTAATTTGGCGTTGGCCTCATGGCAGACCTATATAGCTCCCGCGAACTTAACTCGAATATTAGTGCTTTGATTAGCACTGCCCCTCTTTTTGTGGGCTTGCCAGAACCGGCAGTGGCACAAGCCACCGCCCATGTGGTTACTCGCAGCCATCCAGCTAATCAAGTGATCCTGCTGGAAAATGATTGGGGTGGATCTGTGTACTTTATTTTGAATGGATGGGTGAAAATTCGGACTTACAATTTGGATGGCAAAGAGGTAACGCTGAACATTCTCGGTCAAGGAGAACTATTCGGTGAAATGGCGGCGCTAGATGAAGTGCCGCGTTCTACTGACGTGATTACCTTGACTCCTACTAGCATTGGCAGTATGCCAGCCCAGGATTTTGTTCATCTAATTCATTCCGAACCAGTCGCTGGCGTTCGGTTAGCGCAGCTGATGGCGAAGCGCTTGCGGCAAGTCAATCGGCGCTTGCGACTGCGGGAATCGGACAGTATGTCTCGCGTGGCGGATACTCTACTTTTTTTGGCAGAAGGCCAGGGAAAATCCAGACTTCAAGGTACTGAAATCCCTAACTTACCTCATCGAGAGTTAAGTAGTCTGAGCGGACTAGCGAGGGAAACGGTGACGCGGGTACTGACTAGATTGGAAAGGAGGGGATTAATTAAGCGAGAAAATGACATTTTGTGCATTCCAGATCCGCAAGCTTTGGAAAAATTGATCTCTTAGTTTTGTCGCTAAAACCCATTCCTGTGACTTGCCGCCGGATTGGGTTTGACGGCTCAGTTACGTTGATTAGTTGTTAGTTTTTAATTGTTAGTGATACCAGAAGAACTTTCAGAATCTGAAGCCAAACATCTGAGCGATCCTTGGGACTTAGAGGATGAATCTGAGTCAGGGGAACCGCCAGCTAGCTCTAAGCTGGAATCAACCAAGTTTGTGCCAAAAACTGCGGCGGTTCGGAACAAAAGTACCTTTTCTGAGCCGTTGGTGGTGGTGGAAACGGCTTTTCTGGCTAGTACGGCGGCGCTGATTTGGCTAATTAATTACTATTTCCCGATGGGTCCGGTGCTGCGAGTCTTTTTCGCAATTCCCATTGCTTTAGTTTATTTGCGCTGGGGCAATCGGGCGGCGTGGATGGCGGCTTTGGTTTCTGGTTTGCTGCTGTCGGTGCTGCTGGGTCCGCCCCGGAGTATTCTGTTTTTTATCCCTTTTGGGGTGATGGGGGTGCAGTTAGGGGCAATGTGGCGCAGGGGTGCTAGTTGGTATCTGTCGATTCTGACGGGGGCGCTGATTGGCACTTTTGGGTTCTTTTTCCGGTTGTGGCTGCTGTCGGCAATGCTGGGACAGGATCTGTGGCTGTATTTAACTACTCAGGTGACGGAGTTTGTCCAGTGGGGATTTTTGAAGTTGGGGTGGTTGCAGGAGCCAAGTTTGTCTTTGGTGCAGGCGATCGCTATCGGTTCCATTAGTCTCAGTAATTTAGTTTATCTATTTGTCGTGCATTTAGTGGCTTTACTATTGTTAGACCGTTTGGGCAATCCAATTTCTCGGCCTCCGGAATGGGTGAAAGTTTTACTAGACTACGAAGGATGATTCAGGTTTATACTCAGCGGCTCCAGGGACAGGCATGGCTAGAAAAGTACCGGGGTAAAAAGCCAATATTTGTAACTATTCTGGGATTTACCGCCACGGGATTAATCCCGGGAATTTCGGCGGCGGGGGCAACTCCAGAGGATCGTCGCTATACGGCGATCGCTGATGGGGAATTTTTGGTGAATGGGGTTGATATCCCTTCCGCCCATCCTCTCCCCCCCTTGACGGCGGGAGCTTCCCCAGCCATCATTTCCCGCGCCCTGGTAGCAGCCTTGGACCTACCAGTATATTTATTTAATGCTGGGTTGCCCCAACCGCCGACGGTTCCCTGTATCGATTTGGGGGGAATGCCCGCCCAGTGTTTGAGTACGGGCAAAGCTTTGCCTGTGGCAACAGTTCACTACTTGTTTGCCCAGGGGTTGATTTGGGGGGCAAAGTTGGCAGGGGAAGTGTCCGCCGGATATCTGATTTTAGGGGAGTGTGTAGTAGGCGGTACAACCACGGCTTTAGCCGTTTTGGAGGGATTGGGCTATGGGGCGGCGGGAAAGGTGAACAGCAGCCATCTAAGCTGCAATCATGAGCAAAAATGGGCGGTGGTGCAGGCGGGTTTAAAGGCGGCGGGAAATCTGATTAACGATCCCTTTGAACTGGTGGCAGCAGTGGGCGATCCTATGCAAATTGTGACGGCGGGGATGGCTTTAGCCGCTAGTCGCAGTTGTGGGGTATTGCTGGCGGGCGGTACTCAAATGCTGGCAGTTTATGCTTTGATGACAGCGATCGCCCAAAAATTTACTTTAACGTGGCAACCTGCTGGGGTGGTCGTGGGAACAACTCGATGGGTGGTAAAAGACCCCACAGGTGATACAGTAGGCTTGGCGGAAATGGTCGGGACAGTCCCCCTATTGGCAACTCAGCTTAGTTTGGCTGATTCTGACTATCCTCAGCTACGGGCTTACGAACAGGGTTATGTGAAAGAAGGAGTTGGGGCTGGAGGCTGTGCGATCGCCGCCCATCTCTACCAAGGATGGCAGCAAAGAGAATTACTCCAAACGATTGAAAACTTGGTTGGGCAGATATTCAGCATCCAATCTGAACTTTAACACCTGCCGCCTTACACTTGCCCTAGGAATGAATCCGCTTCGAGAGCAGTTGTTCTTCTAGCGCTGCAATCCGATTGTAGGCTGCTGTCAATTGAGCCGTTAACCGCTGGATCTGGATTTCCGGGGATAATTCTTTTTCCCGACTGCGAGAATTGGTTTCTAAGTTGCTATCAATCAACACATCCTTATGTTCCATCCCAGAGTCGCGGCTGTAATTCTGATAGGTATAACGTCCTTTCGCCGCTGACAGGGAGGAAAATTCCCCTTCTTGAGGAGCTTCGGGCTGATTTGCACTTAAAACCGCCGAAATCTTCTGACTTAGCAGTTCAATCATTTGGTAAAGAGCGTCTACTTTCTGGCTTAAAACCATTACCTGCTTCTGCACTGAATCCATAGTATTTCTCAGTTCTTCTAACTTCCTCCCTATATGCTAGAAACCCTCTGGTCAAAAAGTGTTTTATTCCTGAATGATTTAAGATCGTTCTCCAAGGGAATAAGGAATCTACTCGTTCCCAGGCTCTGCCTGGGAATGCCTATTGAGAGGCTCTGCCTAGGCTGTTGACTTTGTGCCTTTTTGAGT
>CAKZHE010000236.1 GCA_936920195.1 uncultured cyanobacterium | reverse complement strand
AGCATCTTTATCCAGTTTTTGAACCCGATGAAACCAATGATTCTATTGCAACATTTTAGTCTTGCCACGCCACTACTAATAGAGGTGTTACTGGATTGTGTTAGAGTTCGTTCCTCAACCCAAACTTTTTTGCTTAATAGGAATTTGGATAAAGAACTCAGTGCCGTTGCTAGGGGAGGAAAAAAACTTGAGCTTGCCCCCATGCTTTTTGGTGATAATTTGATAGCTAATTGACATTCCCATTCCCGTACCTTTACCTATGGGTTTAGTAGTAAAAAATGGGTCAAAAATTTGGGATTGAATGCTTTCTGGAATACCTAAACCCGTATCAGCGATCGCAATTTCTATCCACTCAGAAGCGATCTCAGTAGTCCGAATCGTAATCTGTCGGGGACGATTGACAACTGCTCCAGATTCCCAATTGAGGTCAATATCCTCAATGGCATCAATCGCATTTGCCAAAATATTCATCAACGCCTGATTGATTTGACTAGGATAGCATTCCACTGCCGATAAATGACCGTACTCTTTAATTACCTGGATTTCTGGACGACTCCCTTTAGCCTTTAACCGATGCTGTAAAATCAACAACGTGCTATCAATTCCTTCGTGGATATCAACCGCTTTAAATTCAGATTCATCCATTCGGGAAAAATTGCGGAGCGATAGTACAATCTGACGAATGCGCTCGGTTCCCATTTTCATTGAACGTAAAATTGCCGCCAAATCCTTTTGCAGAAAATCTAACTCAATCTCTTCCGCAGCGGCTTGAATTTCTAAAGCTGGATTGGGATAGTGCTGTTGATAAAGTTTGATAAAACTCAGCAGACTATCAGCATAGTTCTCTAGGTGGGTTAAATTGCCATAAATGAAATTCACAGGATTATTAATTTCGTGGGCAACTCCGGCTACCAACTGCCCCAAACTAGACATTTTTTCGGCCTGGATTAATTGGGTTTGCGTTCGCTGTAAATCTTTGAGAGCGCGTTCAACCTGTTCTCGCGCTTCAGTAATCGTAGCGATTTGCAGCAAACTTGTCCAAGAAGCGATCGCCACTCCCACAAAAGCTACGGTTACTAATAAAATACTAAATAATGCCGTATGGTTGCCTCTACCTAAACGGTCAAGTCCATCTCTCACCAGCCAACCAATACTGACAGATCCACATACTAACACAATCAGAACAGTAACTTGAAAAGCTACCCAATCGATTTTGAAGTTGTAAGATTGCCGTTGATAGCATTTCAGCCACCAAGCCGGACGGAATGGAGCAAAATTCAAGCGGGGTAATTGCATCCCGGCAATGCTAACTACTAAAGGCAGCAACAATCCAATGGCTAAATCCTGCCAACCCCAAGCCAATCCTCCGACTATCAACACCATAGTTTCTACAATCAAGAAACCTAGAGATTGCCAAGGCCAAAGAGTTTCTGGTTGATGGCGATTAATCCACAATCCAAAATGAATTGCCATCATTGCCGTTAAATATCCGGTCCCAGTTACCATCACCACCCGGTCAAGATCTCCCCATCCCAAACAAATTAGGCTTAAAAATAAGGTAAAGATTAAGCTGGGTTGGAGAACTTCTCGATTAGAAACTACCCCAAATACAGGCGGTAAATATCCATCTTGGGCTAATTGATACAAAATTCGGGGACAGTTACTCACTGCTGTTGCTGAACTCAACAGACAACCAGAAGTAATTAAAAAGGTCACTAAAGCTGGGGCGAATCCCCCCCAAAAAGGCTGAGTTGCGGTGACTAAATTCAGATAAGTGCTATTTCCTAATCCCGGTGCTGTTGCCAACTGCATTAACACCCAGGAACCCCCAAAATAGACAATGGGGATAAATCCAGCGGCGACAGATAGGCAGCGGAGAGTAACATTTGGCTGGCGGCTATCTGCCACAAATGAGGAAGCAGTCTCGCAACCATACACCGCATAGACAGCAATAAAGAACCACTTCATCCAATCAATCGCCGAAATGCCAGTCCAAGTTTCTGGCAGCAAGCCGGGACTAGCTGGGGCAAAAGTTAACCACCCCATACCTTGCAGGCAAAAGGTAATCAGAAATCCGATGGCTGGAAATACAAAGAAACTGTGCAAAATTCCAATGGTTCGCGTGCCGCTAAAAGCTACAATAAAAGGCAAAATTGCAAAACCAATTCTGAATAGAGTGACTGGAAAATTAATTTTCAATGGCTCTAAATTGGCCTGAATTAAATCCGTCAAAATAATGGCATTCATTGGCGGCACAGACACCCAACCGAGTAGATAGCCAATCGCACTATAGCGAGCTAAAGTTGGAAATTTGTGTAACAATCGAGTGGTATAGTTGGGGGTTCCTCCAGCGACATCTGGAAAGTAGGTTCCTAACTGCTTGACTTGGAAATTGAGCAAAATCCCGACGATAGTTCCAGGCAACCAAACCCAAATTGCTTGGGAACCTAAAGCCGCGTGCATAGCTGGCGCAGTCCCCAACCATAACAGTAAACCACTAAAACCAAATCCCCAGGTTTCCAGGGAAGTTAAACTACGAGGAAGTGTGGGAACAGGGGACTGGTGTTGACTCATGCTGAGAGAAAAATCGAACTTATTTTCTATAAAATATTTCCTTATGTAGTTGTTAACACATTTTTTGGGGAAAATCACAGAGCGATCGCGCTGTGATTTTCCCTGACTCACAAATATTGTCAAAAGACAATCCGTAAAAATTCTAGATTTCTAATAAACTTTCCCGGCAAAAAAGATATTTTATGATATTTTTCAGTGAATTTAGCTAGAATATAGTTTAATTGAAACCTATGCTCTCCTTAAAAGCGATCGCCCAATCTTAGTTTGGTAAGTATAGTCGAAATTCCCTATCTAAAGAAAAACAAACTGTATCCAAAAAACAGGTAGGCTAAGTTATAGCCAATTAAACGAACAGTTGAAAGTGCTGAAAATTCTGGATGAAAACGGAGAGGGTGGGATTTGAACCCACGGAGGTTGTGACACCTCAACAGATTTCGAGTCTGCCGCATTCGACCACTCTGCCACCTCTCCACATTGAGGATTTTTAGGTCTACACCATTGTACTAAATTTCGTTCCATTTGGATCGCTCTCTCCAATTTACAGCATAGGGGTATCGCTATCGGTGGCTTCCATAGAGGTTTCAAATCCTTTGCCTAGCGTCCATTGCAGGGTGCGATTGCGACTGAGGCGATAAATTTTGGTCTGATTCTGACGGAGATTTTTTAGGGTTTGAGGATCGATTTTAGCAGCAGAGGCGATCGCCACTTCTGGTTTGACTACCCGCAATAAATCTTTAGATAGTCCTTCTCCTGTCCACCACAATACTTGAGCGGGGGGCAATCTCCCCCCTAGGGCGAGTCTTTTTTGTTCTGTTAGTTTGACATCGCCTAAAATTAACCAAGTTTGTTTGCCTATTTGCAGTTGGAGGATATTTGGCTCCCGCTCGATTAATTCGATGACGGCAGAACCAGTTTTGAGCGTTTCTCCGATGGGGAGATTTTGGATTGATTTTAGAGAAGCTCGCCTTACCACTGCTCCAATTTGCCATTCTCCAAGGGAGGCATTGGTATAAAAGGTTTTGACTGGTAGACGTTTGAGGATGGGAGTCCAGCCGCTACTGCCTTTTTCCGAGGATTTGAGGGCAACTGCCCAATCAATTTGATTGACTCCCTGCTGTTGCAGAAAAGGTAATAAAGTAAAGTTGGCAGTGCTTTCATCGCCGCTGTTGACTAGGGCGGTTTTGCCTCGGTCTTGAATGATTAAAACTGGTTCCCCAGGAGCAGAAATGGCGGTAATTTGGACTAGGGTGGATTTGGTTTGCCAAACTGGGAAGATAATTAAACTGATGGCGATCGCCCCTGCCCACCACCAACGGCGCTGCCACCAAGGAGATCCCCATACTAGAATGATTAAACCATAAAGAGTTACCATCTGGACGAGGGAAATTGTCCCTACGGCGACGGAAGTTCCGGGTAGTTGGCAAAAGAAGTTGGTCAGTTCAATGAGCCAATGAGTTGGGTAATATAGCAACCAAGCCATGAAGATACCAGCGGGTTGCCAAATTAAGGCTCCTAAAGCCGCTGTCATACCCCCCAAACTGAGAACGGAGAGAAAAGGGGTGGCTAAAACATTCAGCAGGATGCTGTAGGGGGAAATAAGACAGAAATTATAGATTAGTAGGGGTAGCGTCCAAATTGTAGCAGCTAGGGGAACGGCAATGATGGCAGCGATCGCTGGCGGCAACCAATCCAATTTTTTACTTAAAGGTTCGGCAGTGACTAATAATCCCAAAGTTGCCAAAAAACTCAGTTGAAATCCTAAATCTCCAATCCACAAAGGATTGAAAATTAATAATAAAACTGCGGCTAGGAGCAGGGAACCCAAGGGTTTTACTTTGCGTTCTAAAACCAGGGCAACTAAGGCTCCAAAACCCATAACAGCGGCTCGCAGCACGGAAGCAGAAATGCCAGTTAACCCAACAAAACCGACTAAAGCAAAGGTTCCCAATCCTAGTTGAGCTTGAGCGGGGAAAGAGCGCGTTAGTGCCAGCACTACGCCTAAAATTAAAGAAGTTTGAAATCCCGATGCCGCGAGAGCGTGAGCTAAACCAACTTTGACAAAACAATCCCGCTCGTCAAAGGAAACATTAACGGCTCGATTGCCTAATACCATCGCACTAGCTAAAGTGCCTTCGGGAATACCTTGCGATCGCACAAAGGTTTTAGTAATCTGTTGCTGAATCCGCCAAACTCCCCAAGGTTGATTAATTTCAGCTTCGGGAAAACTAATTTGTTTGCCACTGAATCCGGCAAAGGCTCCTTCCTTGGCTAAATAAGTTTGAAAATTAAAGACACATTGTCCCGAACTAGCTTTAGGTTGGTATAAATTACCAGTAATGGCGATCGCTTTTCCCGGATACAAGTCTGTAGCTTGCAGCAATGGCACGGTAACATAGAGATTTCCGCTGACTCGCTGATTAACTTGGGCGGGTTTGTTGCGACTGCCTTCCACTTCATTTAACTGATTGGCTTCTAACCAGAATTGCGCCTTTTGGCTGCGGGTGAGGCGAGGAATACTGGTAACTTTGCCCTGCACAATAATGGTTTGTTCTTGGGCGCTGCCATCCTGCACCGGAATAAATTTACTAATATCGTTGGCGGCGGGTTGCGGCATCATCAAGCGGAAATAGAGAGGAGCCAGAGCCGCGATGATAGCTGCTCCTAACCATACTTGTCTTTTCGGCCCAATCCGCCACCATTGGGGTAAGGCGATCGCGATTCCTATGCCTACAATAGTGATACCCAATGCTAGCAGCCAATAATCTCCCCAAGGGGCAGATGTAGGTAAGAAATAGGCTGCCAACAAACCAATAATATAAGCCAAACACAGGATCGCGCCGCTATAAGCCATAAGATAGGGAACAGGGAACAGGGAACAGGGAATGGGGAATTAAGGGAATAGGAGAATGGGGAATGGGGAATTAAGGGAATGGGGGAATGGGGAATTAGGAATATTAGGGAAGTGGAAAGAGATGGTGCAAACTAAGTTTAACTTGCTGACGGCAGATGAATTTATTTTCCAGTATGGCGATCGCGATCAATATGAGCTAATTGACGGTGAAATAATTGAGATGTCACCAACGGGTTTACATGAACAAGTAGTGGGCTTTCTGGGACGTAAGTTAAATGTTGCCATCGATCGTCAGCAATTGCCCTATTTTATCCCCCATCGGTGTCTGATGCGATCGCTAGTAACTGAAACTGCATTTCGCCCCGATCTCATTGTGCTGGATCAAACCAAATTAGTAAATGAACCTTTTTGGCAACAGCAACCTGTCATTACCTCTAGCGAGGCTATTCAGTTGATTGTGGAAGTTGTTAGCACTAACTGGCAAAATGATTATGCTCGGAAAGTCGAAGATTATGCCATTTTGGGCGTACCTGAATACTGGATTGTGGATTATTTGGGGGTTGGTGGACGGGAATATATTGGCAAACCTAAACAGCCAACAATTACCGTTTGTCAACTTATAGAGGATGTTTATCATAAGCAGTTAATTCGAGCCGGAGAAATCCTAGTATCACCAACTTTCCCTGATTTACAACTCAGCGCCGATGCCATCTTTGCAGCAGGAAGTTTGTAGTTGGGCTTGAGCCTAGGCTGTTGACTTTGCGAGTTTTTCAGCAATTTTATTCATGCAATAATCGTGCATGATCCCCCCTAACCCCCCTTAAAAAGGGGGGAACCGGAAAATTCTTCAAAGTCCCCTTTTTTAAGGGGGATTTAGGGGGATCGAAACTTAGAACGGTAGTCATAAAAGCTAATTGACAGATCAGAAACTGCATGAACAATACCCCCCCTAAAAAGGCACAAAGTCAACAGCCTAGCTTGAGCCACCCAAGGCTACTATAGTGGTTCTCGATTTAGACTCGTTCCTAGGCAGAGCCTGGGAACGAGTAAATTTGATGTCTACACTGTGATAGGGCTGTCACCCCGTAAGCCTTATGGGAAAAGAGTTTTGGACGCTAATTGATTGCTGGCGATAGTTTCGCTAGATCTATTCCTTTAGGAATATTTACACCAATTTGGTGCTTATTAAGCACCAAATTGGCAGATCTGTGTTATATATGGTATAGACCCGAATATTGGAGGTTAAGTCTATGCCGGAGATTGAATGGATTACAAATCCCTGTTCCTTTCGTTTGGAAGAAATGAGTACCATTTCGGAATTGATATTCCGCTCAGTAGCAAGAATATCTCGGATAGAGTGTTCATTTGTTAGTCAAATTGCTTCAAGAATTCTTTTCTCAGATCAAATTGCTTCAAGAATTCTTCTCTCAGGTCAATTTCTCCAAATCGCAATCAGTTATATCTCAAAAGCTTTGAGTGAATTTGCCAGCACTGTCGTTCATTCCCAGAACTTACGTATAGCCTTGAGATCGAAGATTTGCTTAAGTCCTGATTCCTTTGCATCTGCAAATTCATAGCGATTTTGCACTTGCTGCACGGAAAACTTAAGGTCAAAACACCAAGTAAAAATTACCGAATGAACATGAACGCGAAAAATTCAGTTATGCCAGAGAAAAGCAAAGAAAATGCTGCCCGCGCACCCAGCGCAAAACGGATGTCGATCAGTCTATCTGGCGACGCTGTTAAGTTCTTGGAATTCCTTGCTGAATCCCAAGGTATCTCTCAAAACGAAGCACTCCGCAAAGCGATTGCAACGGAGTTCTACCTGCTGGAAGAGAGATTGAAAGGATCAAAAGTTCTACTTCAGAGAGCCGATGAGGAAATCCGCGAAGTAATCTTTAGATAAATCAGCAAGGAAAGGGTCGGGCAGCATTTGTCCACCCTACCCCACAATCTCCAATGAAAGTTTTTCGTCAGAACCCTCCCAATAAAAAAACAGATGCCAAAACTACTTCCTCAGACAACACTAAAATCGAAGTACAAGGAAGCCTTGATCCTTCAGAATATATCGGTAGTCAACCAGCGAACCCTGAAACTATTAAGGCAGTGGTAGATTATCTCAAGCAGCAAGAAGAGTCTGCAAAAACCAAGGCACTCATCAGATTAACAAATACCATTGAATGCTCCCTTGTGGTCAGTTTTTTACTAATCGGGTTCACAGTTTTAAATCCTGGTAGTGACAAAACCGTTGCAAAAGAACTGCTATCACAAACAATCGCTTCTCAGGTCATCTTACTAAGAACAGTACTGAACTGCTTTAAAACCACTAAAAAGTAATCAGACTGTTATAATGCAATAGTTTGAGTAGCCAAAGCGATCGCAAATTTTTGCGATCGCTTTGGCTATTAGGACTAACGACAGAATCTCGCTAAAGCGCGTAAGTCTTGTCTATGTCTCAAAAAGTTTTTTCCCTGCGATCGCCTAAAGGGATTATAAACCAAAAAGATGCGCGATCGCAGGCAATAAAGTTTGTCCCAGTGTCACCTGGCTTTCATTGTTTGCTAAAATACTGCTAATTTATTACTGCGAGATTTCAAATGTCTAATCACCCTAATCCCGTCAATCCGACAATTTCTTTTCAAGAACCCAAAGTTATCAATGCAGAAGAATCCCTTGGTACAGCATATCAATTAAATGCCCGCAGTATCAATGACTCCCAAAGCTCCAAAAAACGCATCATTAGAGTCAATGTTGAAGTTCCGCCCACTCTTGCCGAGTCCTTTGGCTATCAAGGCAACTCTAAATGGGTACATATATTTTGGGCAGCAGATTTAAACAAACCTGTTTGCAGCGATGGTCAGATATTTTGCACCAGCACTAAATTAACTTGGGAGCTATTTTTAGAAAACGTCATCAATATTGAAGCCTTTGATACTCTCTGCAAAGATCATTCCTTTTTATTAGATCGACTCGATCGAATTCTCTATCTTGGTAATACTGCTACTATTTCGGCACTGATTGATGACGGTAAATCTCTAGGTTTACTTTCCCCCTCAAAACCCGCTGCTCCAGTTTTTCAGTTCCGCAATCTTACCGCTATTTTTGTGCTGGGGACAATCTGTGGCGCTACACTTGCCGGACTTTTACTTAGTATTGGTTTAGGCTTGATATCAGCCTTCAAATAAAATTACCAGAATTGAGCAATGCTCAATTCCTCCTAGCAACTACAGTTTTTAAAAACCTGTTCTCTATCAGGACTTACGCAACTATTCTAGCAATAGGGGCAACCACGGGGGGATTGCCCCTACAAAACTCTATATATAGAGTGTCTGCGTAAGTCCTGTCTATATTAAATACTGCCTAATTGAATTTCGCCATGATTCAAATGCCAGCAATGGTCAGCAATTGGTAGTAATTCTCCGGCATCGTGGGTAACAATTAAGAGCGTCCAACGAGTTTTCAATTTTGCCAGCAAACTGACTAATTGACGGCGCATTGACCAATCTAAGCCTGCGGTTGGCTCATCTAATAATAGCAAAGGGGGTTCCCTAATTAGTTGGACGGCGAGGGCTAGACGGCGCTGTTGACCGCCACTGAGGGAATGGGGGGCAGAGTTTAAAGAAAGGTTTTCTAATCCAACTTCTTCTAGGGCTTTGCGAACTCGTTCGGAACCTAATTCGGGATGACCTAATCGCAGTTCTTCTAAAATTGTGCCGCCGCAAAAATGCCGTTCTGGAAACTGGAAAACTAAGCCACATAATTGTTGTAAATGCAGAGATGTCAATTCCTGATCTCGCCAAAAAATTGTGCCAGAAGTTTGTTCTGCCAACCCTGCCATAATTTCTAATAGGGTGCTTTTCCCGGAACCGCTAGGACCAATGATTAATCCTAATTGTTCGGTGGCTAATTCTAAATCAATAGTTTTTAAAATCGCTGTTGGAGTGGCGGCGGGATGATAAGTTAATTTTTTTAAATAGAGCATGATGTGGTGGGGAGATGGGGGGATGGGGAGATGGGGAGTTGGGGTTAGGCGGTGGCGGAATTAAAGTCAGAAATTCCGATGATTTTACCATTGGAAATAGCTACTCTTTCCCGAAGAAAGGCTAAAGTTTCGGCAGCAGGTAAGGGAGGACTGCATAAATAGCCTTGCATTTCGTCGCAGTGCAAATGCCGCAATTTCTCCAATTGTTCCGGAGTTTCTACGCCTTCCGCTACCACTCGCAGATTTAATCCATGACCAAGGGCGATCGCTGCTGATAAAATAGCTGTATCTCTGGGGTCAACTGCCAATTCCAGGACAAAGGAGCGGTCAATTTTCAAAGCTCTCAGGGGAAACTTCTTTAAATTGCTCAGGGAAGAATAACCTGTACCAAAATCATCCATAGAGATATTGATACCCATCCCCTGTAAATTATCAAGCATGGTACTGGTAAATTCTACATCCTGCATAATGGTAGTTTCAGTAATCTCCAATTCCAGCGATCGCGCATCTAAACCAGTTTCGGTTAATATCCGTCCAATAGTATCAGCTAAATTGGGCTGCTGAAACTGTCTGGCTGACAAATTTACCGCTACGCGCAAACCAGTAAAACCTGCCTGATGCCAAAGTTGATTTTGAGCGCAAGCTTTCCGCAACACCCACTCGCCAATGGAAACAATTAAACCAGTTTCCTCGGCTAGGGGAACAAACTGCTCTGGCAGCATTAATCCTAATTGGGGATGTTGCCAGCGAATCAGCGCTTCCATGCAGTTAATTTTGCCAGTCTTGATATTCACTTGGGGCTGATAGTATAAAACCAGTTCTTCCCTGGACAAAGCATGATGGAGATGGTTTTCCAATGCTAATAATTCTGAGGTTTGCGAATTCATTGTCGGCGCATACATCTGATAATTGTTCCGTCCCCGTTCCTTTGCCTGATATAAAGCCGCATCCGCATTAATTAACAATGTTTGGGCATCTTCGCCATCATCAGGATAAAGGGCAATCCCAATACTGGTAGTAATATAAAGTTCTCGACCTTCTAAATAAAAAGCTGGTTTCAGCGCTTCTACTGCCCGTTGAGCAATTTTGGCAACTTCTTCTTTCCGATGAATTTCTGGTAATAATAGGGTAAATTCATCGCCTCCCCAACGAGCAATGGTATCTCCACTCCGCAAGCAGTTTTTCAGACGTTGAGAGGCTTGTTGTAATAATTGGTCGCCCACGGCATGACCGAGGGTATCGTTAATAATTTTAAAGCGGTCGAGGTCGAGAAAAAGAATTCCTAGTTTTTCCCCATTGATCTTAGTTTGATTTAAAGAAGTTAGCAACCGTTCGTTAAACAAAGTCCGGTTCGGCAAACCCGTCAATAAATCGTGAAAGGCTTGATAGTGAATAGTGGCTTCAGCTTGCTTGCGTTCCGTAATATCTTCAACCGTCCCTTCATAACCAATTAATTCCCCACTGTCATTATAAAGTCCATAGGCATTTTCTGAAATCCAAATAATACTGCGATCGCGCCGATAAATTTGCGATTCAAAACCCGAAACCTTACCTTGGTGCTGAATTAATTCTTGGAACTCCTGGCGACGTTGAGGAGAAACATACAATTGCTGTTCAATATCCGTACAACCAGCAATCAATTCTTCGGGAGAATTATAGCCATAGATTTTTGCCAGCATCGGATTGGCAGTCAGGTAATGTCCATCTAGCGTAGTTTGAAAAATCCCTTCAATAGCGTTTTCAAAAATGCTGTGATATTTCCTTTCCGCCTTCCGTAAAGCCTCTTCCGAGCGCTTGGCAAGGGTAATATTAGTCGTCACCCCAATCCACTTATAGGGGCGGTTGTTTTTGTCCCAGAGAGCCTTACCTCGGTCTCGCCAGTACAAAAAGCTCCCATCCCGACATTGAATCCGATATTCAGCTAAAAAAGGCAAGCGAGTTTGAAAGTGTTGCTCTAGGGCAGAGGCAACGCGATCGCGATCGTCTGGGTGTAAACTATTTTGCCATGCTTCCGTAGTCCGCGAAAATTCCCCATTGGCATATCCCAGTTGAGCATCCACATTGCCAAACCACATCCGGATGCCAGTTTCCATATCCCACTCATAAATTAAATCGCTCGCACAGCGAGCCGCCACTCGAAAGCGTTCTTCCGACTCCCGCAAAGCTTTTTCCATCAACTTACGTTCGCTAATATCTCGCACCAACCAGCGGAGGGAAACCAGTTTTCGCTCCTTATCTCTAACTACCGCAACTCTCAGCGCTGATTCAAAGGGGGAGGAATTATGGGGAGCTAGTCGCACTTCCCATTCCTGCACTGGGCCAATTTTCCTTAATTGGTAAAGTTGATTCCGAAAGGCTTGCCGTTCAGGTTTAGGAATGAAACTGGTTAAATTTTTCCCCACTAAAGATGATTGCGAGAGTTTCAGGAGCATAGCGACAGCGCAGTTCGCTTCCTGAATGTTGCCCCAACCATCGGTAACTAAATAGCCATCAGGAGCAAATTCAAATAGATCTTGGTAGCGCTGGCGTTCAGCTTCTATAGCTTGTCTGGCATCAGTTAATTGTTCCTGTTGTTCGCGCAATTCTATTTCTGTCACCCCCAGTTCGGCTAAGGCAACGTGGAATTCCCGAAAAATTTCTGCTGATATTTCCTGGGCAGATAAACATAATTCTTCGTTATTCTCCCCCGGTTTGGCGGTCTTTGCTGCTAGACTATCCCGCAAGCAACCGCACATAACCGCTATTTTTTGGGCGAACTTCTCCGCGTTCAAAGGCTTCCTCCTGTGTAATTGTCACCTTAAAACTGCTTGCTCTGTTTTTTTCGCCTGATATCCAAAAATTGGTAAAAAAATTTGTATTTTTTGTTACCAATAATTCCTACAGTCCGCAGTCAATCAATTTCGCTCTATCAGCTAAAGTCATGAACTAGATATTTAACATCTTTTACATATTTAATCTATAAAGTCGGGGCTTTTTTTTAAATAGTTTCTTAAAGATTTAGAGCATAAGGAATAGTAAATTGATATAAGCGAAGCTTGTGTTATTTTTTTGACTGTTTGCACATCAACATAGAATTATTATATCAATATCTCCCCATCTCCTCGTCTCCCCGTCTCCCCATCTCCCCGTCTCCCCATCTCCCCATCTCCCCATCTCCCCATCTCCCCATCTCCCTATTCCGAGAGAATCCGCACTCGCACCGTCCGCTCGCTGCCTTCACCTAATTGGACTTCCATAACTTCACTAGAAAGACGTTCTAGACCGTTGAGGAGCGATCGCAAATGGGGGGTGCTAGCCCCAGTATCAACATACAACCGATCTGCTAAAGTGCCTAAACGCTTCCAAGTTGTATAAAGTTTAGCAATAGCCTGTTCCAACTGAGCAGCCTGCTTAACCAAATCAGAAGCCGTATTTAGGCAACCCACTCGCAAAGCTTCTTCTAGCGCCATTTCTACATCAACGGAACTTTGGCTAATCGCTTGGACTTGAGCAGCAGCATCCAGATATTTCGATAAACTCCGAGCATCGGAAGAGACTTGTTTGAGAGTATCAATTGTCGGGTCTTTGGCGACTTCTTCTTGTAAAAACGCTAGATGAGATTCCGGTAACTTCTCAAATTCTTTTACCAGGGGAGCCAAATACCGAGATGGCAAAGTGTTTTCAGCAGCTTTGGCTTTCACCTCTTCTGGCAATAAATCTGAGTTCATGGCTGTCCACTCGTCAGCTAGCTGCTTGACTTCCCGACGGGTAATCCTATCCCCATTATTCGCGGCTTCAGTGACTAGCTGCTGAATCTCTGGGGAGGCTTTGGAGGTTTCAATAAAAGCTCGCTTGCTGAAGCCGCGAATCGCGTCAGGGTCTAGCTGTCCGTCGGCGAGGAGGGTATCGGCACTGTTGGCAAGTTGAATTAATGAATAAGCTTGGCTTTTACTAATTTCGCGGTCTTTGAGCCAATTGAGAAAACCGCTACCTCGCGCATCGCCAGTTTTCTTTTCCCGGTCGCGGATAGAACGCAAAATCCGTCCCCGCCAGATTTCCGTTTGCAAGTCAAAGCGATCGCATACTTGCCAAGCTGCCTCTAGCTTCTGCTGAAAGTCCTGTTCAGAAATGCCCTCGTCCTCTGGGTCTGGCAGCTGAAAGTTCAGATCGATGGGGGTTTCAAACACCGCAGCCGGATTGGGAGCAGAATCGAATGATGGCACCATTGGCAGAGTTTAGAGTGTAACCAAAGCCATATTATGACACAATCTCAGGTCAAACTACATTCCCCCATTCCCTTAATTCCCTAATTCCCTAATTCCCTAATTCCCTAATTCCCTAATTCCCTAATTCCCTAATTCCCTAATTCCCTAATT
>CAKZHE010000235.1 GCA_936920195.1 uncultured cyanobacterium | reverse complement strand
GATTTACAATCCCTTGACGGGCAGAAAAGGTCGATTTAAAAATAGACAAAGATTGGAAGTGTATCGGTTAATAGACGGAAAATATGAACTGTTACCAACTGAAAATAATCGAGTTTGGCTGCCAGAAATTGAGTTGGCGTTGGGATACGAAAATGGGGAACATATTGGCTGGTCGCGGGAATGGCTTTATTGGTATGATCAGTCAGGAAATCGGTATTTGACAGCTTATGAAAGAGCAATTAATGCCGAGGCAATGGCTCTTCAAGAACGCTTAATCGCCACTCAAGAACGTTTAATTGCCAATCAAGAACGGTTGGCTAAACAGGAGGCGGAAGAACGCGCCACTCAAGAGCGTCTAATTGCCAATCAAGAACGGTTGGCTAAACAGGAGGCAGAAGAACGCGCTACTCAAGAACGATTGGCGAAACAGGCAGCGGAACAAAAAGCCCAACGACTTGCTGAAAGGCTTAGAGCGCTGGGAATTAACCCCGATGATATAGATGGTTGATTGTTGTTAAAGTGGCTTTTTGATCTTATCCATGAAATAATTATGTCAGTTCATAGAAAAGCCCTACTAGAGTTCTTACCTAGGCTCTGCCTCTACCTTAAAACCAATATCAATCAAAGATGTTATTCTCGTTATCGAGTAGTAGTAGTTATGCGATCGCTAACGCACCGCCTACCAGTTAACGGTGCGTTACGCTGCCGCTAACGCACCCTACTAGATACTAGGGAAATTGAATTTAAAAGTTTAACGACTGGATAATTCTACAAAGTCATAGATGACTACCCCAGTTTCAGGGTGATTATCCACTATGACGTGGCCGTTTTTAACCATTTCCTTCAAGGCTGCTTCAACTTCTTTAAAGCTAGCTTCCGTATCCATGACTGCTTGGGAAACAGAAAGTTTACCACCTCTAGCGGATGCTGCTCTCAGAAGTTTTAGCATTAATTGTTCGCGAGTTAGGGGCAGATTGAGAGTAATGGTAGGTTGGTAGATGGGTACGCCTTGAGGAGATAATCCTAATCTGGCTCTGACTTTCAGATTGTGTTCTTCAACCATATCGGGGATGAGCATCAAATCGATAAATTGACCAATACCAAAGAATCCCAAAGTAAAAAACCACAGCACTCCAGTAACTAATTTGCCATTGTACAAGCGATGGAGTCCGAAAGCGCCAAAAAAGCAGCCGCACCAAAGAAGGTAACTAATGCTAGGGTGAGTCTGGTTGTTGTTCTGCATTGATGGGAAAAGGATCTAGCTAGTTCTATAATAGACGTTTCCCTAGGTGTTTGAGGAAATTGCTCTTGTCCTCAATCCACCCCAAATGTTACAAAACTTTGTATTGCGTTGCAATTTTTAACCCAATTGACAGTATTTCGCAACTCAGAGCCTGATAAACTGAAATACAGCCCGTACAGCGCCGTACAAGCAGCCAAAATTCACCAAAATATATCAGCAAGTTAAGAGTCGTTATGGTAGATTCCCTCAAGAAACCCGTTTTTGAAGAATTAAGACCAGGGGTAAAAGTCCCAGCGAAGGAAAATATCCTTACGCCCCGCTTCTACACCACGGACTTTGAAGAAATGGCGCGGATGGATATCTCGCCCAACGAGGACGAACTAAAGGCCATTTTGGAAGAGTTCCGAGTTGACTACAATCGTCACCACTTTGTCCGGGATGCCGAGTTCGATCAATCTTGGGATAGTATTGATGGCGATACCCGCCGCTTGTTTATCGAATTTCTAGAGCGTTCCTGTACGGCAGAGTTTTCCGGATTCTTACTCTACAAGGAATTGGGACGGAGACTGAAGGATAAAAGCCCGGTGCTGGCAGAATGCTTTAATTTGATGTCCAGAGATGAAGCTCGCCATGCCGGATTTTTGAATAAGGCGATGTCGGACTTCAATTTGTCCCTGGATTTGGGGTTTTTGACTAAAAATCACAAATACACTTTCTTTAAGCCGAAGTTTATTTTCTACGCTACCTATCTATCAGAAAAGATTGGTTATTGGCGCTATATCACCATTTATCGCCACTTTGAAGCTCATCCAGAAGACCGGATTTATCCAATTTTCCGCTTCTTTGAAAATTGGTGTCAAGATGAAAACCGTCACGGGGATTTCTTTGATGCGATTATGCGGGCGCAACCCAGCATTTTAAATGATTGGCAAGCCAAGTTGTGGAGTCGCTTCTTCCTGCTGTCAGTATTCGCCACGATGTATCTGAATGATATTCAGCGGGGTGATTTCTATGCGGCGATTGGTTTAAATGCCAGGGATTATGATATCCATGTGATTGAGAAAACCAATGAAACGGCGGGTAGAGTGTTTCCGGTGATTTTGGATGTGAATCATCCCGAATTCTATCAGCGGTTGGATGTCTGTGTGGAGAATAATGCTAAGTTGAGTGCGATCGCCAACTCCAACGCTCCTAGCTTCGTGAAGTTCTTCCAAAAGCTCCCCCTATTTGCCTCAAATGCTTGGCAATTATTGCGGTTGTATTTTATCAAGCCCATTGACATGACTCCGGTGGCAGGTACGGTTCTGTAACTGTGAGGTTTTTTCGGTAATGGTTCTGTGCGAGCAGAACCATTTTTTTTGGCTTTTTTAAGGTGATTTTTTAGCAGCGATCGCGTCTCCAATTCGTTACCATTAGAATAAATAATCAAGAGCGAAATTATGACCCATTCTCCACCTAAAAAAATTGTCCATCGAGGAAGACTTTTTCCTGAGATGCAATGGTCTTCAGAAGAAAAAGCCAGACGAAAAGCTGAAAATGAAGCTTTCCATCAGCGCTGTCGAGCAATTTTTGAGAAAGTCTGTCCAGCCCTAATCAAAGAATACTACGGTTGGTATATTGCCATAGAACCAGAGAGCGGAGATTATTTTATCGATGTGGATCAGGAAGTTGCTAGTCAAAATGCCAGAGAAAAATACCCAAATGCTGTCCATTGTATGTTTTGTTTGAATGAGTCAGGGGCAACAGGCAAAATATGATTGAGGGGAAATTTGGAGAGCGAGAAGGTATTTTGCGGTTGGAGTAGTAGCCGATGAGAGAAATTAACAATTTATTGAAATGGTTAGAAAGATTGCTCATCCCAGATCGAGCTTTTTCTTGGAAAACGATTATTTTTTTGAGTTTGGTTTCTTGCCTAGCTTCCGCGATCGCACTTCCACCATTAATGGATATATTAGCTTTTTTGGGCTGGATATTTTTAATTTTAGGTATCAGTTGGGCAATTACCGAAAACCCGCTGATTGTTGCCGGGATCAATCTCAATCCTTGGATTATTGGAGCATTAATTAGTATTTTTATTGCGGGCAATATTCCTCAAGGAATGCCCCAACTGGGTTTAATGATTTGGCCTCCCATTTCAGCGATAATTGTGTGCTTACCTGCGTTTATTGATGATGGGGTGAAATGGAAATTACCCAGTCTAGAAGTACGCCCTCGATTAATTACTTTGATTTTGAGTCATTTAGTAGTTAGCTGTTGGTTTAATTTCCTTTTCTTAATTCAAAGCTCTTTGGGACAATATCCAACTATTTTAGCAGACAATTTCAAGAATAGTGCTTTCCTCTTTAGATGGGAATATCCCCAGTCAATTGTGATTCGAGGCACGCTAATTCTCAACTCAATCGCAGAGGAATTTCAAAAAGAATTGGATAACCAACCTTGGGGGAAAGTCGAAAAATGGTTGTTGGAACGGGAAGAACAATTACCAACTGTTCGCAACCGCGCGATCGCCGGGATAAAACCTATAGAAGAAGACTTTTTATGGCATCCTCAACAAGAGATTGTTGCCGCAGGTTCCGGTTATAAGTTAACATTGACTGAGGTGTGGCATGGACCAATTTCTAAAATTGGAGAACACGATATCGAAATGTCTTGCCAAATTAACAAAGTGGAGCGCGTTAATATAGATTCTAAGTCAGGGGAGAATGAGCGAGCGCCGGGAGCGCCCCTTCCCGTCGGCGAAGTTATCTGCGAAACCCCAGTTGAAAAACTATTTCAGCCATTTAAGGTTATAAAATAGAAAATGTCAATTTTCAAACTAGAAACTTTATGAACTTAGTCAGAATTTGGGCGATCGCCTCTAACGTTTTTTTAGAAGTCGTTCGGGAACGCATCTTATATTTGATTGGCTTTTTTGCCATATTCATGATCGCGGCTTGGCGACTAATTCCCGAAGTTGCCGCCACCACGGAAAAGAAAATCTTATTGGATATTGGCATTGCTGCCATTAATATTCTGAGCGTAATTGTGGCGGTATTTGTCGGTACGGGGTTAATTAATAAAGAAATCGAAAAGCGGACAGTTTTAACTTTAATTGCTAAACCAATCAGTCGAGCCGAATTTATTGTTGGCAAGCATTTAGGACTCTCTGGCGTACTAACAGTTTTAGTAATTGCCATGACAACCATCTATTTTGTCATGCTTAATATCAGCCAGATTGCTTATCCTCCCGGAGCGATTTTGGTGGCAATTCTGTATTTATTGATTGAGTTGTCTTTACTAACTGCTGCCGCGCTGCTATTTGGAGTATTTACCAGTTCAATATTAGCGACATTTTTGACCTTTGCCGTCTATTTAATGGGGCATCTCAGCCAGGATATTCTCAAATTGGGCGAAATTAGTAAAAATCCGGAATTCCAACGGGTAACGCAAGTTTTTTATCTGGTTTTACCAGATTTATCGCGCCTGAATTTGAAAAATGAGGCAGTTTATGGATTATTACCAAATCAATTCACTCTATTAGGTAGTGCTACCTATGGTTTGTTCTATACCGGGTTGCTGCTAGCGATCGCCGTTTTAATTTTTTCCCGGCGCGAGTTTTAAGGTAGAATGACCCCAGTCAATCAATTATGCAATGTTTCCCTTTGGTAATAACCCCTCATCATCCGCCGAACCTAGTTGGCGATCGCAGTTAGACCGTTTTGCTAAAACCCACCAACCAGAGTTAGCGGCTCTCGCCTGGGGGTTATGGCTACAAAATGGCGATCGCCAAGGTACGCTAGGATTAGACCTCAAGCCTACGCCTCATTTTGTCTATTGTCCCAAATCTGCCATTGAGCAACTGAATCGCCAAACCGACAGCAAATTGCAAGAAGTGTTGGGAATTGTTGATAATCATCAACCAGAAGTTGAAGTGTTAATTATCGGGATTGGGGATGGACAAATTAAATTAATTCAATTTGAGCCGCAACCGCCTCCACCCGCTTGTTTTGAACAGATGGGGTTGAGCGTTGATGCCTTGCTCGACCGACTAGAACAGGAATTAAGCCAACAGGTACAATGTTAAACGGTTTGGCGATCGCGTTTCCACCAAAAAACTACTATTGCTCCCCATAATAAACCAAAATTGGCGGACAAATAACCCCAACCCAGGGGGTTAACGCCGGGGGTAATATTTAAACTGCCAATCCCATAAAATACCTGTTGGACAAACCACCAAAACAAATAGAATAAAGCTGGCAGTTCTACCGGAATGAAAATGATCGCTAGGGGGAGAATGCTATCGATTTTGGCTTGGGGAAAAGCGATTAAATAGGCTCCTAAAATAGAGGCGATCGCGCCATTTGCCCCAATTAAAGGTACATTTAAACTGGAATCAGCCAAAATCTGGATAATTCCCATCAAAATGCCACTAATTAGATAAAATCCTAAATAGCGCCACCAACCTAAAATCCCTTCTACCTTGCTGCCAAATACCCATAAAAATAGTAAATTTCCTAAAATTTGGCTAAAGCTGCCGTGCAGAAAGATTCCCTTGAGCAAAGAAGTGGCAATCAAGATTAAGGCAATAACCGCCGCCGGGTTGCCTCCTGCCAAAGTATCTCTAGCCACAGTGGTAATTTGGGCGGGAATTACCCCCCAACTATTGACGACAGCATTAAGCTCGCCAGTCAGTTCTAATCTTAATTCCCAAAGGAATAAAGCTAGATTAATGCCAATTAGCCAGTAGGTGACTAGAGGGCGATCGCGATTGGGAGTATTATCAGCAATAGGAATCATATCATGTCCGATCGATTAGTTGTCATCCTGAGCAAAGCGAAGGATCTCGGAGATCCTTCGCTTTGCTCAGGATGACAAAAACCAGTTATCACAAGTGATTGAACGGACATGATATCATATTGAATTAGACCTAAAATACAACATGACTCAGCTATCTTCTAATCGTACTGCCCGTCGAGGCAGAGTATTCCCAGAACGTCAATTATCTCCCGAAGAGAAAGCCAAACGTCAGTCAGAAGACGAAGTATTTGCTCAACGCTGTCGGGTGATTTTTGAACAAGTACGTCCCCAGTTAATTAAAAATCATTATGATTGGTTTGTTGTTAGACCGCTTAAGTATCTATAACTTAACTTGACACGCCAGATGAATTTTCCCGGAACTGATCGAGATAGCTGTGTAAACAGTTTGGCGTATCAGCGTATTGAGAGAGGTCAGAAATCACTGTTTTTCGAGACACATTCAATGAAACCTTAACTTTTTGAGAAAAATAAGGGTGTGTTCCCTGATTGGCTGCATCAACAAGTTTGTTTAGAAATAATACAAAAAATTCAATCTCAAATTTCCCTCTAAAACTTTTTTGTCGATCTCTAGAACGAAGCTCATTTCTCTTTGCATCTAATTCATCTTGAGAAATTGGTAGTGAGGCTGGGAATTTTTCATACAAATCATCAACAGTATAATCTATCTGGATTCTGTCTAAACCAATACGTACAGAATTTGCAAACTTAGAAATACTAAGTGTATTTATCTTTAACTCAGCAGCTTTATCTCTTTGACATGCAATCCAAATATTTAATAGTTCAATAGCATCATGAAATTCTTGCTGCAACTTTGTGTAAAGCGAGGTACATCTTTCACAATCTTCATCGACATCAAGTTTAAGCTCACTCTTTAAGATTCTAGAGAGACATCTTACAGATGTATAAAAATTTTCAATAGAATAACAAGGTGTCTCATATATTCCAGCTAAACTCGTTTCACGTATTGAAGGATCAAAATCTCTATCTATAAAATATGCCGCCTTAACATTGGAGTAATGCTTTCGATTGGTAAGCATTCTATGAATACCAATAACCCCTTCTTTCCCATTGCAAATGAGATAGTTACTTTCTTCAGGTCTAGCAATGTTATCTATCCTTACTCCATAATACTTACTGTCTTCACCCTCAAAGAAACAATACAAGGCTGATGGCTGTTTTTTATATTGTCGTGTGAACGTAAGAAAAACAGCTTGTGCTTTAGTTCGAGATTCCCTAAGAGTATTTACTGACATCTATCTTTCTTTAATATAAAGGTCTAAATCATCAGCATTTTCATCTAATCCATTTTCAAAAATGAATGGAGAGTGGGTAGCCGCTAGTAGCAATTTGCATTTACCCGATTTCAGAATATGCGGCAGCAAAAGCCTTTGCCACTCTATGGATAATGACAATTCAGGCTCATCAAATAAAAGTATAAAATCATCAGATAATTCCAAATAAATTTTTGAAAAAAGAGATATTATTTGCTTTTCACCTGATGAAAGGCTTCTGAGTTCTATTGGCTTATTATTTCTAGTTTGTATTATGGAAATATCTACAGTAGCTTCATCATATACAATACTTTTTTTGTTTAGATATTCATTGCAAATTTCCGCAAATTGTTTAATAGAGTCATCTTTTTCTTTTTGTTGTTCGTAAAGAACAACCAGCTTAGACAAGAAGTAAACCAACTGATCGTATTGAGGTGAATTTATTTCTCCAGAACTTACTAATTGCTCAATCTTCTCCCTATAGGGTCTTGAGATGTTTTTTTCGCCGACGCGAGCTAAAACAATATTAAGTGTGTCAGGTTGAATACTGTCTCTCATATCCTGTGTGATCTCAACTCCATCTACAAATTGAGACAGCATTTCACCCGTTACCTTTGAGAAAAGATCGAGCGCAGAGCTTCTAATTGCTTCTTTGATTTCATTGAATTTCGCAATGACATCATTCATCCCGAACTGAATAAGTTTTCCTTGATCATCACCAAGGCTAAATTTTTCAAATCTATCTTCATAACCTAGACTCTTAAGATCTTCCTCAATTCGCCTATAAGTTGGAAAATACAGAATAGACTCATTTAAGTTTTCCTGAATAGTCTTTCTAATCTTTTCTATTCTCCCTTTTCTATCATCATCATCACTTTTTTGGTATCTACTGTAAATATCTTCAACGAAGTCATCAAAAAATTGAGAAGGTATAGAAATATCGAATCTCTCTTTAAAGTCAAACATTCGTCTGCGAAGTAATGAATGTGGCATCCCTCGTTTTATATCTCGAACCAACCTATTAATTTCTGAGCGTGGGACAAAAGGCTTAAACAGAGAAGAAAAAATTTCAAAAGTATCTCCTTCATAAAAAGGAACTAGATCAATTTTTTTGATCTCTACACTAACACCTGATACAAATTCAAGTACAACAGATTCAAAATCAATATTACTTAATTTTTGAAATTGACAAGAAACTGAGTAATAAATAGCATTTAAGATGGTCGTTTTTCCAGAGCCATTTTCGGCTATCAAAATTACTGCTTCTTTGTCAAATGGAATGTTTACATCTTTAAATCCAAACAAGCCATTAATTTTAAATGACTTAAGTTGGCTTGAATTAATGTTTTGCTTTAATGCCATAACTATATATTTACCTATAGCTCACGCTAGCTGAGTCTTTAGAAAGTCGGCTATCTTTCAAGCATAGCCTAGAGACCTATGGGCAATGAATCCGGTGTTACATTTTGTCTCACAACAAGGGTCATCCCAACGAGATGGGGGTTCCAGAGATTGAGGTATTTTTGACCCATCTGGCTGTGCAAGAGAGGATTGAGAATGTCACACCAAGCCACATCCCCAATTTCCACAGGGAAAACCTCACTAAAACGTGGATTAGCCGTACAGAAAGCCATATTTGGCAAGATGATCGATCAAATGTATGAGCGATCGCGTAGCGTTCCCGCACGGAAATCTCCCCAAGACCGATTATACATTCAAAGGTTTCTGTCTGCCAACTGCTTTGACGATTATTACACCCGCAATGGCGCCGAAAGTTTGAGACATTTAGAGGTGTTGCGTAAGTCCTGTTTATCACTACCCCACCGCCAACTCTGTAAACTTCCGCATATAAGGCGACCTGTATCCTAGCACAATATCAGGCTTAGGCACTCCAGATGCAATTAACTCGTTGGCTATCCCTACCTCAGTTCCATCTCGTTGAATCCAAATTTTTCCCTCCCTAATCTCAATGTGAATAACACATCCAAACACCCGTCTTTCTCCACGCCACCCAATATGAAACATCAGATAGCGATCGCGTTCAAGATCGAAAGCAATTTGAGTCTCTACTTCGCGATCGCGTAGCGTTGCCGCAGGCAAATCATCACTATCGCACTGGCCATGTTTCTCGACAATCGATTTAATCAACTCTCTATATTTCTCTATTTCCATAGTACAATCTCCTCTCTAATCGGATTGAATACAAGCAAATTTAATTGCATCCGCGTCACTGACATTTGAGCCAAACGCCGAGTGAAAAACTCTTCATAAATATCTTCTGGAACTGCTAGATAAAGGACTCTATCTGGCTGTTGTTCTGCTAAAATCACTTTATAGTTCCAAGCTTGACCCATCGCTTCGTGAAAATTATTAATCAATGAAAGACCTAAAAAGCTTTTAATTTCTACTGCTATTTTCTGCCCGTACCTTTCTGCGCCCAATAAGTTATTTTCAGCACCTAAATCCACATACAGCCTATCTTCATCTACTTTAAGATAGATAGGATCTTCAGTAATTGTCCAGCCTTCTTTTTCCAGTGCTGAACGTACAATGGGATGAAAGACATCTTTTGCGGACATAGCCTTACGTGACGATTCTCCTTAATTATTATATTTTATAACTCATGCCTACCAAACCTTTTTTAGCAATTCTGGGCGATCTAAAAGCACTCTGGCAAGAGCAGGAGATAGCGTGAAGCGTAGCTGTCCCATAGGGAATCGTCTATATCTTCTCTTGCCCATCAAGACAAGACTAGATCGTATCCAAGAAAGCTGCAACTATCAGAAGAAACTCGATCGCAGATCGTGGCACTTGACATTAAATGGGGTATAATGGGAGATTGTCCATTGCTTATCTGACTCTACAAAACCCTGAAACAGTCAATTATGCGAAGTTATTATTGCGGTCAGCTACGAAAAGAACATATTGGAGAAACCGTTACGCTGTATGGCTGGATCGACCGTCGCCGGGATCACGGAGGGGTGATTTTTGTCGATGCTCGCGATCGCTCTGGGGTTGTCCAAATCGTTAGCGATCCTGTGCGGACTCCCCATTCTTACCAGCAAGCGGAGAGTCTCCGCAATGAGTATGTAGTTAAAATTATCGGACGAGTTACCGAACGTCCAGAGGATTCCCTCAACCCCCGCTTGCCGACGGGTGAGGTGGAAATATATGCCGATACCATTGAGTTGCTGAATCGAGTTCGGAAGCAGTTGCCTTTCCAAGTCTCCACTGCCGAAGCCGAGCCAGTGCGGGAAGAATTGCGCTTGAAGTACCGCTATTTGGACTTACGGCGCGATCGCATGAACAGTAATTTACTCTTGCGCCATCAAGTCATCAAAGCAATTCGCCGCTTTTTGGAAGATCAAGAGGGGTTCATTGAAGTGGAAACCCCAATTTTAACTCGTTCCACCCCGGAAGGAGCGCGGGATTATTTAGTTCCCAGTCGGGTAAATCCCAGCGAATGGTATGCTTTACCCCAATCGCCCCAACTATTTAAACAGTTGTTGATGGTTTCTGGTTTGGATCGTTATTATCAGATTGCTCGCTGTTTTCGAGATGAAGATTTACGGGCAGATCGGCAACCAGAATTCACCCAGTTGGATATGGAAATGAGTTTCTTAAATCAGGAGGAACTGCTCCATCTGAATGAGGAATTAGTTAGCCATATTTTTAAGAATGTTAAAGGGATTGATTTGCCTCGCCCTTTCCCTCGCCTCACCTACAAAGAAGCGATGGAGCGCTATGGTTGCGATAAACCGGATACCCGATTTGGTTTAGAATTAGTCAATGTTTCTGACTTGATGAAAGACTCTGGTTTCAAAGTCTTTTCTGGCGCGATCGCCTCTGGTGGAATTGTCAAAGTTCTGCCCATTCCCGGCGGTAATGATGCCATTTCTAATGTGCGGATTAAACCGGGTGGTGACTTGTTTAAAGAAGCTACGGAAGCCGGAGCCAAAGGGTTAGCATATATTCGGGTTCGGGATGACGGAGAAATTGACACCATTGGGGCAATTAAAGATAACCTGACGGCAGCCCAAAAACAAGAATTACTCGATCGGACTGGAGCCAAACCAGGTCATTTACTCCTATTTGGAGCCGGGATCGCCGAAGTTGTCAATAAGACCTTAGATAGATTGCGCTTAACCATTGGACAGCAATTAGGTTTAATCGATCCTGAAAAAATCAACTTGCTGTGGGTGACAGATTTCCCGATGTTTGAATGGAATGCTGATGAAAAACGTTTGGAAGCGCTGCATCATCCTTTTACGGCTCCCCATCCTGACGATATTAACGATCTCAAAACTGCTCGCGCCCAAGCCTACGATTTAGTTTATAACGGCATTGAAGTGGGTGGCGGCAGCTTGCGGATTTATCAGCGAGAAATTCAGGAACAAGTATTTACCGCCATTGGTTTATCAACCGAAGAAGCTAATAACAAGTTTGGCTTTTTATTAGAAGCCTTTGAATATGGCACTCCTCCCCACGGCGGCATCGCCTACGGTTTAGATCGGTTAGTGATGCTCTTGGCAGGGGAAGATTCCATTCGCGATGTAATTGCTTTTCCGAAAACGCAACAAGCTCGTTGTTTATTAACTGGCGCACCTGCGGGAGTGGATGACAAGCAGTTGAAAGAATTGCAAGTGGTTTCTACCTATCAACGTCCCACCAAAAACCCAATTGAAAAACCATGAAGGATGAATAATATCATGTCCAGTTAATTTAGTATCTAGTAGGGTGCGTTAGCGGCAGCGTAACGCACCGTTAACTGGTATGCGGTGCGTTACGCTATCGCTAACGCACCCTACTGGCTTATAACGGTAGTCATAAAAGCCAATTTACGCATCAGAAACTGCAAATACAGGAAATTATTAATTGTGGCGCAGGTTGTTCTCGAAAACATTTACAAAAGCTTTGCCCCTCGTCAAAGCGATCGCTCGCCTCAAGAAGAAGGTTCGGGAACAGTGCTGCGCCGGATTAATTTGACTGTGGAAGACGGCGAATTTATGGTGTTGGTTGGTCCCTCAGGTTGCGGAAAAAGTACCCTGTTGCGCCTGCTAGCGGGCTTAGAAGAGACAACTGGTGGGAATATTTGGGTGGGAGAGCGACTGGTAAATGAATTACCGCCCAAACAACGGGATATCGCGATGGTATTTCAAAATTATGCCCTCTATCCCCACATGACAGTCAGGGAAAATATCGCCTTTGGAATGCGGCGCACTACTTTTGCGGAGGAGGAAAATTATCAGGGAGAAATGCCTTTATGGGCGGAAAATTTGTTAGTCGAAATTACGCGATCGCTCCCCCCCAAACTCCGCTATCTCTCGGCACGGGAGCAAGCCATTGATATTCAAGTTCGCAAAGTTGCCCAATTATTACAAATTGAACCATTATTAGAACGCTTACCCAAACAGTTATCGGGAGGGCAAAAACAACGGGTAGCTTTAGGGAGGGCGATCGCTCGCAATCCGCAAGTATTTTTGATGGATGAACCCCTATCCAATTTAGATGCTAAACTCCGGGCAGAAACTCGCAGTCAAATTGTCAAATTGCAACGGCAATTGGGAACTACAACTATTTACGTTACTCACGATCAAACTGAAGCGATGACAATGGGCGATCGCATTGCGGTGATGAATCAAGGACAAATTCAACAAATTGCTCCTCCTTTACAACTTTATCATCATCCCGCCAACAAGTTTGTCGCCGAGTTTATTGGTTCGCCACCAATGAACTTTTTAACCGTACAAGTGAAAGCTCCGGCAACTATTTCCCGCGAAAACTTTCGTCTAACTTTGCCGGAGATGTGGTTAAAAGCCTTACCAAAATACGATGGCAAATCAATTATTTTGGGCATTCGCCCCGAACATTTAACTTTGGCTTTACCTGCCACTAAAAATTTCGCTGTCAAAGTTGATTTAGTCGAAGCCTTGGGCAATGAAACCTATATTTCTGCGCGCCTCACCGAAGCCACCGATCTCACCTTACAAGTGCGCGTACCCCCCGATAAACCTGTCCGCTTAGGGGAAGAATTATGGTTATCCTTTGCCACGGACAAAATTCATTTTTTCGATCCTGAAACTGGGATAGCGATCGCTCATAATTGAGAACAAGTTGAGGCTCTTCCAGGACTTACGCAATACCTCTATTAGTAGGGTGTGTTAGCGCAGCGTAACGCACCATAAACGCTATATGCGGAGCA
>CAKZHE010000234.1 GCA_936920195.1 uncultured cyanobacterium | reverse complement strand
TCTCAATGGGCATTCCCAGGCAGAGCCTGGGAACGAGTAAACAGATCAGAAACTGCATGAACAGAAAACCCCTAAAAAGGCACAAAGTCAACAGCCTAACCCTAGGCTCCGACGGCGACTTTTTCCCCAACGGCTTCGGGATTGGCTTCGGGAGAATTGGCTTCTGAGGGGGGTACTACTTGCCAGAACTTGGGTAGGTATTGGGCCCAATTTTCCAGAATCTTCTTCGCTTTGGGACTGCCAGTGCGATCGCCGTGTGCCATAATCAATTCTTTCAGTTGTTGTTCTCCCTGCACAGTTCGGACTCGTTGCAGTTTGACAATTTCTGGATTAACTCGCTCTGGGAATCCCCCGGTTTCATCCAGGAAATACCCCAAGCCGCCTGTCATCCCGGCTCCGACGTTGCGCCCGACTTTGCCTAAAACTACTAAAATGCCGCCAGTCATATATTCGCAACAATGATCTCCTGCGCCTTCAATCACGGCTTGAGCATTGGAATTGCGAACGGCAAACCGCTCTCCCACTAAACCGTTGATAAATACCGTACCGCCAGTGGCTCCATAAAGACAGGTATTACCAGCGATCGCATTCTCTTCGGGATTGTAAGTGGCATCGGCTGGTGGTTTAATGATAATTTCGCCGCCGTGCATTCCCTTACCTACATAGTCGTTGGCTTCCCCTACCAGTTGTAATGTCATCCCGGGGAGGTTAAAGGCTCCAAAACTTTGTCCGACGCTGCCGTGGAAGTTGAGGGTAATTTGTCCAGTAAATCCGGTATTACCGTATTCGATGCCCTCAGCTGACTTGGTTTGGACAATGGCTCCCGCCAGTCTTGCCCCCACGGTTCGATCGGTATTGACTACGCGCAGGGTTTTAGTGACACTGGTTTGATGGCGAATGGCAGCTTGAATTTCCGGATCGTCGATCAGTTGATCGTCTAAGACATCGCCATTGCTGTGAATGTCGCCGTGTTCCAACCAAGAGCGATCGCTTCTGGTATCTGGTAATTTGGTGATGCAATCTAGATTCAATGCCGCTGTCTTGGCTAATTTGACATCCGTTCGGACTTTGAGTAAGTCAGCCCGACCAATAATCTCTTTGAGAGAACGATAACCTAATTGGGAGAGCAGCGATCGCACTTCTTGGGCGACAAAATACAGGAAGTTAACCACGTGTTCTGGCATTCCGGTAAAGCGCTTCCGCAAGTCTTCCCGCTGGGAAGCCACCCCGACGGGACAATTGTTGGTATGACAAATTCGCGCCATAATACAACCTTCCGCAATCATGGCAATGGAACCGAAACCAAATTCTTCGGCTCCCATCAAGGCTGCCATCAGGATATCCCAACCAGTTCGCAAACCGCCGTCAACTCGTAGAATAACGCGATCGCGCAACTGATTTTCCATTAATACTCGATGGACTTCGGTTAAGCCTAGTTCCCAAGGACTGCCAGCGTGTTTAATGGAACTGAGGGGAGAGGCTCCCGTACCGCCTTCATGTCCGGAAATTTGAATGATATCGGCGTTGGCTTTGGCAACTCCCGCCGCTACCGTACCGATGCCGACTTCTGCCACTAACTTGACTGATACCCCAGCTTTGGGGTTAATTTGGTGCAAGTCAAAAATTAACTGAGCTAAATCTTCAATGGAGTAAATGTCGTGGTGCGGTGGCGGTGAAATTAAGGTAACTCCCGGCTTGGAGCGGCGCAGCATGGCGATATAACCGCTCACCTTCGTACCAGGTAATTGTCCCCCTTCTCCCGGTTTTGCGCCCTGAGCTACTTTGATTTCAATTTGCTCGGCACTCATCAGGTATTCTGGAGTCACTCCAAAGCGTCCGCTGGCAACTTGCTTAATTCTAGAACTAACGCGATCGCCATTTTGCAAACCTTTTAGATGGGGAAACAGGGCAGAACGTCCATTTTCGTCCACATCATTTAATATTTGGTAACGAGTGGGATCTTCGCCACCTTCGCCGGAGTTGGATTTACCCCCAATCCGATTCATGGCAATGGCGAGGGTTTCGTGTGCCTCCCTGGATAGCGCTCCCAGAGACATTCCCCCAGTACAGAAGCGTTGGGCAATTTCTACTACGGATTCTACTTCTTCTAGGGGAATGGGGGCATTATCGCTCTCAAAATTCAACAAGTCTCGTAAAGCTGTTGGCGGACGGTTTGCCATCAACTGTTGATAAACATTGTAATGATCGTAAACGGCAGGACTGGCAGTTTCAGCACTTTTGAAAGCTGTCACCGCCTTGTGCAATGCCTTTGCCATTTCCGGGCTATTGATATGATATTCGCCCCCCGGTCGATATTGGACAAAGCCGAAATTTTCCAGTTTCTTCCGCTGCAATTCTGGGAAAGCGGCAGCATGGAAAGACAGCACTTCCTGAGCTAATTCAGCAATTTGCAAACCTCCCAACCGAGAAGCTGTGCCGCGAAATCCCAGTTCTAATAAATCGGCTCCAATCCCAATGGCTTCAAAGATTTGTGCGCCTTGGTAGCTAGTTAACAAGGAAATCCCCATCTTAGAAAGGATTTTTAGCAAACCTGCTTCGACTGCCTTGCGGTAATTTTCCTGCGCTCCTGCAATAGTATTTTGGGGAATTTTCCCGCGCTGCATCAAACCTTGGGTTTTGGTACTGCTCCACCAATGTCGGACAGTTTCTAGAGCCAGATAGGGACAAACTGCCGAAGCACCATAACCAATTAAACAGGCAAAATGGTGGGTACTCCAACACTGAGCCGTATCTACCACCAGGGAAGCCTTCATTCGCAAACCCTGTTTAATTAGGTAGTGGTGAACTGCTCCCACTGCTAATAAGGGGGGAATATAGGTGTATTCTTGGCCTAGAACTATTTCGCCAACCCGATTCCTATCGCTCAAAATTAAAATCTTTTTACCATTCTTCACTGCCGTTGCCGCCTGTTCGCAAAGACGGCGTACCGCTTTGGCTAAACCTGTCGGTCCAAGGGCAATCTCAAATAGAGTTGATAAAGTTGCCGTGGCAAAGGGATGAGCATCGTTAGCTGGGGAAGTTTTTTCAGATTGAATTAACTCTAGTTCCGCTTCATTCAAAACCGGAGATTTCAACTTGAGGAGATGGGCGTATTCTGGTTTGGCTTTGAGTAAATTTCCCCGTTCTCCCAACTGAATGCTCAAAGACATGACCAAACTTTCTCGCAAAGGGTCAATTGCCGGATTAGTTACCTGAGCAAATCGTTGTTTGAAATAGTCATACAGTACATGGGGTTTTTGGGACAATACTGCCAAGGGAATATCATCCCCCATACAGAAAGTTGCTTCCTTGCCACTGGCTGCCATTTCCTCAATTGCCATTTCCACATCTTCGTTAGAGTAGCCAAAGGCAGTTTGATGGCAAAGCAATGTTGTTTCTGCCATCGCTGGCTCAGAGATAAAGGGTTGGGGGGGCAACTCTTGGCGATGGGTAGCCAACCATTCTCCGTAGGGTAAGGAGGCGGCAATGCGATGTTTAATTTCCCAGTTTTTCAAGATTTCTTGACTTTCCAGGTCAACGGCGATCGCTTGTCCCGGTCCTAGTCTACCCTTTTCAATAATCTCGGCTTCTGGTAGGTCTACTACCCCCGCTTCCGAAGCCACTACAATCAAGCCATTGCGAGTAATACTATAGCGAGCCGGACGCAACCCATTGCGATCTAAAGCTGCTCCCACCTTCTTCCCATCGCTAAATACTAGCAAGGCTGGACCATCCCAAGGTTCTTGGATGCCGCTGTAATATTCATAGAAATCGACAATTTCGGGACGCTCTGCCAAATCTGGCTGATTTTGATACGCCTCTGGAACCATAATTGTCAAAGCTTCCAGGGGACTTCTGCCAGAAAGTACCAGCAATTCCAACACATTATCCAAAGATGCCGAATCGCTATTATCTGGGTTCACAATCGGTTTGAGATCGACAAGGCGATCGCCCCAAATTGGATGACTTAAATCTGCATCTCTAGCCATCATCCAATTAATATTGCCGACTAAAGTATTGATTTCTCCGTTGTGTCCTAACAACCTCATTGGTTGGGCGAGAGGCCACTTGGGAAGAGTATTGGTACTGAAGCGGCGGTGATAAACGGCAAAAGGACTAATATAAGCTGGACTCTTTAAGTCTAAATAATATTCGCCCAAAACCGCTGACCGCACCATCCCTTTATAGACAATTGTCCGACAGGAGAAAGAACAAACATAAAAATCTGGAATTCCTCCCGGTGTTGTCCCTTCCAAAGCTTGAACCGTCTTGACAATTCGGCGGCGAGCTAGATACAGATGTCTTTCTAGTTCATCCCCATGCAGGTAGGGAGAATGGACAATTAACTGTTCTATCAGGGGTTCCGTTTGCCGCGCCTGCACTCCCAAAATTTCCGGGTTCACCGGAACTGGTCGCCAACCTAAAATCGTCAACTCTTCTTCTGCTAAAATTCTTTCGATGGCGGTGCGTGCTGCCTTGGTTTTCTCCTCATCGGGAGATAAAAACAGCATTCCTACTCCCACCTGTTCTCCTGCTGGCAATTGCTTTCCTTGCGCTCCTAACCACTGCTCCAATAGCAGCCAAGGAATAGCCGTCATCAATCCGGCTCCATCACCGGAATCTCTATCGGCACTACAGCCGCCGCGATGTTCCAAACAAGTTAAAGCCGACAAAGCCGAAGCGACAATTTCCCGATTAGCGCTACCCGACAAATTGGCAATGAAGCCTACACCGCAGGCATCTCGTTCTTCCACTAACCAACGTTGTCCAGGATAGGGGGTTTCCCCTGGCAGACGTTCCACCGGAAGACGTTCCACCGGAAGACGTTGTACTTGGTTTTCGTTTATACTGCTGCCATCCATAAGGTAATCCACGTTAATTTTCCCGCCTAATTTTGATTGTTGATTTTTCTACTCGTTCTACTTACTCGTTCCCAGGCTCTGCCTGGGAATGCCCATCGAGAGGCTCTGCCTGCCTCGCCTCTCAAGAGGCAGGCAGAGCCTCTTGATGTTGGTTCCTAGGCAGAGCCTAGGAACCAGTTAAAATTCCCTTTTCCCCCCTTATGAAGTGAAGGTTCGCAGGGAAGTACAATTTAGCAGTTATTTTTTTGTTATTCCACCACCAGAAAGCGTATTAATAATGCGTAACAATTCACCCTATGGCTAAAAGCTGTTCTAATTGATTTTACGTCCCTAATGCTTCAGATATCAAAGCCTTTTTGCGGCTGTTAGCCAGACCAAATTATGGCGATGCTGAATGTTCCTGAATTTTAACTTTACAAGCGGTAATAAATCTAGTCCGATTACAGATTCGCTTTCCCCAATTTGATCGCTTTGTCATCAAGACCTAACTTAACCTCCTCAATTCCCTAGACCATGCCCACGTACCCGATTTTCCTTTCCCTACCGCCTGTAATTGCCGCTGGACTATATTTAGCGACGGCGACTGTTCCCCCCCAACCGAAAACCCTAGTTATTACCAATTCTAATAGCGTTTTGACTGCGGCTCAGATGCTCTCAACTAAAGCATTGGCAGTAATTCGCCAACAACAGGTAAAAACCCAGAAGCCATCAAGGAAAGGCAAACCACTTAATTACCGCTTGACGAAATCTCTGAGCGCCCCCCAAGTAGTTGCCCAGGGAACTCAGATAATTTTAAATGGTAGGACGAGAGTGCTGGCTTGGAAACAGTGGCAAGTAGGAACGGAAATCAGAACGGGGATTGGGGATATTGGTTTGATGCAGCATTTGGGGGTGGAACTACTGAATGGCAATAATGCTTCTCGTCAAGCTGTACAGTGGTTTTCCGCCAACAGCCTCAAACCTGTAACTTTAGCAGCTTGGCAAACAGGAGGTTATCGCTATCTAGATATTACCGACTTTGCGAAAGTGGTGGGATGGGAGTTGCAAGCCAATGGGGAAAACCTAAAAATTAATTCTCCCACTGGGCGAGCAATGGATGTTCGTCGGGGAAAACAAGCCTGGGGCGATCGCATTGTCATCGATCTCGATCGTCCAGTACCGTGGCAAGTTAGTCAACAAAATGGTACGGCAGTCATTACCTTGGAAGCAACTGCTGACCCCGCATTGTTGGATAAATTTAAACCTCCCACAGCAAACCCTTTAAATTTACCAATTTTTCAGGCTGCGCCAACTCCGGAACCCAGTTTAGCTGGATTAAAAGTTGAAAGCGCCCAAAATCAAACTACGATTCAAGTTGATTTACCGAATGGTTGGCGTTCCCAAGTCTGGACAATTCCCGATCCCAATCGGATCGTAATTGATATTGCTCCGGAATTACCCATTAACCGCGATCTTCTCTGGTCTTCGGGATTGCGTTGGCGAGAACAATACATTAATTTAGGTAGTTCCCGCTTTCTAGTCACTTGGCTAGAAGTGAATCTCCGCAGTCCCGGCATCACCCTCAAACCAATCTTAGGTCAATCTGGTACTGTAGTAGGGATAAATCCCCTAGTTCAGATGGCTCGACAGTCGGAAGCTGTAGCTGCCATCAATGGGGGATTTTTCAATCGCAACGAAAAACTTCCTTTAGGAGCAATTCGACGAGATAACAAATGGTTGTCTAGTCCGATTCTAAATCGGGGGGCGATCGCTTGGAACGATCTCGGCAATGTCAAAATTGGTCGTCTCGGCTTTCAAGAAACCCTAACTATTTCCGAAAGCGGGCAAAGTCTGCCCATTCTCTTCCTCAACAGCGGTTATGTCCAAGCAGGCATTGCCCGGTACACTCCGGAATGGGGCGCAACCTACACACCCTTAATTGATGATGAAATCATCGTGGTTGTCCAAAGTGATACTGTCACCAGTCAACTAGCTGGCGGCAAAGTTGGCAAAACTGCCTTTCCGATTCCTTCTGACGGCTACCTGCTAACCCTTCGCGCCATTCCCAATGCGGCTAATTTATTAGCTGCTGGTGCAATCCTCGATATCAACACCAGCACCTTACCCGACGACTTCAATCGCTACCCCAATATCATCGGTGCTGGACCTCTGTTGCTGCAAAATCGGCAAATTGTCCTGGATGCCAAAGCCGAAAAATTCCGAGATGACTTCATTACCGAAGCGGCTATCCGCAGTGCTGTCGGGACAACTGCCAATGGTACGTTAATTATTGCTTCGGTTCGTCAAAGGGTTGGTGGTCCTGGACCAAACTTAAAGGAAGTGGCTCAAATCATGCAAGTTATGGGAGCCGTTGACGCTTTAAACTTGGATGGTGGTAGTTCCACCAGTCTCTATTTAGGGGGACAATTAATTGATCGTTCGGCAGTGACGGCGGCACGAGTCCACAACGGTTTAGGTATTTTTATCCAATCCAATCCTTAGTTTTAAAGCTTCATTAAAGTCAAACTTTTCGCAGATAAAGAGTTGATATAAATTGACTCAACTGGGGTAAATGGGGTGACAAAGCAGCCTATTGCTTTGGTATGTTGAGTTTAGGGCGATCGCGAAGCTAGGCGCTAGCTTAATCGCATCGGAAAATGCTTCCCTAGTTCATCAGTCCTCAAATTCTAAATTTTGTTGCGGCTCTCAGGAGAAAAAATCATGGCTCAACCACAAGAAGTTGCTCAAGTTCCTGCCTTCCCCCTTACCCTGAATGGATTGAAAGGGGTAGCAGCGACTGAACTCCGTCCTTGGGGTTCATTCACTATCCTCGAAGAAGCTCGCGGTTATAAAATTAAACGAATTGAAGTTAAGCCCGGTCATCGTCTCAGTTTGCAAATGCACTACCACCGCAGCGAACACTGGATTGTGGTTTCTGGCACTGCCAAGGTTTCCTGTGGAGATGCGGAATTAGTTCTCAGTAGCAATCAATCTACCTATGTGCCGCAATGCACCACTCACCGTCTAGAAAATCCCGGCGTGATTCCCTTGGTTTTAATTGAAGTTCAAAATGGGGAATATTTGGGCGAAGATGACATTGTGCGCTTTCAAGACGATTATTCCCGCGCCCCTCAAGTTAAGTAAGTACGAATATTGCTCAGGGAATGGTATTATCGAGGTATAAGGGCGATCGCCATCCCAAACCACAACCGAATTCAGCAATTGATGTAGGGGCGGGTTTGAGAATCAATTTTCATCCTCACCAACCACCTAAATCAACCCGCCCCGATTATCGTTCAACTTTTCAATAGGTTTGTAGTTGGGCTTTAGCCCTTCCGGATTGGGGCTAAAGCCCAACTACAAACTAAAAAAATTTCCGCCTAACGATGGGACAAAATAAAGAAGTGTAAAGGGCAAGAGGGGAAAAGGGTAAAGGGTAAGAAGAATTCACTCAACGGAGCAGACAGCCCGAAAGCCGATGAGGTCGTACCTGTTGCCGTGATTGTTCCTAGCACGAAAAGCCGAACGGCAATTCCTCGGATTGAAGTACCACGAACCACCGCGTAGCACCCGTTTGACAATTTCATCACTAGATGACCATATACTCCCATCATTAGGTGCGCCTTCATAGTTCTCATGCCAGTCATCCGCACACCATTCCCAGACATTACCGTGCATATCGTATAACCCAAAGGCATTAGCTATCTTAAAACTGCCTACAGGAGTTGTTTCTTTCCGATATTTGCCCTTTGGTGCAGCACCATAAACATAATTGCCATTGTAATTTGCTAAATCGCTGGTAATCGTCTCCCCAAAATGAAATGGTGTATTTGTTCCCGCTCTACAGGCATATTCCCATTCCGCCTCGCTCGGCAATCGGTAATTGCGTCCTGTTTTCTTCGACAACCGCCCACAAAACTCCATCGCCTCGTCCCAAGATACCTGCTCCACAGGTCGATTTGCTCCCTTAAATTGAGATGGATCGGGATCTAAGTCTGTGTTAATCTTAGGCAACGCTGCCACCGCTCGCCACTGCGCCTGCGTTACCGGGAATTTTCCCATCAGAAATCCAGCAACATCAACTAAGTGCCTAGGACTTTCATTATTCCGTTCCGGCTCATCATCTGGGGAACCCATCACAAAACTGCCCCCAGGAATCGCTACCATTTCCAGGATTACTCCCCCACCCAAATCCTCTGGGAAAAACTGCCCCGACTGCTGGCGACGGTTAATTTCTTTTCCTTGAGCATTTACCGTCACCACCTCAAATTGAAATACCCGAAAAGGCAATTTTTCACCAGCTATCCAGACCATAGCCCCAATTTCCCAATAATTGCCCTTATTTTGACATATTATTTACTTAAACTGGTTTCCAGGCAGAGCCTAGGAACCAGTTTAAATTCCTAATTCCCCTTTCCCTATTCCCTGTTCCCTGTTCCCTGTTTCCTCCATGATTTATCTTAGTAGTGCCGCCGCCAACGAGATTAAGCGCCTGCAATCTAAACGCCATCTGGCTCAAGTTCCCTTACGTTTAGGCGTGCAATCTGGTGGTTGTGCAGCTTTTCTGTATACAATAGACTTCGATCGAGTTGTCCAAACTAGCGATCGCCTGATTGATTGCGACGGTATTCAAGTTCTGATCGACGATCGTAGCGCCAATTATGTCAATGGTCTAACTCTAGATTACTCAGAAGACTTAATGGGCGGCGCTTTCCGCTTCTATAATCCCAACGCCACCCAAACTTGTAGCTGTGGCAATTCTTTTTCAGTTTAAATTTTCTTACTTAATATCAGCCCATAGTATAGTATAGTAGCCCATTTTCATCAGCTACTATTCTCTTATTCCCCATTGCCTAACTGGGTTGAAATTCAAAACCGAGAAAAATAACTTAGATTTAATGCCTACCAACTTTATTGTACTAACTATTACTACCATCTATCAAGCGATCGCTTGCCAGTTGGAAAATCGTCAACCGCCACCAGGTAAATTGTTTGATGTTGGGGGATATCGACTGCATCTTTCTGTGCTAGGATCGGGTAGCCCCACAATTATTATCGACCACAGTTTAGGCGGAATCGAAGGTTATTTGCTAATTGAAGAATTGACAAAATTAGCCAAAGTATGTATCTACGATCGCGCTGGATATGGATGGAGCGATATTAGTCCCTATCCTCGCACAAGCGATCGCATCGTCACCGAATTAAATACACTACTTAACCAAGCAGAAATTGCTCCGCCCTACATTTTGCTCGGAGATTCCTTTGGCAGCTATAATATGAGATTGTATGCCCATCGATTTCCTGAAAAAGTTGTCGGTATGGTACTTACAGACGGGTTGCATGAAAAAGAAATGCTACGAATGCCCCTTCAGTTACAACTTTTAAAATTCTTCTTTATTTCAGGTTTTGCCATTTCTGCTCTAGGCTCTATCTTGGGGATTATTCGAGTGTTGAAGGTATGGGGAATATTTGAATTATTGAAACCTGAATTAAAGAAGTTCTCTAAAAACGCTCTTAATCCAGTAAAACGTTCTTTTTGCCGAGCCAAACACTGGATTACCATGACACGCGAAATGTTAGCTTTAAACAGCAGCGCCCGTCAAGTTAGGATTGCCAGCCAATTTGGTCAAATGCCGATTGTTAACATCAAATCTAGTCATTTTTTCAAACCCGCCTTTTGGACAACTTTCATTCCTCTCCGTAGTGCTGATAAATTGCGAGATAAAATGCACGCAGAGTTATCTACTTTATCAACAGACTGTATTCAACTGCCAGCCGATAGTAGCAGTCATTTTGTGTGGACAGATCAACCTGATGTAATTGTCAATGGGGTGAAAATTATTCTAGACAAAGTACAACTTTCTTGTGCTGCAACATTTAGGAACGAAACGGATTGAATCAGGACTTACGCAGACCATCTACATATAGTGTTTTGTAGGGGCAATCCCCCCGTGGTTGCCCCTATTCCTAGCATAGTTGCGTAAGTCCTGTGAATGAGTTTGTAGAGACGTTAACGGCAACGCCTCTACATCTTGGACAATTATCGCTGATTATTTTGCCAGTTAGCGATCGCCTGTTGAGCATTGCTATAGGCAGTTCTTCGGAAATTCATTTGATACCGAAGTTAATAAGCGTCTTGCAACTCGTAGAATTCCGGCGAAATGTAATCCTTCCGCAAAGGCCAACCAACCCAGTCTTCTGGCATCAGCAACCGCTTCAGATTCGGGTGTCCCTCAAAGACAATCCCATACATATCGTAGGTTTCCCGTTCTTGCCAATCCGCAGCTTTCCAAATCCAGTAAACCGAAGGCACGCTCGGATTTTCCCTGGGCAAAAACACCTTCACTCGTACTTCTTCCGGATGGTCAGGATTATCGCTCACCTTAATTAGATGATAGAAACTGACCAAATCTCCCCCTGGTTCCGTATCGTAACCGCCTTGACACTGGAGATAATTGAATCCGTAGGCGTAGAGTGCTGTAGAAATTGGCAACAGGAAATCTGCCGGAACTTTAATAATTTCTACACCCAAATGATCTGGTTCTAGGGCTTCATGTTCAAAGCCATTTTCCTTTAACCAGCGCGAAATCTTGCCAGTTTCAACTATTTTTCCATCAGCTTGCGATGCTTCAGCCACGACGCTCTTCCTCCTTCTTGGCAGTTAATAGGGCAGGGGGAATAGGCATTCCGATGGCTGCTGCCAACTCCTTCGGCGGTTGTTGACGAGTTGCCGACTTGATATATGTGCCTGTCAAAATCTCTGGCACTACCTTCATTTTGTGGGAAGTGCTGTAATAACGATGCGTCTGTTTCAGGATGCCTCGCTCCTGAATGGATTCATTGGCAACTTTTTTCCGCAACTTAATAATTGCGTCCATAATTGCTTCGGGACGGGGAGGACAACCAGGAATATAAACATCCACCGGAATCAGCTTGTCTACTCCTCGCACTGCCGTAGGCGAGTCAGCGCTGAACATCCCCCCGGTAATGGTGCAAGCACCCATAGCAATTACATACTTGGGTTCCGGCATTTGGTCGTAGAGTCGTACCAAAGCTGGAGCCATCTTCATCGTAATTGTGCCAGCGGTAATAATTAAATCCGCTTGTCTGGTGGTGGCGCGGGGGACAAGACCAAAACGGTCAAAATCAAACCGGGAGCCAATCATCGCCGCAAATTCAATGAAGCAACAGGCCGTACCAAACATTAAAGGCCACAGGCTCGATAGCCGCGCCCAGTTGTAGAGGTCATCAACAGTGGTGAGGATGACGTTTTCCGAGAGGTCTTGAGTAACTGGGGGACGCTCAATCGGGTTGATAATTCTTTCTTTGGGGGCTTCGGTAATATTTGTCATGACCATTCCAATGCGCCTTTGCGCCAAGCGTAGACTAGGGCAACCACAAGAATTGCAATAAAGATCAGGGCTTCAATAAAAGCCAACAGTCCCAACTTGCTGAAAGATACCGCCCAAGGATAAAGGAAAACGGTTTCCACGTCAAAGACGACAAACACCAGGGCAAACATATAGTAGCGGATATTGAACTGAATCCACGCACCCCCAATCGGTTCCATACCTGATTCGTAGGTGGTGCGTCGCTCTGGGCTAGTGCCGCCTGGTCGCAACAGCTTGGCAGCAGTCAACGCCAAAAAGGGGACGGAACTGCAAGCCAGCAAGAAGCCTAGAAAGTATTCATAGCCACTGAGGACAAACACGATAGATAGTTACCTGCGAAAGGATTTGTATTGCTATTTACTTTAGCTCAAATCTAGTATTGATAGGCAATGAAAACCCACTAAGTTCACAACTCAGTGGGTGATGGGGTGATGGGGTGGTGGGGTGATGGGGTGATGGGGTGATGGGGAGTTGGGGTGATAGGGAGACGGAGAATTAGCAAGAACTCCTTTTATTCCCAATTCCCAATTCCCTGTTCACTGTTCTCTCTTCCCTCTCTCCATTACCCCACAAAAAAATCAAAAACAAGCTACCACAAACCAAAAATCAAAAAAGATAAATCAAAAACAGACACCAACACCAAGTAAAAATAAAAAAAATGAGTCACACAACATTAAAATAATCATCTGGCATACAGAAGTAAATTTTATTATTTAATTTTTGGAATAAAAAAAAAATATGTTACATTACATGCATAATGTACTTAAACAAAGGATTATAGCAAAACTACTACGATTATTGATTGAGGGAAAAAGAGGGTTAAATACAAAAAAAATCTGACTTTTGGAATATATGCAGCTCAGCAGCAAGCGACGACGTTTTCGTACAGTCGTTTTTAATACTCATTGTAGCATTTACCCCTCTCTCTCGCTCTTTCTTTCTCCATTATCTTTTCCCAGTCGAGTCCTGCTTCTTGACAATGAGTCAACATTCTTTACTTAAAAAGTTATGTCAGGTCACTTACTCCTACACCTTTTGTTGTAGTTTGTATTTATATCTGGTTAAAAAGGGGCGGGGCTTAGAATCCTGTGGTTTCATTGGTTCGGGATTCTTCCTGTCAAATATTATACAGTGGCGTGCGTATTTTCGTTCACTGGAACCGGAAAAATTGTTGTTTATGTGTCCTGAAAAATACTGATGTACTTGACTGTGACGAAGAGATCAGAAAAAGAACCAGACCTAAATATATAACTGAGAGAAAAACAGATTAAAGTGGTAATGGGCTGCTCACGTGTT
>CAKZHE010000233.1 GCA_936920195.1 uncultured cyanobacterium | reverse complement strand
GTTCGTAGTTGGGCTTCAGCCCTCTCCGGATTAGGGCTGAAGCCCAACTACGAACTTAGTTAACTGAACTGTATTGCGCTATAATGAGGGCGCGATCGCGTCCTCATCAACCAAAAGCTCTACTGAGGATTTAACAGCTATGTAGTTGGCTGAATGGGAATCTTGATCACAAATTCTGTTCCTTGTTCCGGAGCAGAAATACAAGTTAATTCGCCGTTATGCTTCACAACCACAATTTCATGGCTAATTGATAGTCCTAAACCAGTGCCTTTTTCCCTGGGTTTGGTAGTAAAGAAAGACTCAAAAATTCGCTGACGAACTTCTTCTGACATTCCCGGTCCATTGTCGGCAATCCGCACTTCTATACAGTTATTATCTACTACGTCGGTGCGAATTCTAATCCGACTAGGACGTTGTTCAATATCCGCAGGCGATCGCTGGCGATCGTAATCTTCCAGGGCATCAATGGCATTACACAAAATATTCATAAATACTTGATTCATTAAACCCGCATAGCATTCCACTAGGGGTAAATCATCGTATTCTTTCAGAACAGCGATCGCGGCTTTATTTCCCGTCGCTTTGAGGCGGTTTTGTAAAATTAACAGGGTGCTGTCAATACCTTCGTGCAAGTCTACTGCCTTCATTTGCGCTTCGTCTATCCGGGCAAAGCTTCGCAAAGATTGGACAATTTGCCGAATTCTGTCTGCCCCCATTTGCATTGAAGACAAAGTTTTAGGAAAATCTATTTTTAAAAACTCTAGATCGATGGCTTCAATTTCTGCGGCAATTTCTGGCGCGGCATTCGGATAATATTTTTGATATAATTCCAACAAACTCAGCAAATCTTGAGCGTACTGACCGCTATGGCTAAGATTGCCACAAACAAATGTGACTGGATTGTTAATTTCATGGGCGACTCCCGCCAGCATTTGGCCTAAACTAGATAATTTTTCGCTTTGAATTAATTGGGATTTAGTGTGTCCTAGCTGTTGCAAAGTTGCTTCTAGCTGCTGGGCTTGTTCCCGCAGTTTTTCTTCCGAAAGTCGCAGTTTTTCTTCCGCTAGTTTGCGTTCCGTAATATCAGAGACAAAGCCTTCACAATAAAGCAAACTACCATCAGGATCGCGGACAGCGCGAGCATTTTCTAAAATCCAAATAATCTGACCATCTCGGCGATAAACTTGGGACTCGAAGCCAGTCACCGCATCATTTTGTTCCAGCAATTGCCAAAATTCTGTTCGGCGTTGCGGATTAACATATAAATTTCGATCGTGGCAACGCAAATTAGCGATCAATTCTTGGGCAGATTCGTAGCCATAAATGCGGGCTAAGGCTGGATTCGCATTTAGATAACTGCCATCTAGGGTAGTTTGAAAAATTCCTTCTACCGCATTTTCAAAAATACTGCGATAGTCTGCTGCTAATTGCAAATCAACATCCGCCTGCTTGCGCTTAATAGTTTTAACCATATCATGCTCGACTGGTTTCAGATGCCTGAGTGGTTGAGCTAGGTTCTGCGTCACCTTTCCTAACCCCTTGGCTTTTCTAGCAGCCCTAGACGATCCCCTGTTATGACTCAGCAACATATCACTTTTAATAATTTTTTTATTTCCTACCTTCAGTATGGGAGTTGCCAGGAACATCTATGGCGATCGCACTCTCTTTACTTTTGTGACCCTTGGTGCTAGTAATGAGTGACACTCATCAGTGGCGATCGCGATCGCTGGGCTAAAAACTAGCGATCGCGATCTCACCATTAACATTAAAAAGATGCTATAGAGGAAAATCTGTATGGGATTTCCACCGCGCCCCCACTTGCTCGTTAACTTTGCCCTCGCTGGCATTTTCGCCTCATCCACCAGTGTAGTTTTTGTGCAGCCAGTTCAGGCGGCGAGCCTGCTAGATTGGCGATTTGACCCCAATACCAATCAGCTGCAAATGGTGTTAAATGATGGGACAATCCCGCGATATTCGGTTTTAGACCAACCGACTCGGATTGCCATCGATTTACCCAACACTAGACTAGGTAATGTCTCTACCAGGCAAGATTATTTGGGTGCAGTGCAACAAATTCGGGTATCGCAATTTCAGGCCAATACTACCCGCATTGTCCTCGATTTAGCCCCGGATGTCTGGCTAGATTCTTCCCAAATTAGCCTGCAAAGGGTAAGCTCGACCTTGAATGGCAATATTTGGGTATTGCGGCCTGTTATTGCCAGTTCTCCATCCTTATTGCCACCAGTGCCGAGGCAACTGCCAAATTACCCTAGCCGGAGATCGCCGCTTTTGCCAGCTTACCCTGGTGGGCAACCAATTGAGCCACTGCTCCCAGAATTTATTCCTCCATCAGAAATTCCAGTTCCAGAATCGAGTTGTAACATTAATTTTGGCGAACCGATCCTAGGGGGGAGATACCCTTGCAATCCGGGGGGGAGAGTCATACCTGCCGATGTTTTGCTGGCAGCTGGCTCGAAGGTAAATTTACGTTATGCCGGAGAAAACACCCTGACGCTGCAAGCCGGGGAATCTCGTCAAGAAGTGCTGTTATTGCAAGATAATTTGCGCGATCGCTATGGTAAAATAATTGCTCCGGTTGGGACTCCAGTCATCGGACGCTTTCAGACCAATAATACTCTCAGTCGGTTTGTGGTGCAAGCGATCGCCCTCGGCGGACAAAATAATCTCCCCTTTGAAGCCATTTCCGAACCCCTAGGCAACGCTAAACAAGTTACCCAAAATCAAGTTATTGGCAATTCTGCCCTCGGAGCCTTGGCAGTAGTCATTTTGGGGGGATTTTCCGGCGGTTTAGGCTTATTGGGAGGTGCTGCCCTCGGAGCCGCCACCACCTACATTGTGGCTCCCGAAGCCATTACCATTCAACCGGGGCAGGTTCTTTCCGTCCAACTAACTTCGGACTTCCGTTAAAACTGATTATTTTCTGGCAGCGGCGCACCTGTACCCGGTTGATTGAAAAAGAGATTTTTGGCCGAATCATTTTGATAGATGCAACTAATCTCTGGAGAACTTTCTAAAGCTCCAGTAAAACCAAAAGTATTCATCCGGTTTTTACAATCCCGCACCTGATCTCCTGTCACCAACTTCCTTTGTTCTAACACCGCCCAGTTATTAGTCCGCAGAACGCATCCCGGGCGCATACTGGGCTGGGAAATATACACATTAAACGGGTTCATCGTCACAAAGAGCCGGGTATCCATCACCATCGCGCTCGCCCCAAACTGCACGCAGATGTCTTTATTGGGGGCGCTGGCATCAATAAAATCGCGGGAAACCACATTGGTAGCGCTAAAAGTGGCAGTGGAACTAAAAGCAATGCCCACGCCAATGCCCAACACAAATATTCCTCCCAAAAGTGCCAGAGAGGTGTAGTTAAAAGGTGAGGAGACGGCCTTAGAAGATTTAGCGGACTGTTTTGATTTACTTCTCATAAGAAGGGAATTAGGATTGTTATTGAATCTAAAAAATTATGGCTAAATTTGTGAAATCTCCCCAATCGCTAACGATGCGCCCAAGTTCTATAGGCTTGCCAATTTCAACTTTCCTAGCTGACAGTCTAACGGTTTTTTGGGGCGACTGGCTAGAATTGCGCGTCCGGATCGTCCAAGTTGCTGCCTCTGGACTGATTTCCCCCCTAATTTACATTTTAGCCTTTGGCTTGGGTTTGGGCAGTTCCATCAAGCCGGGAGCAGGCATTGGATCTGAATATAGCAACTACCTGGAATTTATCCTACCGGGAATGGTCGCCCTATCTTCGATGGCGATCAGCTTTGGTGGGACAACGTTTTCGATTTGCGGCGATCGCCTTTTTTCCAAAACCTTTGAAGAAACCCTGTTGCTACCCATTCATCCCCTCTCCCTCTACTTGGGCAAAATGCTAGCAGGCGTAGTCCGAGGGCTAATGACTTCTGGTAGTGTCATTTTAGTAGCTGTGCTGTTTACTGGCAAGCTCTGGAGCTTTCTCAATCCCTTATTTTTGCTGCTGCTAGTTCTCAATTGTGCCGTCTTTGCGGGGATTGGGGTTTTAGTTGGGTTGAGCGTCAAATCCTTAGAAAGCGTGGGGATTTACAATAATTTCCTGATTGTCCCCATGTCCTTCTTGGGCGCAACATTTTTCGATCCTGCCACCTTACCCCCGGTGCTGAAAGCAATCGTTTATCTGCTCCCCCTGACTTATACCAGCGTAGGCTTGCGAGCCGCCGCCTACTTGCCCTTATCCCAGTTTCCCTGGTACTCCATCCCGGTTTTGTTGGCAATTGCGATCGCCCTTTCCTTAGCCGGAGCCAATCAATTTGCTCGCCAACAGGATTAGCTAAAATTTTACAAATGCCAGAGTCCTTTTCCAACTCAGCCAGCAGGCATCTACAGGATGCCCAAATTCTTTTGAGAGAGCAACGGTGGGACAACGCCGTTTACCTAGCAGGTTATGTTGTAGAATGTTGTTTCAAGGTACTTGTTGAGCAACACTTTAAGCCCGATCGAGGTGCAGTAAAAAAATATGGACACAAGCTCACCGAACTTGAGGGAAGGGCAATGGAACGCTTGCGGGTTCTCTATCCTATTCTGGATAGGCAACTTCCAACTTCACGAATAGTTGGTACGGTTCTAGCTCAAGATCATCCAGAGAGGAGATATGCCGAATCTGGACTTTGGGCTGAAGCTGATGCTAACATTGCCGTTCAACGTGCCGGAGAAATTTATCGAGAAATAATCCCTAACTTAGTGCTAAATGGCTCAATTTCCAGTCAGGATATTTAAAGAATGACAATCAGTTTTGGTGAAACTTTCGATCGGGTGCAGGAATGCTTTAAGGAACAAAGCGTGGTGCATTCACTCGTCCCGAAGCTTGAGTCAATCACAATTATTCGTGACATTAAAGGAAAAATCAGACTTTTTCTAGAACCATTGAAAGACTCTCCCATTGAAGAAACAGAAATTGCCGATCTAAATATCTGTTTATCTAGCAAACTTGAAAAGTATTATGGAGAGGACATTTGGCTGCCAGAAGGGGAGAAAGACGGTTATCAAGCTTTAATTGATACTATTAAGGCTGAAAGAGTTTTCGCATCTTGGGATGAAGAATCAGGTTCGCCTCGTTGGTATATTCTTGAGCGCCACATTGCTAAACAGGCATGGACAGATAAGAAAGTAGGTAAACCACCTTGGAAAGAGAAACAAGTTTATGAAAAACATAAACCCGCGATCGTATCTTTTTTCTCCTTTAAAGGAGGTGTGGGACGAACCAGTACCCTCGTTGCTACTGCATTGACTTTAGCCCGTAACGGTCATCGCGTTGCCATTGTTGACCTCGATTTAGAAGCCCCGGGCTTGGCTACAATTTTTTCACCAGATAACCCCGATAAATCCGATAAATCCGATAAACCAGGTGTAATTGATTATTTACTGGAAAAGAAGATTCAAGAAGACGATTGGAAACTTCGCACTCACATTATACCTATTAATGACGTGAAATTACTAGGTGATAATGGAGAAACATTGCAATTGCTTCCCGCCGGAACAGTAGATGATAACTATTTGGAAAAATTAGCCAGATTGGACTTTCAGAATCTTGTGAATGGCGAACTGCAAAGTACAATGGTGGATATGTTAAAGGAATTAAACAATGCAGCAAAACCATTAGATTTCATTTTGATGGATGCTAGGGCTGGTTTTCACGATATTGGTGGCTTGGCGATCGCGAATCTCTCCCATGGAGTAGTTATCTTTGGAACTCAATCGCGCCAAAGTTGGGCTGGACTAACCCATGTTATTCGACATTTAGCAAGTCCTGGAGTTGATGACCGTTTGCCATTAATTTTTGTCCATTCAATGGCTCCAGCCATCGGAATCTCAGGGCGAGAAACAGAATTGACAGAATTTCGGGAACAAGCCTACGATCTTTTTAAAGAAAAATATTACTATAGAAATGAAAATGTTCCTAATTCTACCGATAAGGATCAGCCATTTTATCCTATTGTTGTTCCATATCAGGAGAGTCTACGCGGAGACATAGCTCTATTTTCTCGTAACTCAACTCCAGAAGAATCAGATCGACTCTCAGCCCTCGTAAACATAATGACTAATCCCCATTATCAGGGTATTGCAGAAAAGTTATGTGACCTTTTTAAACGTGAATTTAAAAACGTAGATAAATTAAAGCCATGAGTGAATTTAATAAACCAAAACTACTCGAATTAATTATCAATATTGCCCCTGGTCGCGGGACTGCTGAAAATGAAAGCGATGATGAGGAGCAATTCTTAAAAAACTTTTTACCTATACCAAACTATCGTTCGGCTTTAGAATCAAATACATTATTAATACTAGGAGGACGGGGCGTAGGCAAAACAGAATTATTCCGTTTACTCGCCATTCCTTCTGGAAGAGAATCTTTAGTTGAAAGCTTGGGAATTAGAGCCTTACCTCCCTTGGAAAAAACTAAATGGATAGCTGGATTTGGAAGAACTCGCAAAGTAGAGCAGCGATTTCCCACGCCAGAAAGTGTTGAGAAAGAAATGAATAATGCTAGCAATATTGAATGGCGTAGTTTCTGGATTGGTTTAATTTTAGGTGTTTTATTACAGCAAGAAGATTTTAAATTCCAAAATTTTCTGATTGAACAAATAAGGACAGAGATAGGGACAGAGATAGGGACAATTCTCAGAAATAAATTACCTAGTTTATCAATTTGGAAACCCATTGTCTATCAAAATCTTGAAAAACTCAATTCCATTTTAGATACATTAGATCAAAAACTCATTGAAGCAGATGATTGGTTATTTGTCACTTATGATGAATTAGATCGATTAGTTGGTTCCTATACTGCCTTAGCAAGTCCAATTCGAGAACTTTTAGCTTTATGGCTCGATAGATGGCGGCGTTGGGATAGAATACAACCCAAAATATTTTTGCGTACCGATCTATTTCGAGAGGATTTTTTGAGTTTTCCTGATGCTTCCAAACTGCAAGCCCATCAAATTCGTTTGGAATGGAAACATTCATGGCTTTACCAACTGTTGGTCAAACGACTGGCAAATTCTGGTGATGAAATGACAGAATATTTGCAAAATATCCCAGGGTTGATTATTGAAAACAAAACTGGTTTGGGCTGGACTGCCACATCAAATGAAAAATTGTTTGAAAGCCTAATTGAAATGATGATTGGTAAGTATATGGGAGCTAATGCTAAAAAAGGAATTACCTATCGTTGGATTCCCAATCACCTTCAGGATGCTGGTGGTCAAATTGCGCCACGTTCTTTTCTCAAGTTATTTACCTTAGCCGCAGAAAGTCGAAGAGATCAGCACTCGACTGTTGAACAAAATCCGCTACTTTTGCAACCTTCTGATTTACAAGGGGCTTTAATGAAAACTTCAGAGGATAGAATTCGAGAATTACAGGAAGAGTACCCTTGGCTAGAATCTCTCAAGACGAGATTAGTAAGTTTAACGGCTCCTATGCCAAAGGAAGTATTTTTAGAGAGGGTAAAATCAACTACATGGAGTCCTGAAAAACAACCACCTGTTACTAATCCTGAAGAGATTTTGAAATATCTACTGCAACTTGGAATTATAGAAAGTCGTTTGGATGAACGAATTAATATACCTGAAATCTATTTGTATGGATTTAATGTTAAACGGAAAGGTGGGCTTAAACGTCCCCAATAGGATTGGACTAGCAATCTAGGTAAAGGTGGTAGAGACGTTGTTGCCAACGCCTCTACCTTTCGTCCTTCAAATTAGCTCTGAAAGACTACTCAACCGAGTCAACAACAGGTGGAACACACAAAATAACCTGCTATTCCTGTTATCCTCTAGGTTTGTGAATTCCTTGTGAATTTGTTGAGAAACATTCACTGGACTGCTCAATTGGCACATCAAAGCCTGACGACAAGAGAATTGAGACAAATTATCCTATTCAAAGCGGCGGCGTTGATCGGACCAACGGAGGAAATTATAATTGCGATCGCTGCCCACTACTAACCAGGGTAAACCACCATCCCCTAGTTCCGCAATTCCCGCGAGCGATCGCCCTTTATCTTTAGTAAATTCACTATAAACTATTGCTCCAGTCCGATCAAAAATCATCGTCCGACGCAGAGATTTTGCGTCAGTAGCGACTTGTGTCAAACCACCGACAGAATCGGCATAGAGATGCAACACTGCTGCCTGTTGATTTTTAACCATTAATTCTGCTGGTTGTACTGTCCAATGACCAATCGATTGTAAAATTTCCGCTGCACTAGGAACCTTTCCTGCTGGCATTTGACCAACTTTTTGTAACTCCCGCCATATAGAGGGGAGTAACACTTTCCCCCACTCCGGTTGTAATTGGTTTAAATCAGTTAAAGAAATTGACTCTGGAGTAATCCATTGTAGAGCAGTTTCAGAATAGGCTAGGGGACGAGTTTTGGGGCTATCAATCAGCTTTTCTCCGGCTGCCAATAACTCAATCTGTCCATTTTTAGCTCGCACTCCCTTAATGGTGGCGGTGGCAGTTTGCGGCTGTCCGCTGGCATCCCAAACGGCTATTTTTAAATGCAAATCCGTATCTAATCCCAACAATTTCGACAAATGTTGAATTTGTTCCTCTTTTGATAGACTAGATACAGTGGAAAAAGGTGGTTTTTGCCAGCTATGACCATCATTAAAAGCTGTCACTTGTACCTGATACCAAACTTCGGCATCTTCTTTGGTAGGTAAGGCACTATCCAACGCCAGCCAATCGGAGGCTATTGCTTTCACCGGGTTGGCAACTGCCAAAATTTGACTTAAATGATTGCTGGCAGAGGCTTGTTCAACTAAGGCCACATCTAGTAAATCTAACAATCCTTCAATGCGAGCTTGTTGATTGGGAACTGCTAACCCCTGCTTACTGGCAACTTTGACTGGAGCCACTTGATTATATCTTTGTTTCAACCAAGCGATCGCCCTGGGTCTACCCTCCTGCACCGCCAGAATTAATGCTCCCCAAGCTTCCGCATCTGCCACCCCCAGTTTCACTCGCAGCGCTGCTTCTACCCGTCGCCAAAGTCGTCCAGAATCACTTTTCAAACTGTTAGAAATTTCCGAACGTCCAGAGGCTTCCACGGATTGAAATATTTCCAATGCTTCTCGCCAACGTCCATCAATTAAATTCACTAAAACCTGTTGACTCGGACTTGCCCAAGACTGTTTTGCCTGAGCTTGAGAAATTTTGGCGTGCCAGTGAATTACATCCCTCTGAGCTTGAGCTTTGGGCGGCAATTTTTTAATTGATTTTAATAATCCCTCCGCTGGCGACCACAACCCATTATTTGCTAAAGTCAAAGCATTAAGATAAGTAGAATTATCCATCACCCGTTCATTTAAAAATATTTCTTCTAAATCAGTTGGGTCAGGAGCAAAGTTGCGCGATTTGATCTGATAAATACTAAACTTAGGTTCCAATCCTAAAGTTTGATTAACTACTAATTCTGGCAATCCCCCTCCCGTGACTTCTTGCCAAGAAGGTATTTGTCCGCTGGGACTGTGCCAAGATGCCAAAACACCCAAGTGGGAGGTAGCAGGATTGTAATGGACTACCTGCCCATAAAGGATTGGGGCATCGCCCTGCACCAGTCTGCCAGTTAATAACAGCCAAACTCCTGGGGCGGGAACTTTGCCTTCAAACAGACTGAGGTTAGTCAGGGGCAATTGTCTGGGAGTGCGAGGCACAGAGGCGAATTCCTCTGGATTTTCTGGGATAGGGACAATTTGCACATCATCAGGACCAACAGGGATAGTTTGACTAATCAGTTGGTAATATTGCCGTTCTCGTTGCGCTTGGTAAACTCGTAATTCTACGATTTGCTGGCAGTTCGTTTCGCAACTCGATAATTTCTTGATGATGGGGAGCAAAATTTCTGTTCCCTGACTGTTGAGAGGGATTGACTCACCTAAAAATAATCCCTTCTGGGTCACTCCCTCCCCGATTTGTTCTAGGGTTTGCAAAGAGTCTTTTGCTACTAAGGGGATGCGCGTCCAAGCAGGTAAAAAGCGGTTTAACCAGATGATGGCATTGGGGTCAATAATTAATTGAATGCTAATCCATGCGCCGCCCCCAATCAATCCCGCCGCCGCCAAGAGGAGAATGGTGGCTCCTAAACCAACTAACCAATTGCGTTTGCGGGGCTTTTTGGGCGGGGATTTAAAGCTGACTATAGTTTTAGGTTGAGTCGCTAACTTTCTGGATTGAGCTAGGCGCTTGCTATTTTGAGGTTGTGAATTCTTCTGCATTTAACCATCCTCAGATTTTTCGATCTTACCAAAAAAAACGGGTCTAAAGCCCCGTCCTTCTAGCGAGGGCTTTTTATTCGATTTTATTTGATTGGCAATGACTGGCATACCGAACAATTTGGTCGTACAATCATAATATGAAGACGCTGAAGTTCAAACTATACAGTCATCAACGGAATAAATACCTCAAGCGCACCATCAACGCGGCTGGGGTAATTTATAACCATTGTATAGCGCTACATAAACGGTACTACCGGATGTGGGGCAAACACTTGCACTGTGCGAAACTTCAGTCTCATATCGCCAAACTGAGAAAGCGTCGTCCTTTCTGGCAATTAGTCGGTTCTCAAGCCATACAAGATATTTGTCAGCGGATTGAGAAAGCCTACCAGTTGTTTTTCAAACATCATCAAAAAGGAGTCAGACCTCCCGGATTCAAGAAAGTCAAGAAATACAAGTCTTTCACCTTAAAGCAAGCCGGATACAAGTTTTTGGGTGGCAATCGAATTAAGATTGGCAACCGAGTCTATCAGTATTGGAATTCCAGAGAAATTCCAGGTAAAGTCAAGACCTTAACCATTAAGCGAACCCCATTAGGAGAGTTGTTTCTAGTGGTAGTTGTAGATAGTGGAAATGAATTGGCAATCAAATCCGAGCCGAGTAGCATCGCTGGATTTGATTTTGGCTTAAAAACCTTTCTCACCTGTTCTGATGGTTCTACCATTGAATCACCGCAGTTTCTCAAGCAATCTCTCAAGGCGATTAAGAAAGCTAGTCAACAACTTTCTCGGAAACAAATAGGTTCAAACAATCGCGAACAATCGCGAAAACACCTGATTCGGAAGTATGAGGATGTGACTAACCGTCGCACTGATTGGTTTTGGAAACTGGCGCACAATTTAACTGATAGGTTTGATGTCTTGTGTTTTGAGACGCTGAACTTAAAAGGAATGCAGCGGCTTTGGGGAAGGAAAATTTCCGATTTAGCTTTTGGGGAATTTCTCTTAATTCTGGAATGGGTGGCGGCTAAGAAGGGGAAACAAATCATTTTTATTAACCATTGGTATCCATCCAGTAAAACTTGTTCGCACTGCGGTCATGTTTTATCCAGTTTAGATTTATCGGTGAGAGCATGGCGTTGTCCATCCTGTCAATCGGTGAATCGGCGGGATGAAAACGCGGCTAAAAATATTTGTGCGGTTGGGGCATCAACCGCTAAGTTAGGCAATGTCAGACGGGCTAATGCTCGCAATTGCTGTTTGAGCTTAGAATCCCCGTGCCTTTAGGCCGGGGAGTATGTCAATGCGATCGCCGCTACTCCACATACAGTCGGTACGCAGATTATTTAGCTTTCGCCACTGATGTCCAGTTCGGGAACTTGAGGATTTGGTATCGTAGATAACATTTTCTTCCGCGAGCATCGCACTAATATCACAGCTTAACTGCGAATATTCGGTGAGTGATGGAGTGCATGACACGCATGAGCAGCAAATTAGGTAGACGGAAGTTTTTGTTATATGGTTCTACAACTTTAGGAGCCAGCCTGCTATTAAAAGCTTGTGCTGAACCCCCCAAGGAAGCTGCTAGTCCTAAAGCTAGTGGTTCGAGTCCAAGTGCATCACCGAGTAGCGCCTCTACAGGTGGTGGCAACACCATCAAAGTCGGGATTTTGCATTCCCTCAGCGGCACAATGTCCATTAGCGAAAAAAGCGTTGTGGATGCTGAATTGCTAGCCATTGAAGAAATCAATGCAGCGGGGGGAGTTCTAGGCAAGAAAATTGAACCAATTACTGAAGATGGTGCTTCCAATTGGGACACTTTTAGAGAAAAAGCTACTAAACTAATCGACCAAGATAAGGTGGTAACAGTCTTTGGTTGTTGGACTTCTGCTAGTCGCAAAAACGTACTGCCAGTGTTCGAGAGCAAAAAACATATGCTCTGGTATCCTGTCCAGTACGAAGGTCAAGAATGTTCGCAAAACATTTTTTACACTGGTGCTGCTCCCAACCAACAAATTGAACCCGCAGTGGATTGGTTGCTGAAACAAAAGGGCAAAGAATTCTTCCTCATCGGTTCAGATTACGTTTTCCCCCGCACTGCCAACACCATCATTAAGGCGCAGTTAGAAGCCAAAGGTGGTAAAACGGTGGGCGAAGATTATATTAAACTGGGCGATACCGAAGTTACTCCGGTAATTACCAAAATTAAAGCGGCTTTGCCTAAAGGTGGCGTAATTTTCAACACCCTGAATGGCGACACCAATGTGGCTTTCTTCAAACAAATGCAAGGGGCTGGGTTGGGTCCGGATAAATATCCGGTCATGTCAGTTAGTATTGCCGAAGAAGAAGTTAAAGCCATTGGCCCAGAGTACCTGAAAGGTCATTTTGCGGCTTGGAACTACTTCCAAACTGTAGATACGCCAGCGAATAAAAAGTTTGTCGAAGCTTTCAAGAAAAAATATGGCGCTGAACGGGTAACTAATGATCCGATGGAAGCTGCCTATATCATGGTTTATCTGTGGAAGCAGGCGGTGGAAAAAGCTAAAACTGCTGACGATTTAGAAAAAGTCCGTGCAGCAGCGGTGGGGCAAACTTTTGATGCGCCGGAAGGGAAAGTTACCTTACAAGCCAATCACCATTTATCGAAGGTGGTACGAATTGGAGAAATTACTCCCGATGGTTTATTCAAGGTAGTTTACTCGACTGATAAGGCTGTCGATCCAATTCCTTGGAATCAATATGTAGCCGAAACTAAGGGTTATGCCTGCGATTGGTCAGATCCCAAGAAAGGCGGCAAATACAAGGTGTAAATGTAGGGTGTGTTAGCGTTAGCGTAACGCACCATCAAGGCTGTACGAGGAGTAAATGTCTGAGTCCTTTACTTCTCCCAAACTTGGGAAAGGGACTTTGAACAATTAACTGATTCTCATCAAGTTTAAACTGGTTTAAACTGGTTCCTAGGCTCCGCCTGGGAACCGACATCAAGAGGCTCTGCCTCGAATGATAACCAAGCGAGGCAGAACCTAGGGTGTTGACTTTGTGCCTTTTTAGGGGCTTTCTGTTCATACAGTTTCTGAACTGATTTTCGGGATGATAATCGCCCCCCTAACCCCCCAACTTTGGGGGGAACAGGATAATACCAAA
>CAKZHE010000232.1 GCA_936920195.1 uncultured cyanobacterium | reverse complement strand
AAAGCCAGAAAAGTTTACGCGAAAAAACATTTAAAAGTAAGTAGACAACGGATTGAACACGCCAAGAGAATGGCGCGGAACGTATGCAAGTCTAACGACTTAGTGGTCTATGAAGATTTAAATGTTAGAAATTTGGTTAAAAACCATTGTTTAGCTAAATCAATTAGCGACGCAAGTTGGTATTTGTTTCGACTATGGATAGAATATTTTGCCGCTAAATTTGAGAAATTGGCAATTCCGGTTGCCCCCCACTACACTTCGCAGAGATGCAGCAATTGTGGGGTAATAGTGAAAAAATCTCTATCAACCCGCACCCATATTTGTAATTGTGGATGTGAGTTGCATAGAGATACAAATGCGGCAATTAATATTCTAAATCTTGGTAAACAAGCTAGGGATGGGCAATCCCAAAGTAACGCTAATGGACTAGAAACCTCTACTCCTCTTGGTGAAAACCTGGTAGAGTAAGTGTCTAGGTTGAAGTTAGAATCGAGGGTGTCTTTAGACCTGAGAGTGTCAAAGAGAATTGCTTGATAATACTGCAGGCGTTTAACGGGCAGGCGATCGCCCTACACAGAAATTACGAGATTTGCTAAAATTCTCCCATGTTCGACAACATCTGTAAATTTCTAGCCGAAACCTTTCCCCGCGACTTTGCCACCTGGCTCTTGGGAGAACCAATTTCATTGACCGAATTAAAACCCACGGAACTTTCCCTGGAACCGATTCGGGCTGATAGCCTGATCTTGCTCCAATCCGAGGAAATTGTCTTGCATTTGGAATTCCAAACTAGACCTGACCCGACAATCCCATTTCGGATGTTAGATTATCGGATCAGAGTCTATCGCAAGTTCCCCGACAAGCAAATGCGTCAAATCGTGATTTACTTGTTGCCCACCAGTTCGGAAATGGTGTATCAAACCACTTTTGATATCCCCAACACCCAACATCAGTTTGAAGTCATCAGATTATGGGAACAAGCGCCAGAAGTGTTTCAGCAATCTGTGGGGTTGTTGCCCCTAGCAATCTTAGGCAAAACCATCAACAAGGAAATGCTGTTACGTCAAGTTTCCCAAAAAATCGCAGAGATTGAGGACAGAAGACAAAAAAACAATGTGGCAGCCTCCACAGCAGTTTTAGCTGGGTTAGTATTAGAACAGGAGTTAGTTAAGCGGATTTTGCGGAGTGACATTATGAGAGAATCACCAATCTACCAAGATATTCTGGCTGAGGGCAGGGCTGAAGGCAGGGCTGTCGGTAAAGCTGAAGGCAAGGCTGAAGGCAAGGCTGAAGCTATGGCTGAAGCAGAAGCTAGAGTCTGCCAAATTGCTCGAAATATGTTGCTCTCTGGAATTTCCCTAGAGTTAACTGCTCAATTAACTGGGTTAACAATAGATCAAGTCCAACAATTGCCAAGCGAAGCATCCTGAGCGAACAAGTTGAGCGATCGCCCTAATTCTATTGGTTAATTTGCACAACTTTCAAGGTTTGAATACTAGGGTCGCTGCATCCAGTAATACTGCCTCCCAGAGTTACAATTTGCCGCAAATAATCCACTGCGGCGGGGGCAATCTCTTCCCCCGGCATTAATACCGGAATTCCCGGCGGATAGGGGCAAACTAATTCGGCGCTAATACAGTCAATGGCTTTTTCTAAAGGTAAAGCAATTGTGGGAGCAAAGAAAGCTTCGCGGGGAGAAATGGCTGGTTGTAGGACAAAGGAGGAGGGATGAACATTGAGAATTTCGGCTTGCCATTGCTGAAAAATATCCTGCCAAGGATTAGGTTTTGCTTGGGGATCTTGCCCTTGACTGATGATAGTCAAAGATGTTACTAGCTGGTCAATATCTTTGGGAATATTACCTAAACTGACAATTGAAGTGATATTTTGCAAAGAGGGTAATTCAGCCAGAACACCCAAGGCAGCCAGTTGTTCGTCTACTTCAAATCCACTAATTCCCCAAGCGGAAACATTGACAGTTAATCTAGTCCTGTCCAGATTAGTAAAACCAGGACTAGATTTGAGGTTTTCTAACACTGATAATCCCGGAATTTGAGCAATTCGCGATCGCGCTGCATCTGCCAATGCCAAAGTTTTACCCATCAATTTTTCCCCAAATAGTGCCATTTGCTGTCGCGCAGCATCTAAAGAGGCGAGCAATAAATAGCTGGGACTGCTAGATTGGACTAACCGCAGAGTTTTACTCAATCTTTCTCGGTCAATTCTACCCCCTTGGACGTGGAGCATAGCAGCTTGAGTGAGCGCCCCCAAAACCTTATGGGTGGATTGGACAGTTAAATCTGCGCCGCCAGATAGAGCAGTGGGGGGTAAGTTAGGGTGAAACTGAAAGTGTGCGCCGTGGGCTTCATCCACTAACAAGGGAATACCGTGCTGATGGACAAGGCGCGCGATCGCCCCTATATCCCCGCATACGCCATTGTAAGTCGGATAGACCATCATCACCGCCTTAGCATCGGGATGCTTTTCCAAGGCGGCAGCAACCGCCGCTGGGACAATGCTACCAGTGATATCGAGGGCAGGATCGTATTCGGGACTGATGAAAATTGGGGTAGCACCGGAGAGAATTAAACCAGCGATCGCGCATTGATGGATATTCCGGGGCAGAATAATTTTATCCCCTGTCCCACAGGTAGCCAAAATCGCCGCCATAATCCCGCTGGTAGAACCATTGGCTAAAAACCAAGTGGCTTCGGCTCCAAACGCCTCTGCTGCCAAGTCCTGAGCTTCCTGAATTGCCCCCGATGGAGCGTGCAAATTGTCTAATCCTGGTAATTCCGACAAATCGGCTCGAAATACCGCTGCACCAAGAAGTTCGCTCAAAGAGGGCGAAATTCCCTTACCTTGTTTGTGTCCAGGAGTATAAAAAGCCGCATGAGGTAAATCCACATACTGCCGAATCGCATCTAGTAAAGGGGTTTTGGCTTGAGACTTTGGGGTAAATTGCATGGTAGATAACCGATGAATCCAATAAGCGATCGCGGTTTGGGGTTGGGGAGAGGCTCAATCCCTGCTACAGTGTTTGATTTGGAGAGATGCCATAATATTTCTCTCTCTTTGTAGGATGACAGAAAATCTCAGCCATCTGAAATCGCCTGTTTTTTTCTCCTTCCCTACTATTTTGTCCTCATCGCCTAAATTTTAAGATGCTTAGAGCTGGAATCGTCGGACTACCTAACGTTGGTAAATCAACTCTGTTCAACGCTTTGGTGGCTAACGCTAAAGCCGAAGCCGCTAACTTTCCCTTTTGTACCATTGAACCCAATGTGGGTGTGGTATCAGTTCCCGATGAGCGGTTAAATGTCCTTGCCAAAATTTCTGGTTCCCAGCAAACCGTCCCCGCCCGGGTAGAATTTGTGGATATTGCGGGTTTGGTCAAAGGTGCGAGCGAAGGGGAAGGACTGGGAAATAAATTTTTGTCTCATATTCGCGAAGTGGACGCTATTGTTCATGTTGTCCGCTGTTTTGAAAATGACGATATCATTCATGTAGCTGGTTCTGTTGATCCAGCGCGGGATATTGACATCATTAACTTGGAATTAGTTTTAGCAGATTTAGGACAAATCGATCGGCGGATTGAACGGACGCGCAAAACGGCGAAAACTAATAAAGATGCTCAAATTGAATTGGCAGCTTTGGAGAAATTAAGTCAGGCGTTAAATGAGGGACAAGCGGCGCGAAGAGTTAGTTTAACGGAAGAAGAATCAGAAGCCGTTAAAATTTTGGGATTGTTGACTAACAAGCCCATTATCTACGCGGCTAATGTCTCCGAGGAAGACTTATCCTCTGGGAATCAGTTTGTGGAAGAAGTGAGGAAAATTGCGGCGGAAGACAATGCTCAAGTAGTAATTGTCTCTGCCCAAGTGGAAGCGGAATTAGTGGACTTGCCAGAGGAAGAACGGAGCGAGTTTTTAGCATCTTTGGGTGTGGAAGAAGGTGGTTTAAAATCTTTGATTCGGGCAACTTATCAGCTTTTGGGTTTGCGGACTTATTTCACCACTGGTCCCAAGGAAACTCGCGCCTGGACAATTCATGCCGGAATGTCTGCCCCTCAAGCAGCGGGAGTGATTCACACTGATTTTGAACGGGGTTTTATTCGGGCTGAAACTGTCGCTTATCCTGATTTGATTGCCAATGGTTCTATGAATGCGGCTAAAGCAAAGGGTTTAGTCCGCAGTGAAGGGAAAAGTTACATTGTTCAAGAAGGGGATGTGATGCTGTTTCTATTTAATGTTTGATTAGGAGAGAAAACGCCAAGGGCGCAAAGTTAGCGCAAAGAACGCAAAGGAAGAGTGAGTGTTAATTCAGATATTTACTTTCCCTAACTCCTGAGACTAACGCCGAATTTTTCCCCTAGCGTATCGCGGACTTTTTGATGGGCGGCTTCAATTTCCTCATCGGTTAAAGTGCGATCGCTGCCTCGATAAGTTAGTCTTAAGGCTAAACTGCGCTGTCCAGTAGGGACGTTTTCACCCCGATATTCATCAAACAGTTCTACGGATGCCAGTAAATTTCCCGCCGCTTGACTAACAGAACGCTTAATTTCTCCTACCGATACTTGGATGGGGGAGAAAAAAGCAATATCTCGGTCGGCGGTGGGATAGTTAGAAAAAGGACTAAAGGGTGGGACGAGTAATTTATCGTCAGCTAGATGCTGCCAGAGGACATCGGCATCCAGTTCAAAACCATAAACAGCTTCTGGCAAACCTCGTTCTTGCCGCAATTGGGGATGCAATTGTCCAAAAGTGCCTAAACGTTCTCCTTGCAACCATAGGGAAGCAGTGCGTCCGGGGTGCAAACGTTCATCGCGTCGGTCGGGCTGATATTCTACTGTAATGCCCAGGGTTTGAAAAACGCTTTCTAGAATGCCTTTGGCTTCAAACCAGGTAAGGGGATTTTCCCTGCCGCTGCGAATCCAAACACCTTGACTAGGATCGCCACCAATGATACCAGCGATCGCATCTGCTTCCACTAACCCATCTTCTTCTCGCCAGAATACCCGTCCGATTTCAAACCCATTTAAAGCTCCATTGCCTTGTTCCAGGTTGTATTGAAAGGCTTGAATTAGACCAGAAAGTAGTTCCGAGCGGAGAGTGGCGTATTCTACAAATAGAGGGTTAGCGATCGCCACCTGTTTATCGCTGCTCTTATCCACGGCATAGGAATAATGCACCACTTCTGTCAATCCTGCCGCTCGGAAAGCCGCACGGAGTTGTCTAGCCGACTGTTCTTCTACAGGCAGATATCCCGGTTCCGTTTTTTCCGGCAAAGTATCGCAGAAATTATCGTAACCGTAGAGACGGGCAATTTCTTCAACTAAATCAATTTCCCGTTCCAAATCCCGATAGCGGTAGGGAGGAACCACCACTTGCCAAGTAGTTTCTGTCTCTAGGGAAGATAAACGAGTTAAACTGCATCCCAAGGCAGTTAAAATCCGTTCCACATCCTCCGCTACCAGTTCCCCATCGGTTTCCCCCAAGTTCACCGGCCCTAAAACCTGATTAATCCTTTCTAAACGCAATTCTACCGAACGACTCCAACTTGCTGGGTCAGAACGTCCATCAGCAATCTTTTGGGCAACGGCAACACCACCAGCAATTTCCCCAATTAGGGCGATGGCTCGATGGTTGGCAATATCCAATTCTGCCCAATTTACCCCCCGTTCGTACCGAGCCGAAGCTTCCGTTCGTAAACCTTGGGCGCGAGCCGAACGGCGAATCGTGGCAGGATCGAATAAAGCTGCTTCCAAAACTAAATTTTGGGTATCCTGGTGAACTTCCGTCGCTTCTCCCCCCATAACTCCCGCCAAAGCTACTGGTTGATTGTTGGCAGTAATCAGTAAATTGGCGGTTTGCAGGGGGCGATTTTGACCATCCAGGGTAGTAAAAGCTTCTTCTGCCTTCGCCAAACGTACCCCCATAGTTAGTTTAGAACCCCCTGCTACGGTTAATAGGCGATCGCGGTCAAAGGCGTGCAAGGGTTGTCCCCATTCCAACAACACATAATTGGTAATATCCACCACGTTATTAATTGGACGCATTCCCGCTGCTTGCAAGCGCTGTTGCAACCACAATGGGGAACTGGCAATTTTCACCTTTTCAATTACCGTACCAATATAAGCGGGACAAGCCGTGGGTTCTGAAACCTTTAAACCTAAGCTATTAGAAGCTTTAACGGTAATTTTCGGCACTGAGGGCAGATGGAGCGTTGCCCCCGTCAGCGCTGCCACTTCCCGCGCTACCCCCACCATACTCAAGGCATCCGCCCGATTTGCCGTGGCAGTTAAGTCTAAAATTACGTCATCTAGACCCAGTAGGGGACGGACATCGCTACCCGTGACCAAATCTTCCTCGGCAAAAATATGAATACCTGCCGAATCCTTGGCTAAACCCAATTCCGCCAAAGAACAAATCATCCCTTCCGAAGGGACTCCCCGCAGTTTAGCAGGTTTAATTTTTAGATCAACATTGGGCAAATAAGTCCCCACTGTGGCTACGGGGACATAAATGCCTGCGCGGACATTAGCCGCCCCGCAGACAATATTCAGAGGCTTCCCTCCCGCATCTACCCGACAAACACTCAATTTATTGGCATTGGGGTGGGGCAGACATTCCAGAACTTTGCCAATCACTACCCCATCAGCCCAGGTACGGCGGTCTTCAATCGCTTCTACTTCAAATCCTGCCATAGTCAGGATGCGAGCTAATTCTTCCGGCGCGATCGTCAAATCGATTAATTCGCGCAGCCAGTTTAGAGAAATACGCATTTACCAAAAATAATGGGTTTAAAGCCCTGCCCTAAAGGGCATAAGAAGCTATACTGTGTTTTGGATTTTAGCATGACGCGGTAGCTTAAGCCACCGCGTCGCCTTTCTATAAGTTGTGATTATGCCAGTTTGGGGATGAATGCAGCGAAAGTATGCCATAAATTCAATTTTAGGGGAAAATAAAAGATGATGGCTCCTGGAAAGGCGATCGCCTTTCCCTGAATATGGAAACATTTTCACGATCGGAGACGGTCAAAGAGACGAAAGAGTTCAGGAAACAGGGATAGGGAGATCGTCAGGAATATTCCTCGCCCCCTATCAACGCCCACTTTTCCGACCTGGCGATCGCAAATGATTAAGATCTTTACAGAGAGAACATCGAGATAATTAGAAAAAGTAAGATATCCTAGTTTTAAATCAGATTTACTAAACCGAAGGCTTCTCAGCCAAAGACCTGCTAGGCGGTACAGCTTTAAATACCTGAATTAAGTATGCCTCCGCCCAGCGTGCCTCGGAAAAATTGCAGTTAAAGCGCGGAATCGCTCCAAATTGGTGACGCTGAATGAGCTACTGCCTAAACCCAGCTTGTCCTAACCCTCAAAACCCTCCCCACAGCGAAATTTGCAGAGCCTGCGGGACAAAATTACTATTGCGCGATCGCTATAAAGTCCAAAAATCCTTGGGACAAGGGGGTTTTGGGGCTACTTTCCTCGCCATCGATATGTCTCTGCCGGGGGAACCTTGCTGCGTAATTAAGCAATTGCGCCCCTCCACTACCGCCCCCCACGTTTTACAAATGGCGCGGGAATTGTTTGAACGGGAAGCCAGAACCCTAGGTAGAGTGGGCAACCATCCCCAAGTCCCCCGCCTGCTGGACTTTTTTGAAGATTCCCAACAATTTTATTTAGTCCAAGAATATGTTAGCGGCTATACCCTCCAGCAGGAAGTGAAAAGATCGGGACCCCTAAGCGAAGCTGGGGTGAAGCAATTTTTGAGCGAAATCCTGCCCGTGATGCAGTATATTCACAGCCAACAAGTAATTCACCGGGATATCAAACCGGCTAACCTGATTCGTCGGGAACAAGACCGGAAACTGGTGCTAATTGACTTTGGGGCGGTGAAGAATCAAGTCAGCACCACCGCCGCCAACAGTACTTCTGACCAAACCGCCTTAACCGCCTATGCCATTGGTACGCCGGGATTTGCCCCCCCAGAGCAAATGGCAATGCGCCCAGTTTATGCGAGCGACCTCTATGCTGTGGGCGTAACCTGCATTTACTTGCTGACGGGAAAATCCCCCAAAGATTTGGATTACAATCCCTCCACCGGGGAAATGCTTTGGCAAAAACAAGTCATGGTCAGTGACCACTTTGCCGAAGTTCTCAGGAAAATGCTAGAAGTATCAGTCCGCCACCGCTATCAGTCGGCAGAAGAAATTCTGAGAGCGTTAGACTTGGAACCTTACCTAGACAGTCTGGCCCAAGGGTTAGTAACAAAAACAACTAATCAGAATCAAACTCAAACCCGCCAGCAAAATAACACCTTTCCCTATTCTCCTGGCCCTTTTTCTGGAGAAACTCCCAATCCCGCCGAATCTTCCCCCGGAGCTTCATCAGCATCTAAGCTGGCAATGGCAATTCGAGCGAGGAAAGCGAAACAAGAACAAAGTGGTTCTCAGTCCTCTAGCGGCTTAAGGAGTCGGGGTTTAGCAGGACAAAACCCTTCAACAGCCTCCATCAAGAGTTCCAGTTCTTCAGCTAGCAAGCCCAAGGTTCCCACCAAATTAGATGCGGATGGTTTGTTAACGTCTTATATTAAGGGGCGGCGGGACTTTGCCCAAATAGATATCAGTTCCCTAAATTTACCCAAAGTAGATTTATCTGGGGGAATTTTCCATCAGGCCAAGTTAGGGAAAACCAACCTTCAGGGCGCGAATTTGTCCAATGCGGATTTTGGCAGAGCTAGTCTTAACCGAGCGGTGCTGCGAGATGCTAATTTAGTCCGAGCCTATTTTAGCTATGCGGACTTGGAAGGGGCGGACTTGCGTGGGGCTGATTTGAGCTTTGCCTATCTCAACTATGCCAATCTCCGGGGCGCGAATTTATGTGGGGCAAACCTGACGGGAGCGAAAATTACCGACGAACAGCTAGCCCAAGCCAAAACCAATTGGGCAACGGTGTTACCCAGTGGCAAACGGGGTTTTTGGTAGTTTTATTGCAGTTTAGGTAGTAGGAGGCGATCGCTAGTTTAAATTATAAAGCATGATTTCTTTGAACTAAGATCTATGAAACTGCAAGATGTCCTAGACAAAGACCTGAAGCTTGGGCTGGAAGTAATTGCTGGCGATAAAGAACTAGCCACGCAAGTTCAAACCAGATTGATTGCCCTAGGAATTTTAGATCCCCCAGCTGATGGAGCCTTTGGCCCCATTTCTTCTAAGTCCCTAAAGGAATTTCAAGACTTGTTGAAATGTGGGGAAGCAAATTTTCTCGGTCCAGTAACTGCCAAAAAGCTAATTGAAACCAAAGAACTGCCGAAACCAGAGTTAAAACTAGGCAATGATTTGGCCAGCAGCATTATTAAGTATCTGCAAGCTCAACAATACCAAATTTTCCAAGGGGAAAAACAGTATAACATTGTCTATGTTGAAGGATTAGATCCTAGCGCTACTCTCAATAACGACGCGCCTAACGCTTTTAACGACCTGAGAACCGTAATTGAAATTATTCAGGGAGTCCCCAAAATTGTCGGTAGATGGCAAGCCACAACGGAACCAGGGCGATACTATACCTACAATCCCATGAATCAGGGAGGGGCAGCCCGAATCAAGTTTGGACAATATAAATCTTGGCAGGTAGGCTGGCATGGCAACGCCGAACGTCACGAAGCTTTAGTACAAGTGGCGAATGTGACTGTTTTTCGGGATTTTAATCAAGATTTCATGCGGACAGGGGACAAGACAGATACGGGATTGTTTGGCATCAATCAGCACTGGGGTTATGACTTAGATTACAACAATGTGCATAATGCCAGTGCTGGTTGTTTGGTAGGCAGAACTAGAGATGGACACCGGGAGTTCATGGCGATTATCAAGAAGGATAAGCGCTATGTCACTAATTATGAGTATGTGTTCTATACCACAGTCATTCCAGGGGATGAATTGGTGGCTAAGTTCCCACCCCAAAAACCGTGATTGGACTATAGTATAATCCGGTTTTTTCAGAGAATAAAATCAATTTCTCCGGCTTGTAATGAGTACGCAATTACTCATTACAAGCTGGATCTAAAGCGTATTAAAGAAACTTCAACCCGATCGGGTGAAAACTACTTCAGATTCTCCAGTCTACATTCTTTCTAGTACCGGAATGCCCAGGAGAGACAATCCTAATTTAATGGTTTTAGCGGTTAAATCGCACAGCACTAGCCGCGAAGTCTGTTGGTTTTTTTCAGCCTTCAATACTGGGCAGCGGTCGTAAAATTGATTAAACTTCTGACTAAGTTCAAATAAATATTGACAGAGACGATTGGGCAACAAATCAACCTCCACTTGACTGATAACTTCGCTTAACTGGAGGATGTGCTTGGCTAAAACTAATTCTGTTTCCTCTGCCAAGATTATTTTAGCATCCGGATCTAAATGCTCAAAATCAATACCGCCTTTACGACTAATGCCTTGAATTCGCACATAGGCATACAACATATAAGGGGCGGTATTGCCTTGCAAATTCAACATTCTGTCGTAACTAAAGATATAGTTGCTAGTGCGGTTTTGACTTAAATCCGCATACTTGACAGCGCCAATTCCCACTACTTGAGCCACATTGGCAATAAATTCTGCTGTTTCTTGACGGCCTTCCTCTTTTAATCTATTTTCGAGATCGGTACGAGCGCGAGCGATCGCTTCATCCAACAAATCTCGCAATCGGACAGTTTCCCCAGATCTCGTTTTCAGCTTTTTGCCATCTTCCCCCTGTACTAAACCAAAGGGAACGTGAACAACTGCCACATCATCAGGAATCCATCCCGCCTTCCGTGCTACCTGGAAAAACTGACTAAAGTGATTCGCCTGTCCAGCATCCGTCACGTAGATAATCCGCTTGGCTCCATCCTCCTGAATCCGGTAGCGCAAAGATGCCAAGTCAGTTGTGGCGTAATTGTAGCCCCCATCAGACTTTTGCACAATTAAAGGTAGAGGCTGACCCTCTTTGTTGGTAAACCCTTCCAGAAAAATGCACTTTGCTCCCGCATTTTCTACAACTAAACCTAGCTTTTCTAAGTCTTCTACAACTAAAGGTAGTAAAGGATTGTAAAATGATTCACCGCGCTCTATTAAGCGCACGTCCAGCAAATCGTAAATGATTTGAAATTCTCGTCGAGATTTATCACAAAGAATCTTCCAAGCAATTTGAGCCTCTTGGTCTCCTGACTGTAAAGCTACCACTGCTTTACGAGATCTCTCTTTGAAATCCTCATCACTATCAAACCTTTTTTTGGCTTCTCTATAAAACTGAACTAGATCTCCTAAATCTAGTAAGTCATAATCACTTACTGGTTCAGCTTCGAGCAAATGAACAATCAGCATCCCGAATTGAGTACCCCAATCCCCAACATGATTGAGCCGCAAGACATCGTAACCCTGAAATTCCAGAATTCGGGCAATGGAATCCCCAATAATCGTAGAGCGCAGGTGTCCCACGTGCATCTCTTTGGCAATGTTGGGACTAGAAAAATCGATGACTACTCGTTGCAAATGTTTAGCCGTTGGCACTCCCAACCGAGAATTAGTTTGGATTTGACTAAGTTGCCCTTCTAGATAAGCTGGCTGAATAGTCAAATTAATAAAGCCAGGACCCGCAATTTGGGGCGGTTGGCAAATATCGGCAATATCTAAATTTTGAATGATTTGCTCGGCGATCGCGCGGGGCGGCTTGCCCAGCTTTTTCGTCAAAGAGAGGGCAGCATTAGACTGATAATCACCAAATTTAGGATTACTTGCAGGCACTAGCATCGGATCTGTTCCCGCCAAATCCTGCCCAAAGGCAGCAATCAACGCTTGCTCAAACCGATTTTTGAGTTCTTCGATAGTTGAGTTCATAGCAATATTTTTTACTTCCAACCAAAAATGCCGATCTACTCCATCCTACTGAATATCTAGTCTCATACTCAAATCCAACCAAGAAGAACGAGTAATCGGAGCGCTACTGGAAATGTAGTCTACACCTGTTTCTGCCACAGGGCGAATGGTATCTAAAGTAATGTTGCCAGAAGCCTCAATTTTAATTCTGGGGTTGTGGCGGCGAATCGTTGGCACAGCTTGGCGAATCATTTCCAAGGGCATATTGTCCAACATGATGATATCTGCTCCCTGCGCCAAAGCAATTTCCACTTGTTCTAAGGATTCAGTTTCGACTTCTATAGTGAGGGGATAGGGGATGCGTTCTCTAATTAGGGCAATCGCCTCCGCAATGCCCCCAGCCGCTGCAATATGATTATCCTTCAACATCACCGCATCATCCAATCCCATCCGATGATTCACTGCTCCTCCCACTTGGGTAGCATACTTTTCTAGCAACCTCATCCCTGGCGTAGTCTTGCGGGTATCAACCAATTTTGTCGGTAGATCGGCAATTTGTTCCACATACTTCCTAGTAAGAGAGGCAATCCCGCTCAGGTGCATCACTATATTTAGCGCCACTCTCTCACCCATCAACAGGGCATCTAGAGAGCCTTCTAAACGAGCGATCGCTTGTCCGCGCTGGCATTTTTCCCCTTCTCCCACCAGCGCCACAAATTCCACTTCCTCATTTAATAGATGAAATACTCTTTGGGCAAAAGGCAACCCAGCGATCGCCCCTGCCTCCTTCGCTATCCATTGCGCCTTACCCGTCCGCACTCCCCCCGCTAGCAGAGTATTAGTCGAGCGATCGCCCCGCCCAATATCCTCCAATAGCCAGCTTTCCAGTATTCGGTCTAGAACTATCCAGGGGGGTAAAGGGACAACATTCACAAAAAAATCTCCAGTCTTTATTCGTTTGCTAGAGATACTCTAACCCAAAACCCTTGCTCAGAAGTATTTTCAACCAATCAGGAAAAACTTTGACAAAATAGTTGACAAAGCTGGGAGGGGGTTGTTATAGTGATAAAGCGGTGAAAGAGGACGAGCGAAAGCGAAGGCCGAAAGCAGCGCCCCGAACCTGGAAAAGAAAATAGTTTGAAAGCCAGAATAGCACAAATACTCGTCAAAAAGAACAAGTAAGAAGTGTTGGGGGTCAGCCTCCAAGACGAAAAAAGAAGCCAAAGAAACTCGAAAATAAATGGAGAGTTTGATCCTGGCTCAGGATGAACGCTGGCGGTATGCTTAACACATGCAAGTCGAACGGAATGCTTAGGCATTTAGTGGCGGACGGGTGAGTAACGCGTGAGAATCCACCTTCAGGTCGGGGACAACAGTGGGAAACTGCTGCTAATACCGGATGTGCCGAAAGGTAAAAGGCTTGCTGCCTGAAGAAGAGCTCGCGTCTGATTAGCTAGTTGGAGAGGTAAAAGCTCACCAAGGCGACGATCAGTAGCTGGTCTGAGAGGATGACCAGCCACACTGGGACTGAGACACGGCCCAGACTCCTACGGGAGGCAGCAGTGGGGAATTTTCCGCAATGGGCGAAAG
>CAKZHE010000231.1 GCA_936920195.1 uncultured cyanobacterium | reverse complement strand
GCCTGGGAACGAGTAAACAGATCAGAAACTGCATGAACAAAAAGCCCCTAAAAAGGCACAAAGTCAACAGCCTAGGCGCTACCCCTAAATAATAGAATTGGTATAAGTCCCGATCGTGTCTGGCTAATCGCTGACAATAGTCCCGATCATGTTTAAAATTTTGAAATCGAATTGGTTTTGGTTATTTTGGGCTACCTGCCTGATCTGTTTTTCCATCACTCTTTTTGCTAGTTGGGTGTTGATGGTGGGGATCTGGTTTAGCTTATTTTTCATCTTCAGATTGACTAAATTGGAAGCTAAATTGCCAGAATCAGCCCATAAACTCTTTTTGAGCGTTGTGTTGATTTATCCTTTGGCAGAAACGACGGTTAAATGGGCGCTATCACAAAATATCATTGTGAATAGTTGGTGGCTGAATCGGTTGGAACATACCAGTTGGGCATTGGCAACCACAATTCTGTTTTTACCAACTTTGATTAATCTCTGGCAGCAACTATCCTGGTGGCAAAATCTGGTCGTTATTGTGGGCTTGTTGTGTTTAATTGGTAATCTAAATGAGTTCTTTGAATACTGGATGCGGGCTAAAGATGGGATTGTTGATTATTATAAGTTTTCTCAGTTTTATACCGATACGATTTATGATATGATGGTGAACATTTTAGGGGCTGCCCTAGGGTTTGTACTATTAAAAGCTTGTCTACCCAACAATAGTCAAACTTAGCTCAAGAATCTTCCAGGCGATCGCGCAACTTACTACTCAAGCCATCAATCGCCGTCACCACCACTAATAACACTAGCATCATGGTGGTAGCTTTCGGATATTCAAAACTTCTGATGTAACTGGCTAATTCAAACCCAATCCCCCCGGCTCCTACCACGCCCAAAACCGAGGCGGCACGGATATTATACTCAAACATATACAAGGTATAGCCCAATCCCAAGGGCAGCACTTGGGGCAGAATACCGTATTGGGCAATTTGCAACCAGGATGCCCCAGAAATTTGCAAAGATTCTAGGGAACGAGGATCGACGGATTCAATTGCTTCTTGATAAAATTTGGCGAGATAGCCAATGGTGTAAATTCCTAGGGCTAAAGTTCCGGCAGGTGCGCCTAATCCCGTGGCAGCTACAAATAATAGTCCTAAAACAATTGATGGCACAGAACGAACAACATTTTGGACAAAATTGGCAGACAATCTCAACCAAGGCGGGGCAAGATTGCTGGCGCTCGCTACTGCTATCGGTAAAGAAAGAACTGCCCCAATGGTAGTTCCCCAAAGAGACATTTGGATGGTTTCAATTAGGGCTTTGATAGCGACATCTAAAACTTCTAAGTTGGGAGGCCACAACCGCCGGATAAAATCTACTATGTAAGGCCAACTGGTTTTAAGCAATTCCAGATCTACTTGCAAACCTTGCCATGCCCAACCGTAAATCAAAATTACAGCAACTAGAATTAATAGGCGATTAATCCAGGGCTGACCATTTTGAATTACGGCTTGGGGATGTCTGATGATAGATTGCCAAAGTTTTGATAAAATCGCGGCGGTTTTCATGCCAAGGTAGCGGGGAGATTTTGACTTTTGCCATCATAGACTATCTTTCCCCCATCCAGAATAATGGCTCGCTGGGCGTAGCTGGCGGCGATCGCCAGATCGTGTAAAACAGTAATAATGGTCATGCCCTGTTCTCGGTGCAAGGCTGATAAAATTTCCATTACCTGTTTGGCAGCGATCGCATCTAAAGCGGCAATCGGTTCATCTGCCAGTAGGATTTGGGGGGATTGAATGAGGGCGCGCGCGATCGCTACTCGCTGTTGCTGTCCGCCACTCAATAGGCTAGTTTTTTGATAGGCTTGATCCTTTAACCCCAAACGGGTTAACAGATCCAGCGCCAAACGGCGATCTGACTTGGGAAATCCCCACAGGGTTTGCCAGGTGGACATAGCTCCCAAACGCCCGCAGAGGACATTCTCCAGGGCAGATAGCTGGCGAATTAAACCGCCGCCCTGAAATAACATCCCCACATCCCGCCGACTGGTTTTAGAACCATTTTTGGGGGCATGGATAGTTGTCCCATTAATCCGAATTTCTCCTTGTCGCAGGGGAACTAAACCCAGGAGCGATCGCAATAAAGTAGACTTTCCTGCCCCATTTAATCCCAGTAACGCCACAAATTCCCCTCGTCCAATTTGGCAATTAATTCCTTGCAAAATTGGACGGTTGAGAGATGAAAAAGTCTGGGTTTCCAGGTTTTGCAACTCAATTGTCATCATAGCTTGGCGCGTTTCAAGGCATCGCGCATCCCACCTAAATGTTGTTCGTGGTCAACCTTTACCAATTTGGTCGAATTGTAGAGATCCCGTAACATTTGATTATTAGCAGGTTCATTCAACTTCAGTAGGGCATTAACAATTTTTTCTTGCATTGCCGCCGGAACATCATCATCAATGGAAATTCCGTGGGCAGGTACGCCAGGAATGGCATGGAGAACCCGCAATTGTTTCGCTTCTGCCTCGGTGATGTAGGGTGGTTTCACCGCATACTCTGATACCGCACCAACATCAGCTTGTCCCCGCAATACCGCTTGCATCGCACTACCGTAGCCATCGCCATAGGTGACTTTACCAAAATAATTCTCTAATCGATCTGGTCCATCTACCAATTTCTGTCCGACTAACTCCCCAATCGGAATAATAAACCCTGAGCCAGAAGTCCGAGAAGCAAAGGCGATTTTTTTCCCTTTCAGTTGCTCCAGGGTTTCCTTGACTGTTCCCTTTGTCTTCAGAGGACTATCGTTGCGAACTAAAAGCAGTGATTTGTAGGTATGTCCACCAGAATAATCTGCGCGCACTTCTGCTAAAACTAGCCGCGCTCCGGTTAATTCGGCGGCTTTGAGGGCGGGGCGACTGCTGAAAAAAGCCACATCAACTCGATTGGCATTTAAAGCTTCTACAGCAGCGGTTTCATCGCCGATGACTGCTTCTACGGGAATACCAATTTCCTTGCTGAGGAAATCTGCCACAGTCTTGGTTTTCCGCTCCAAATCCTGGGAGTCTTTGCGACTGGCGAAGGCAATTTTGAGGGTAGTGAGAGAATTTTTCCCCTCGGTACTGGGTGACTGAGAAGTATTACCGCTGGATTGGGGGCTTGCCGATGGCTGGGTACTTGACTCTTGACTGCATCCCGCCGCAGTCAGGGATAAGCCAATCAGTAATGCTAATCCAGCACCCTTAAGCATATTTTTACTCACGATTTGAACTAAAGCCTCCAAGGTAGTCAAAGGAAGGTCGCCAGTGTTTTCTAGATTTACTAGCAATAACAATTAAATAATATAGCAGGCTATTGCAAATAAAAGTCAATAAAAAAGCAAAAAATCCTCAAAGCCAGTAGGGACGGGAATGCCTACAGGTGGGCTAAGGGTAGGCTGTTGACTTTGTGCCTTTTTAGGAGTTTTTTGCTCATGCAGTTTTTGATCGGTCAATTGGCTTTTATGACTACCGCTATAAGTTTCGATCCCCCTAAATCCCCCTTAAAAAGGGGGACTTTGAGCAAATCTCCGGTTCCCCCCTTTTGAAGGGGGGCTAGGGGGGATCGGACACGGTTATTGCATGAATAAAGTTGCTCAAGAACTCGCAAAGTCAACAGCCTAGGCTAAACCTAACCATTTTTTCAATTTTCTCAATCCCATTTTAACTGTGGTACTGGTTTCATAAATTTCTCTTAATTCATTTCTTAATTCATCCGAATTTGATGAAGGTCATCGGTAGATTTTCCACAGTAATTACAACTAACTTTATCGTTCAAAAAGTCTAGTTGTAAAATCGTTAACCCTTCCTTCTGATAACAACTGAAAACCGTTACGTTAGGCAGATTTAGTAAAATGTCTAAATGTAAGTCCATTTTTCCCACCTGGTAAAATGTAGCTGGCGCTACATTTTACCACGGAATGTCAAAAGAGCCATATTTGATAACAAAGTTATGAAACTAACCACATCCTAAGATGTGCTTAATTCCCTCAACTGCAGCCGCCACAGCCGCGATATGTACAAATGGTTCCAATGGCACTGCGATGCTAGGCAAACTAGCCCCAATCGCAAGACCTGCTAGAATCTTCGTGACTACACCAGGTATTCCAATTGTCATTGTTATAGCGGGTATTCCCATTGTAATTGCTGACGCACCAACTGTAATAGCAAGGGCTATAAGTCCCCCTAGTAAAGCCGTAATTGCGATTAACTCTCCCTGCCCGACATTATGGCAAGAGTTAGGTTGTGCTAGTAATATTTGCGGAAATTGTAACGCGAGTAATAAAGACATTTTTCTTCCTCAAAATATACATTATCCTATCAATATTTCCAGGACTTACGCAAGGACTTATTGTCATCCTGAGCGAAACCCAGTGTAGCGTTCGCGTTCGCGAACACTTCGCTAGCGCCCCGTAGCCTGCGGCGGGCTTCGCCAACAAAATGACAGAATCTCGTTAAAGTGCGTAAGTCCTGACTATATGTGGAGTAGCTGCGTAAGTCCTGATTTCTTTCCTAAAGCTTGCTCATCATCTTGATGGGAAAGAGCATATCCTCTCAGTTCCTGGCGCGGCATACTTTGAAAGTCAGGCTTCTGTGTCATTGTCAAATTCCCACAAAGTCTGCTACCAGCTGCCGATAAGTTTGTGCATCTTCCAGCATCGGAAAATGGGCTGTTTGAGCAACTTCCACAAACTGCACGCCCTCGTTTAATGCCGCTGCTTGCCGCCCCATCTCCGCCGGAATAATAATATCTCGTTCCCCAGCTACCAATAAAGTCGGTACAGAGAGCTTGGCAAATTCCACAGGCATCACTTCCGTCGCTTTTTGACACACCGATGTGAAAATTGTCCCCAACGCCGCCCCATAATCTGCCTGTAAGAAATCTTCTAGGAAAGAAAGACTATCTGCCCTAGGCAGGGGACGATGTAAAAACCTGGCCATAAATATCTTGTCAGCAAAAGGGATTTTTGCCAGCCAGGAGGGGCGAAACTTGACTACATAACCCCCAAACTGATGAAAAGCGTTGAAGGCAGGTTCATCATACTCAAAAATTCCGCTACAGGTTAAAATGGCCTTTTCCACTCTTTCTGGGTAGCGGTTGAGAAACAAAGTGACAATGGATGCCCCCATTGAGTGACCATTCAGATAAACCCGCTGGAGTTGCAAAGCATCCAATAATGCCGCTAAATCCTCAGCGTATTCTTCCAACTCGTAGGATAAACTTGCCCCTGTAGAGGTTTGAGCCGCACTGCGCCCAAACCCCCGCAAATCGTAGAGCAAACAGTCAAACTTGCCTGTAAGGGCTTGGGCGGTACTTTGCCAATAACGAGATGAACCTCCCCAACCGTGAAGAAACACCATGACTGGTTGATTGCCCACCGTTGGAGAGGATTTAATCCACTCGTAATAATGTTGGACTCCGCGAACTTGAATATCCGGCATTAAGCAGATTCTGGTTTAGGAATAGAGGAAGGATGCAGCAGTAACTCAGCCGTCGAGCGCTTCTCGACCATTTCCCGCGTAATGGTACAACGAGTCACATCTTTGCGGGAGGGCAATTCGTACATCACATCCAGCATTAATTCTTCCACAATGCCCCGCAATGCTCTCGCCCCAGTTTTGCGCCGATAGGCTTCTTGGGCGATCGCTCTCAAAGCATCCGCTTTAAAGTCTAGCTGAACATTATCCATTTTTAGCAACTTCTGATATTGCTTTGCCAAGGCATTGCGCGGCTCAGTTAAAATTGCCATCAGTGCCTCTTCATCCAAGGGGTCAACCACTGCTACCACTGGTACGCGACCGATAAATTCCGGAATCATGCCAAACTTGACCAAATCGTCTGGTTCCATGTGCCGCAGAATATCCGCCGTCCGCTTCTCCTTGGGTTGGGTTTCCCCCGGTTGAATAAAACCAATGGATTTTTTGCCCATCCGTTGTTCCACCACCTTCTCCAAGCCCACAAAAGCACCACCGCAAATAAACATAATATTGCTGGTGTCAATTTGGATGCAATCTTGGTAGGGGTGCTTTCGTCCGCCTTGGGGCGGTACGTTGGCAATCGTTCCTTCCAGCATTTTTAGGAGAGCTTGCTGCACCCCTTCCCCAGAGACATCCCGCGTAATTGAGGGATTTTCGCTCTTGCGGGCAATTTTGTCAATTTCATCAATGTAGATAATTCCCCGCTGGGCCTCTTCCACATCCAAATCGGCAACTTGCAGCAACCGGAGGAGAATATTTTCCACATCTTCTCCCACATAACCCGCTTCCGTCAGCGTGGTGGCATCAGCCACTGCAAACGGCACATCGAGGATACTGGCGAGGGTTTGGGCGAGCAGGGTTTTGCCGCAACCCGTGGGGCCAATCAGGAGAATATTGGATTTTTGGAGTTCTACCACTTCCTCAGCTGGTGCTTTACCGCTATTTTTGGACTGAATAAAACTCAGCCGCTTATAGTGGTTATAAACAGCCACCGACAGGACTTTTTTGGCTTCATCCTGACCAATAACGTGTTCATCTAAATATTTTTTCAGTTCTCTGGGCTTAGGAATCTGGCTCAAAGAGATACTGGCAGAGCGAGCGCGACGTTTCTGTGGCGGTTCAGTGCGGGGGACTGGTTGAGGTGCAGGAGCGCTGGAATCTAATAATTCCTCATCCAGAATTTCATTGCACAAATCCACACATTCATCGCAAATGTAGACTCCCGGTCCTGCAATTAGTTTGCGTACCTGCTCTTGAGATTTGCCGCAAAACGAACATTTTAAATGGGAGTCGTACTTAGGCATATTGACCTCTCAATTCAATGGGGTGACAGCCGCTGTCGGGGTGGGAAGATGTTGTTTGGAAATCACTTTATCGATGAGACCGTAATCTTTGGCTTCTGCCGCTGACATAAAAAAGTCTCTCTCGGTATCGGCGGCAATGTTCTCAAAAGGCTGACCTGTATGATAGGCCAGTAACTCGTTTAGCTTTTGCTTATGATAAAGAATTTCTTTGGCTTGAATCTCAATATCAACAGCTTGCCCCTGAGCGCCACCTAGAGGTTGATGAATCATAATCCGAGCGCTGGGTAACGCCATCCGCTTGCCAGCAGTACCAGCGGCGAGCAAAAACGCCCCCATACTAGCTGCCAACCCAAAACAGATTGTAACTACATCTGGACGGATTTGCTGCATGGTATCGTAGATCGCCATCCCATCTGTCACTGACCCACCGGGGGAGTTGATGTACATTTGGATGTCTTTTTCTGGGTCTTCAGCTTCTAAGAAGAGCAACTGCGCCACGATGGAATCAGACACAGTATCGTCGATCTCAGTCCCTAAAAACACGATCCTTTCCCGCAGCAGGCGAGAGTAGATGTCAAAGGCTCGTTCGCCCACACCAGATTGTTCTACCACCATAGGTATAACATTTTTGGCAGTTTGGGCATAAATTTCAAACTGGCTCAAACTGGCGATTTGGTAGTTGGGGGATTGGGAAAAAAGCATAGAGCTACGTTTAGGCGAACCAGAGTGAACCGTACTTAAAAACTTTGGTGTCTTACTTGCCCCGCTATCCACTTGGTTTTGGTGGTGGTTGGGCTTTCATTTAGAGTTGATTTTAACACAAAGATCAATGTTTCTGCTGGATTGGGGCTTAGGCCAGTAGTAGGGTGGGCAATGCCTTCTAAGGTTAACATTACTTGCTCAGATATGGGCATTCCCCACCCTAACAGATTGCCCTTGGATCTTAGAGGCGATCGCCACTCCCTAGTCCTATGCTTCTGATGTGGTAGTGACTTCAGCTTCAATGGTGGTCTCTGCCGATTCTTCTGAGTCTGATTCTTCTGACTCGGCGGGGGTGAGAGAACCAAGAGGCACTAATTCAATTTGAGCGCGTTCAATTAGCCATTTCACGGTGGCTTCTTTCCGCAGGTCGTTAGTGACTAGATTTCGCAGGCGTTTTTGATCGATGTTTTGTCCTTTTAATTGCTCCTGAAGCTCTTTAATTCTAACTTCTAGGGCGGCTGGATCGACTTCTACAGATTCTTTTTTGGCAACTTCTTCCAAAGCTAAAGATTGTTGGATTCTGGCAATAGCTTCTGGACGCGATCGCTCTCTAAACGCGGGAATGGTTTCGGCATTCAAGATTTTCCTGACATCCATGCCGTAACTTTCCAACTGCATAAAGGTTCTAGTCAGCAGGGTTTCCACTTCTTTTTCAATCATGGTTTCGGGCAAGTCAACGGTAATTAATTTGACCAGTTCCTGCACTATGGCATTCTCTTTATTAGCGTTGGTTTCCTGTTCGGCTTTGTCTTTAAATCTGGTTTCTAGGGAAGTCCGCAACTCTTCTAGAGTTTCAAATTCGCTCACTTCTTGGGCAAAGTCGTCATTTACCTCTGGCAATTCTTTCTCTTTCAGATCTTTGAGAGTAATGGTGAAAATTGCGCTTTCGCCTGCTAAATCTTCGCGGGCATAATCTTCGGGAAAGTTCACCGTAATTTCTTTGGTTTCCCCAATATTCATGCCCTGAATACCCGCCACAAATTCCTCTAAAAAGCGTTCCTCCACCAGTTCCACTTGGAAGTCTGTGGCTTGTCCGCCGGGAATTTCGGTGGTTTCTTCGTCAGTTTCTCCCACCAATTTAGCCTGATAGTCAACTACTGCCACATCTGCATACTGAGCCGGACGGCCTTCAACGGGAATTAAGGTGGCATTTTCCCGGCGGCGTTCTTCCAAAAATTTGTCTACTTCGGCGGGATCGTAAGCAACTTCTTCCACTTTAATGCTTAATTGGCTATAGTCTGCCAAAGTCACTTCTGGCGGTACATCCACCGCCGCTGAAAAGGTCAGCGGTTCCCCTGGTTCAAATTTCTCGACTAATTCATCAAAGGAGGAACGTAACTCAAAGCTGCCAATTACGTCCAAAGTTTCTTGCTCAACAGCTTTTTTTAGGCTATTTTGGATCAACTCTTCGACAGCGGCGGCTTTGATTCGCACTGTCCCTAGACGTTGCAGCAAAATTTTCCGAGGTGCTTTGCCTTTGCGAAACCCAGGAATGCTGGCTGTGCGGGCGAGGTCTTGAAACACCTTGTCGTAGGTTTTTTGGGAGATGTCGGCTGGAACTTCAATTTCCAGACCAATCTGGCTAGCGGGAAGCTTTTCCTGGGTAACTTTCATTAGCAAAAATTCTCTATCTTCTTCAATCTCAGTGTCGATCCCCGATCGGATGGCAGGCGGGCAGCATTGACCGGGGATGAACGGCAAGCGATCGCTTGTGATATCCTAGTCTTACCAGCCAAGCTCAGAATACTGAGTTGACCTTTCCCGCCAAATGATGCCTGCTTGCATCCGGTTGGGGTTCCGTCTCTGATGATAGTACAATAATTGGGAAGTCAGAAGCTAATCAATTTGGGATTGCTCCTCGGATGGTATCCGAGGGCTGAACGCAATAATTGCTTTTGATCGAGATCGATGAGATAATTAGCCAAGATTGGTTGACATACTCCCCGCCCTAAAAGTGCGGGGATTCTGGGTTCAAACAACAGTTGCAGGCGCAGCCCGTCTTACACTATCTCGCCCAACAGACAATGCCCTGCCTGCTTCTACCATTCTATCAGAAAGCCGTCCTAGAATGACGGGGCTTTATACCCATTTTTCTGGTAAACTTGGAATTATCGAGCTGCTAAAACAGTTATCATTGTTAAATGAAGATTGGGCTTTTTGGCATTAGCAAATTTTTAGAAAAATTGATGATGATTTTTGGGTGAGCTTGATTAAAATAAAGGTCTTGCAATATATCTTATCTAACGAAAATAACTGGAGGAAAATAATTTGTCGAAATCCTATCGCGTTGCTATTTTGGGGGCAACGGGCGCTGTGGGCGCTGAGTTATTAGAACTCTTAGAAAGTCGTAACTTTCCGATATCTAATTTAAAATTATTGGCTTCGCCCCGTTCGGCGGGTCGGACTCTAAAATTTCAAGGGGAAGATTTGCCCGTGGCAGCAGTAACTGCCGAATCCTTTGCTAATGTTGATCTAGTATTAGCATCGGCCGGGGGGAGTACCTCCAAGGCATGGGCAAAGACTGCGATCGCTGCCGGAGCCGTAGTAATTGACAATTCCAGCGCTTTCCGGATGGACTCCCAGGTTCCCTTAATCGTCCCAGAAGTCAATCCCCAAGCCGCTGCCCACCACCAAGGTTTAATTGCCAATCCCAACTGCACGACAATTTTGATGGCAGTGGCAGTTTGGCCCCTACACCAAGTTCAACCAGTCAAACGGTTGATTGCCGCCACCTACCAATCTGCCAGCGGCGCGGGAGCGCAAGCAATGGTAGAATTGCAAACCCAATCCCAAGCAATTTTGCAAGGGGAAACTCCCCAAGCCGAAATTTTCCCCTATCCCTTAGCCTTTAATTTGTTTCCCCATAATTCCCCATTGAACGATTGGGGCTATTGTGAGGAAGAAATGAAAATGGTTAATGAAACTCGGAAAATCTTTGGTAGCCCCGAAATTGCCATTACCGCCACTTGCGTGCGGGTTCCCGTCCTCCGCGCTCACTCAGAAGCAATTAACCTAGAATTTGCCCATCCTTTTCCAGTCGAAAAGGCTCGCGAGATCCTAGCCGCTGCCCCAGGAGTGAAATTAGTGGAAGATTGGCAAGCCAATTATTTCCCTATGCCTATGGAAGCTAGTGGCAAAGATGAAGTTTTAGTGGGGCGGATTCGCCAAGATATTTCCCATCCTTGCGGATTGGAATTGTGGCTCAGTGGCGATCAAATTCGCAAAGGAGCGGCATTAAATGCGATCCAAATTGCTGAATTGCTAGTCGCAAAAAATTGGCTGCATCCCGCCGCCGCCGCAACAATTTAGGCTGATTTTGAGGAGTGGATAAGAGTGTGGTAAATTTTGGACGCATTATCACCGCGATGGTGACACCATTTAAAGCCGATGGGAGTGTAAACTATGAAGTAGCAGCCAAACTAGCAGCCCATTTAGTTGACCAAGGCTCCGATGCCCTGGTAGTTTGTGGGACAACGGGAGAATCTCCTACCCTGACTTGGGCGGAGGAATATGAATTATTTCAGTCCGTACAAGGAGCAGTAGCCGGAAAAGCGAAAATAATTGCCGGAACTGGGTCAAATTCCACCAAAGAGGCGATCGCAGCTACCGAAAAAGCCGCTAAACTAGGATTAGATGGTTCCCTACAGGTTGTACCCTATTACAATAAACCTCCCCAAGCAGGACTGTATAATCATTTTCAGGCGATCGCTCAAGCCTGTCCCGAATTGCCCCTGCTCCTCTATAACATTCCGGGACGAACTGGGCAAAATCTCCTTCCGGAAACCGTAGTTCGACTAGCGGAAATTCCGAATATCGTCGGGATTAAAGAAGCCAGCGGCAATCTCGATCAAGTTAGTCAAATTCGCCGCTCAGTACCATCAGAATTTGCCATTTACTCTGGAGATGATTCCTTAACCCTGCCTACCCTGGCAGTAGGTGGTAATGGCGTAATTAGCGTGGCTAGCCATTTAGTAGGATTAAAACTCCAAAAGGCAATTCAAGCCTTTGAAAATGGGCAAACTCAACTAGCAATTGAAATTCACTTGCAACTTTTCCCCTTATTTAAAGTTCTGTTTTGTACCACTAATCCTATTCCTATTAAAGCTGCTCTCCAATTGCAAGGTTGGGAAGTGGGAACTACTCGCCCACCCCTTTGCGATTTACCAGTTGAAATGCACAAAAATCTAGAGGATGTAATGATTGAGCTATCACTGCTTTAGGGAAGAGGGAACAGGGAACGGGGAACAGGGAACAGTGAATAGTGAACAGGGAATAGTGAATAGTGAACAGGGAACAGGGAATAGTGAATAGGGGATAGTGAATGAATAGTGAATAGGGGATAGTGAATGAATAGTGAATAGGGGATAGTGAATGAATAGTGAATAGTGAAGTTTACGATTTAAATACTAAAGTTGATGGCCTATTAGTTCGCCATTTCTGATTCCTCATACCTTAGTTAATAAAGTCTTTCCGGCTAAAAAGACGGGGAATTTGGCTATTTTCCAGCCCCCTGATTCGCCATCTTAAAAATAGCCAGAATTGTTTCAAATGCCAATTTTTCCATTAACCTACAACCCACAAAATCACAATGCAAATGCCAATTAGCAGAAAAGAACTACCCGTTATCAAAGAATCATTGTCAGTAACCAAAGAATTGCCCATCATCAAAGAATCATTGCCCAACAAAGAACCGTTAACGAGTAAAGACGCTGCGCCAACTTTGAAAATAATTCCTTTGGGGGGATTGCACGAAATTGGCAAGAATACCTGCGTCTTTGAAATTAACGACGAAATAGTTCTCCTGGATGCGGGAATTGCCTTTCCTACCGATGGGATGCACGGGATCAATATTGTCCTCCCTGACATGACCTATCTGCGGGAAAATCGCCATAAAATTAAGGGCATGATTGTCACCCACGGACATGAAGACCATATTGGCGGCATTCCCTATCATTTGAAACAATTTGATATTCCCGTCATCTATGGTCCCCGGCTAGCAATGGCTCTATTACAGGGGAAATTAGAAGAAGCTGGAGTTGCCAATCGAACCGAACTAAGAACCGTTCGCCCTCGCGATATTGTGCGGATTGGGACTTCCTTTTTTGTGGAATATATTCGCAATACTCACTCAATTGCTGATAGCTTCACCGTTGCTCTACATACTCCTGTAGGTGTGGTCATTCACACGGGAGATTTCAAAATTGACCATACTCCAGTTGATGGGGAATTTTATGACTTGCAACGACTGGCAGAACACGGTGAAAAAGGGGTTTTGTGCCTAATTAGCGACTCCACTAATTCCGAAGTTCCGGGATTTACCCCTTCCGAAAAGTCAGTAATTCCTAACCTTGACCGGATTTTTTCCCTCGCGACTGGCAGAATACTGGTTACTACCTTTGCTTCCTCCGTCCATCGACTGAATATTGTGCTGCAACTGGCAGAAAAACATAATCGTCGGGTGGCAGTGGTAGGACGTTCAATGTTGAATGTAATTGCCCATGCGCGTACTCTGGGTTACATCAAATGTACAGATAATGTTTTTGCTTCCTTACAAGCAATTCGCCAGATGCCGGATGAGCAAGTGCTGATTTTAACCACGGGTTCCCAAGGCGAACCAATGGCAGCCTTAACCCGGATTGCCAACGGCGAACACCGAGATGTGAAAGTACGGCGGGGAGATACGATTGTTTTCTCGGCAAATCCAATTCCCGGTAATACTATTTCGGTAGTCAATACGATTGACAAATTGATGATTCAAGGCGCTCATGTGGTCTACGGCAGAGATAAAGGGATTCATGTTTCTGGTCATGGTTGCCAAGAAGAACAAAAGTTGATGATTGGACTCACCCGTCCGAAATTCTTTTTACCAGTCCACGGCGAACATCGAATGTTGGTGCAGCATTCTAAGACGGCTCAAAGTATGGGCATTCCCCCGGAAAATATGGTGATTATTGACAACGGGGATGTGGTGGGGTTGACAGAAGAATCAATTCGGATTATTGACAAAGTACCTTCAGGAATTCAATTAGTCGATAATTCTGGCGTGGTTCACGACCGAGTGATGAAAGAGCGGCAACAATTAGCAGAAGATGGAGTAGTTACGGTAGCAGTGGCAGTGGATTGGGAAGGACAACTGCTGGCAAAGCCGGAAGTTCACCTGCGGGGGGTAGTAACTTCCGTAGAACGGACTTTATTACAAGCATTAATGCAAAAAGCCCTAGAAGAATTATTGCGCGATCGCTGGACAGAATTTGCCCGATCTTTTGGCGAAGACCAATTAGAGGTCGATTGGACTGGCTTGCAGGTGCAAATGGAGCGAGACTTACAACGGTTGCTGCGGCGGGAATTGCAAGGTCGTCCCCTGCTAGTATTGTTGCTGAGTATGCCAGAGGAACCAGCCATCAAATCTGCTGGCAGACGGCGACGTTCAACGGCGAAGGTGGCAATTTAAATTATAATTGTCGGTTGGGTTGCGCGACAGCAAAACCCAACCTACCACTGGTAAATGTTCCCTGGCTGCTCACTTTGCAGGTTTTTGATCAACTTTATTCATGCAATAACCGTGTTCGATCCCCCCTAACCCCCCTTCAAAAGGGGGGAACCGGAGATTTGCTCAAAATCCCCCTTAAAAAGGGGGATTTTACTCGTTCCCAGGCTCTGCCTGGGAATGCCCATTGAGAGGCTCTGCCTCGTATGAGTGCCAAGCGAGGCAGAGCCTCTCGATATCGGTTCCCAGGCCGAGCCTGGGAACCAGTTAGGGAATGTCAGACACAGTTATTTCATGAATAAAATTGCTCAAAAACCCGCAGAGTCAACAGCCTAGCCTAGGGTTAACCAAATTCTCTAAAATCAGTAGAGACGTTCCAGCGGAACGTCTCTACTAACTAGGTTGTTGACTTTGGGAATTTTCGAGTGATATTATTCATACAACAACGATGTCAATTTTCTGAAGGAGGTAAAAGTTGATGTCAGAGTTTAAAAGCCCACCGAGCAGATTAGCCCGGTTGTTCCGCGCTGGTCGAGATAATTGGAAAGAAAAAGCTTTAGAAAAGCAGAAAAGACTGAGAGCGTTAGAAATCAAAGTCAGAGATTTATTAGCATCACGAGAGTATTGGAAAAAACGTGCAATGGCGGCTGAAAAAGGATTACCGCCAGAGGATAGGGAGAAATTAACCGAAAAAAAAGATGAATTAGACTCGATCAAGTCTAATTTAAAAACCGGGGGGAAGACCAAAAATTGAAAAGCTAAAAATCATCATTATCCAGTTGATATAGTCAAAAAGACTATTCAGCTTTCTGTGAAATGTGGCATCAATCTATTAGACAATCTTAAAGTAGGCACTATTCCAAACAATAAGGAATTCCCATGAGTGATGGTATCTATCAAATCCACGAAGACGGTCAACTTTTTAAAATGACCGCCGAAAGTTTTCATCCCCAAAAAGGATTGCAAAAACTTCTGGAACAATATCCTAGTTTGTTACCAGGAGATCAGATAGACAGTGCCGAACCGAGAAAATGGTTATTAATTGCGCCGCAAATTTTAGTTCCCTCCGAAGAATACGGTAAAGACCGAGGTTCAGTCGATCATTTATTTTTAGATCAAGATGCCATTCCTACCTTGGTATCAGTGAAAGGAAATGCCGCTGATTCTTGGCATAATCTAGTTGGTCAAAGTTTTGACCGCGCCACCCATGCTAGTCTGTATTGGTCAGTGGAAACAATTCGCGACCAATTTGAATCCTACTGGCAAGATAAGGGACGAGAACCGGAACAAGTTTTGCGGGAATTCCTGAACATTGATGCGGACAGAGAACCCTTTTGGAAACAAGTTAAAAAGAACTTAGAAGAAGGAAAAATTCGCCTGATATTTGTTTCCGATGAAATTCCTCCAGAACTACAAAAAGTAGTAGAATTTCTCAACTCCCAAATGGACCCTGCCGAAATTTTGGCAGTGGAAATCAGGCAATATGTGGGCAAAGATACCAAAATTCTGATTCCCAAAGTAGTTGGACAAACTGAAGAAGCCCAACAGAAAAAATCTAGCACTCCTCGTCGGGGCAGACAATGGGATGAAGTTTCTTTCTTGCACGAATTGGAAGCGAGAAGCGAGTATGATGCAGGTCAAGTTGCCAGAAGAACTTTGAATTGGGCAAAGAATAAAAAGTTGCAAATTCTCTGGGGAAAAGGTCGGGTAGATGGGGCATTTTCAGCCTTATTACCCCATAATGGAGAATCCCATCTCTTAATTTCTGTGCAAATGAATACATTGATGGGCGATGTGCAAATGCAGTTTGGAGCCAAAATTTCCGCGCCGCCATTCAATGAGGAATCGAAGCATCAATCTTTGTTGCAGCGCTTTCCAAAAATTCAAGGTATCCGTTTAGTAGAAGATTCTAATTTTCTCAGTGGATTTCTGTCGGCGCGTCAAGCGGGGGCAGTATTAGAGCATATCTTTAATACTTTAGATTGGGTAATTCAAGAAATCCAAGCATCTTAAGGAATGATATCAAGTCCAGTCGATTAACCACAATTTATGTAGGGGTGGGTGGAGCAGAATCTGGGCAACAGAACTTTGGATTTAGGCAAACCCGCTCCTACCCCGATATTAAGTTTATACCACAATACGGTTCAGTTAATAGGTGGTCATAAATCAAAGAACGCAAAGGTTCGTAGTTGGGCTTTAGCCCTAATCCGGAGAGGGCTAAAGCCCAACTACGAACTTAGTTAACTGAACTGTATTGGTTTATACCATGTTCGTTTAGCGACCTTGGGCGAGTTGCGTAAGTCAGGAGGATGCAGGTAAAATAAAAATACAGTCAATCACAAGACCGTGAAAACCGACAGTATCTTTTATCAATTATTCCAAGAGTTCCCCACCATCTTCTTTGAATTAATTGGCAGTTCTCCAGAACAGGCAGTTGGCTATGAATTCACATCCCAGGAAGTCAAACAACTAGCTTTTCGCATGGATGGGTTATTTTTACCCACAACGGAGCAAACCAATCAACCCTTCTACTTGGTCGAAGTTCAATTTCAGACAGATCCCAGTCTATACTACAGGCTTTTTGGCGAATTGTTTCTCTATCTGAAGCAATACAGACTCCCCCATCCTTGGCAAGTAGTAGTAATTTATCCGACTCGCAGTGTAGAAAGGGAAGAAACGCTACAATTTGGAGAAATCATCAATTTAAATCGTGTTAGGCGCATTTATCTTGATGAGCTTGGCGAAGAAGAACCAACTTCGCTGGGAGTGGGTGTAGTGAAGCTGATTATTGAAAAAGCAGATACAGCAGAAGAAAAAGCTAAGGCGCTAGTTGCCCAAGCTAGAAGACAATTAACCCATGAAGAGATTCAGCGCAATCTGATTGATTTAATTGAAACCATCATGGTTTATAAACTACCGCAAAAGAGTCGAGAGGAAATTGCTGCTATGTTTGGATTAAGCGATCTCAAGCAAACCAGAGTTTATCAAGAAGCTCGGTTAGAAGGCAAGTTGGATAGTATCCCGCGTATGCTCCAGTTTGGATTGAGTTTAGAGGATATTGCCAAGTTATTAGATCTATCATTAGAAGTAGTTCAACAGGCTGCCCAACAGTTTCAGTCACCATCAGGAGAATAAGATATTTTATCTAGAAAAAGGCGATCGCATACCGAGGCGCTACCTCTTGTATCTTAGAATTGGGGCGGGTTTGGGGATGAATTTTCATCCTCACCAACAACCTTCATAAACCCACCCTCCATGCGCCGTCAAATTCAATCATTTCTGAACGCAAGAGCGAACTAGTTCAGAATTGTACAAGATCTGAGGTTGCAGAGATTTATTAAAATTCAGCCACAAACCAGTAGCTTGCACAATTAGATTGATACCAAACAACACAATGTAAAGTTTTTCGTAGCGAGTCATGGTTCTCTGCCTCCCAGAAGCTAAGATAATTTTTAGTCCATACCTTTATGTTGTCAGTCAGGTAATTCACAAACCTGCACAAAGGCTTTTAAACCCGTGAGTCTTAGTCGCTAAACTGAGTAAACATTTGTGCAACTAGCTATTGAAAATGAACCAAGCTTGGTTTCAGGAAGTATTTAATGAGCTAACCGAAAGGCAGCAAGAGGTACTGGCAAAGTTTCTGGCAGGAGAGACAGATGCTGAAATTGCTGCCGCACTGTTTATTTCTCAGGCAACTGTGAGGCAGCACATTAAAGCTGTTTGCGATGCCTTTGCCACACCGAAACGGGGCAACTTGAAGGTGTTATTCGCTCGATACAAACCTGATTTAGTGGGAAATAATGGTGATGAAACTATCCCGATAGAAACAACTCCAAAACCTGCGGAATTCGAGCCTAGTTTTGTGGGTAGAGAGGGAGCAGTTGCCTATCTCAATACCATCGTTAAACGAGGTGAAAAAGTCATCCTGATTCAAGCGGCTGGAGGTGTTGGTAAGACAACTTTGGCGCAGGAGTATTTAAAAACTCAAGGTTTTGAGGTGATATTAGAACTTTTGATGGCTAAGGAAAAGGAGAATATTACCACCGTTGAAAGTGTTGTGGAAGAATGGTTGAAAAAAGACTTTCAGGAAGAACCGGGAAGGGAGTTTTTAATCTCTTTAGGGCGACTGAAGCGGCAACTGCAAACCCGGAGAGTGGGAATTTTAATTGATAATTTAGAACCTGCTCTAGATAAGCAAGGGAGATTTATTGAAACCCATCGCAAGTATGTGGAATTGTTGCGAGTTTTAACCGATTCAACTGTGAAATCGCTGACTTTGATTACCAGCCGGGAAAAGTTATGCGAATCTGGGATTGCCGTGGAACTTTACCGCTTGCCAGCTTTGGATGAACAGGCATGGCAGCAGTTTTTTAGCCGCCGCATTCAGGTAGATATTACTGTGTTGAAGGCGATGCACAAAGCCTATGGCGGCAATGCTAAAGCAATGGGTATTCTCTGCGGCGAGATTCGGGAAGAATTTGCTGGAGATATGGGGGCTTATTGGCATGAAAATGAAAGCGATCTCTTAGTGGAAAGAGATTTAGAAGATTTAGTTACTAGCCAATTTAATCGTTTAGAATTGCTCTATCCTGACGCATATAAGTTGCTCTGCCGATTGGGATGCTATCGCTATCAAGATGTACCAACTGTTCCCACGGAAGGGTTATTATGTTTATTATGGGATGTGGTAGAAGCACAGCCTAAGCGAGTAATAGACGCTTTGCGAAATCGCTCTTTAGTTGAATTTAATAAAGGGGAATATTGGCTGCATCCAGTAATTCGGGCAGAAGCGATCGCACGGCTACGAAGAACTGAAGATTGGGAAATAGCTAATCATAAAGCAGCAGAATTTTGGACAGAAAGTGTTAAGACAGTTGAAGCGGTAGAAGATGCACTAAAAGCTTTTGAAGCTTATTATCACTATTGTAATATTGACGAGTTTAATCTAGCCGCAGAAGTAATTTTAACACCTCGACGAAATCGATTTTATCAAAAAGGAACTGGTGAATATTTAAGTAACTCATTTGACAGAATAGGATTGTCAAATGAGTTAGAATTAAATATTAACGCAATTATTGGGAAAATTGATTCTGAATTTAACTTAGCCATTCTTAATCAAGTATTAGGTGTACAATATTACTTTCTCGGTGAGATTAACAAAGCAATTGAATATAATGAAAAATCCATTAAAAAAATGGAACAATGCCTAAAAAATAATATAATTGGAGACGATTTAAAAAGAAGACTGCGACTCAATATAACATCTGCACAAATCAGTATTTCTCTTTGCAAACTAAGCTTGTGTAATTTTAAAGAAGCGTTTGATTATTTGGAAGAAGCGATTTCAACTTGTACAGAAAATAAATTTGATTTTCAAGTAAAAGCTTTTGGGTCTTTGTTAGCTTTTTTATATTCATGTCCTGAATGTTTAAATATTGAGAAATCAAAACATTTGGCTGACACAATCTATAAAGAAAGATTGGAAAGGAAGAAGGAAACAACTTCTAGAGGAAAAGCATATATGCTGTTCTTTCTAGGGGGAACTTATAAGAATATAGGCGATTTTGAAAAAGCCGATGAGATTTATAAAGAAGCTATAGAATATTTTGATGACAGTCGATATACTCAGTTCAAAGGTAGGGTTTTAACTAATCAGGCAGAGCTTTGCAGAGAACAGGGAAATTTTGAAACAGCACTTGATCGCCATACAGAATCAATTGAACTGTTGGATAAAATCGGTGCGAAATGTGACTTGGCTGAAGCTCACTTTCAACTTGCTTTGACTTATCAAAAAATGGGCGATAGGGAAAAAAGTCAACCTAACTTTCAAACAGCTATTCGCCTATTTACCGAAATGGAAGCACCCAAGCAAGTTGAGAGAGTGCAACAAGCCATAAACAGTGACAATTAATAAATTTTTGATAAAATATGGCAGAGAGGACTGAAATAGCCGCTTTTAGAAAAAGTGTGGTTGCACCTTTGCGGCTAACTGAGGCAATCGTTTTTTCAGCGTGTCTAGTAATTCCAAGATAGCGATCGGTTTTTGCCGATCTTGAGCTTGCGATCGCACCACCCCAACCATGATTTCTGGATCAAGTTCATAAAGCTGAGTTAGGAAATTATCAGGGCTTTTTGCCTCAAGATTCCAAGGTTGTAGATCGGTTGGGAGAAAGTGTTTTAAATTGTCAGCAGCACGGAGCAAAGTATCGCGGATTATCGCTGATGGCGGATGAACTCTGTCAAGGCGCTGCTAAATAACTGCCCATCAGCCATTAACGTCAACTTAAGCTGAAAATGTTGTTCAAATTGGCTTTTCGACTAGAGTTTTAAGTTTAGATCCCCCTTTTTTAAGCATAGGGGGGATCTATCTTGATAAAATATACAGGTAAAAGAGGATAATCTTAAATGGCGATCGCAACAGTTATCACCAACGAAACTAAAATTAGCCAATTTCATCCAAATTCCTTGGAAGCATGGTTGCAAAGTCCTCCAGATGGCACTGAGTGGGTAAATGGTGAATTAGTAGAGAAAACCGAAATGAATGCCAAAACTGGGAGAGTGCAATCTAAGTTATCCTTTTATTGGCGAAGCTATATGATTTCTAGCCATCAAGGGGGAGAAGTTTATACCGAAACACCCTGTCGCACTGTTGGCAGAGGAAGAGTGCCGGATGTGGCTTATTTAACACCGGATTTAGTGGCACAACACGGCAATTTTAATGTTCTGCCTCACAGTTTCCCCCTGCTGGCGGAAATTATTTCGCCTAATGATGGAGCCGAAGAAATATTTACCAAAACTAACGAATATTTGCAATCTGGCTGTGAAGAGGTTTGGCTATTGTTACCAGAAAGCCAATGGATTATCGCGATTACTCACCAACAAAGATTGTTGTTTAGTAAAGGTGAAATTGCCAGCACTCAAGTTATTTTACCAGGGTTTAGCGTTGCTGTAGATGAATTGTTGGCCTAGGGCGATCGCGCTGAAATTCCATCCTTATATGGCAATACGGTGCAGTTAAAATCGCTCTGGTTGAAAAATCACCACAAACAAGTAAATTGAAATCCCTAAAGTCAATAAACCCAGCAGCGTCAACCAAAAAACTTGTCCCGTCGAAAGTTCTCCCCCGGTGGCAGCTTGCACTGCTGGCGCTAGTACCAAATTTAAACATAGTAATAACAACAACTGCATAGGAACAGGTTGCTGGCGATAATACCTCCGGCACCAAACCAATCCTGACCTAAATTCTGACCACAAAACCAAACTTCGATTCATCATTCTGCGTACCTTCCTGTGAAAATCACTTCAAACCAACACCAGCAATAATTACATCAATAAACTTGATAGCGATAAAAGGAGCCACTACCCCTCCCAAACCATAAATGAAGATGTTCCGCGACAACAGTTGATTGGCAGTTAATGGCCTAAACTTGACTCCCGTTAAAGCCAAAGGAATTAACGCCGGAATAATCAAAGCATTATAAATTAATGCCGATAACACCGCCGATTGAGCGCTCGCCAACCCCATAATATTTAGACTGCCGACACTGGTAAACATTGCCGGAATAATGGCGAAATATTTGGCAATGTCATTAGCTAAGGAAAAAGTGGTTAAAGCACCGCGAGTAATTAATAATTGTTTGCCAATGGTGACTAAATCAATTAATTTGGTGGGGTCAGAATCTAAATCCACCATATTTGCCGCTTCTTTAGCCGCTTGAGTGCCAGAATTCATCGCTAAACCCACATTAGCTTGGGCTAAGGCTGGAGCATCGTTCGTACCATCTCCAGTCATTGCCACTAACTTGCCTTTAGCTTGTTCCGCTTGAATTACCGCAATTTTATCTTCCGGCGTAGCCTCGGCAATAAAGTCATCTACTCCCGCTTCTTGGGCAATTACCTCCGCCGTAATCCGATTGTCTCCTGTCAGCATCACCGTGCGAACCCCCATCCGCCGCAATTGGTCAAAGCGATCGCGGATTCCCGGCTTAATGATATCCTTCAAATAAATAATTCCATAGATGTCGCGATCGCGGCAAACTGCCAAAGGAGTTCCCCCCAACCGGGAAATCCGCTCATAGGCAGCATCTAATTCTGAACTCAGTTCCCCCCCACGGGAACGGACAAACCCCTTCACCGCATCTACCGCTCCCTTGCGGACTTCGCTGCCTCCAGGCAAATTAGTGCCGCTCATTCTAGTTCTAGCCGAAAATTCAATCCCTTCGGATTGCGATCGCTCAAAATCTACCTTCGCGCCTAAATTCTCTGCCAACCGAACAATAGATTTCCCTTCTGGAGTATCATCAAAAATACTCGAAGCTAAAGCTACACTGGCAATATCTGTCATTGAATGACCGTTAATTGGAATAAATTCCTCTGCCAAACGGTTCCCCAGCGTTATTGTCCCCGTCTTATCCAGCACCAAAGTATTTACATCCCCGCAAGCTTCCACCGCCCTGCCAGAAGTTGCCACCACATTAAATTGTGCTACCCTATCCATCCCCGCAATTCCAATGGCACTTAACAACCCGCCAATAGTAGTCGGAATTAAGGCCACCAACAGGGCAATTAACGTTACTACGCTGACAGGATTGCCCACATAATTTGCCAATGCTAATAACGTCACCACCACAATTAAAAATACTTGGGTGAGAACGGCGAGCAGTACAGTTAAAGCAATTTCATTTGGTGTTTTTGACCGTTCCGCTCCTTCTACTAGGGCAATCATCCGGTCTAAAAAGCCTTTGCCGGGGTCAGCACTTACTCTAATCAGTAATTCGTCAGAGATAATCCGCGTGCCACCAGTAACGGAACTGGCAATATCAGAACCCGGCTCTTTGAGGACAGGAGCCGATTCTCCGGTAATGGCAGATTCATCTACCGATGCTGTTCCGCCAATCACTTCCCCATCAGCGGGGATAATGTCGCCAGCAATAACTTTAATTTGGTCATCCCGGTGCAGGCTAGTAGAGGGAACTTCTTCGATAGAACCATCAGCCAGGACTTTGCGAGCAGTAGTTTCAGATTTAGTCGAACGGAGGGCATCCGCTTGAGCTTTACCACGCCCTTCTGCCACTGCTTCGGCAAAGTTCGCAAATAGAACGGTAAAAAATAGGATAAAGGTAACTAAGGCATTAAACAACTGTTGATTATTTCCCGGTGTGGTGCCAAATAAATTGGGTTCAATTGTTGATAGCGCGGCAACTAGAGTTCCCACCCAAACCAGAAACATCACCGGATTTTTCAGGGCAAGGCGGGGGTCAAGTTTGATAAAGGCTTCGCGAACTGCCCTTTGATAAATGCCGCTGGTGTCGGCTTTGGGGGTGTGCCTGCGGGTGGCGCGAGCGCCGCGAGGTTGGCGGGGAGATGTCATAGGGGGGTTGGGAGGTTGGGAGGTGGGGGGATGGGGGGTTGGGGTGATGGGGTGATGGGGTGGTGGGATAGTTGGATTTATTGGCGCTCTAGCCAAATGTTATGTTTATAGCGGTTCTCTATTTGCCAATCTGAAAGGCTTCGGCAATTGGGCCTAGGGCAATGACGGGGAAAAAGGTTAAGGCTCCGAGGATCAGGATAACTCCAGCGGTGACGTTGGTAAATAGGATGGTGTCGGTGCGGAGTGTCCCGGCATTTTCAGGAACTGGTTGTTTATTGGTCATACTATCTGCTAGTAACAACAGGGCAATTATGGGGACATAACGCCCTACTAATAGGGGAACCAGGGTGCTGAAATTCCACCATAAGGCAGTGGCGGCGGGTTGACTGTCAGCTAATCCTTCCAAGCCAGAACCGTTGTTAGCAGAAGCAGAGGCGTATTCGTAAACGACTTGGGAAAGTCCGTGGAAACCGGGGTTACTAATACCAGCTAGGGTATCAGGAAAAGCGAGGGCGATCGCGCTGGGAATTAATACGACAATGGGATGGACTAAAAGGACGACGCTGGCAAGGACAATTTCCCGCTTTTCAATTTTCCGCCCTAAGAATTCTGGTGTCCGCCCTACCATCAATCCGGTGAGAAAGACGCTTAAAATCAAGTAAATAAATAGGTAGGCAGTGCCAGTACCTTGCCCTCCCCAAATGATTTGCAGAAACATATTAAATAGGGTGGCAGCTCCGGCGGGAGGCATCAGGGAATCGTGCATTCCGTTGACAGCACCGCACATCGTTGCCGTGGTGGAAATTGCCCAGAGAGCAGTTTGCGCCCAACCAAACCTAGTTTCTTTGCCTTCTAAATTGGGGAAGTGTTTATCTAGCAGTTTGCCTTCTAAATTGGGAAACTGTTTATCTAGCAGTTTGCCTTCTAAATTGGGAAACTGTTTATCTAGCAGTTGATTAACTAGGGGATTGCCTTGATATTCGCCCACAGTTGCGATCGCTATCAAAACTGCGAAGATGATAAATACCATCCAAAACAGTAACCAGCCCTGTTTTTTATTCCCGGCAATTTCCCCATAGGTATAAATCAAGGATGCTGGAATTGCTAGCATTGCCAAGGTTTCAATCAGGTTGGTGGCGGGATTAGGATTTTCAAAGGGATGGGCAGAATTTGTGCCAAAGAAACCGCCGCCATTTTCACCCAATTGTTTAATGATTTCAAAATGAGCCACTGGACCTCTAGCGATCGCTTGGCTATTTCCGCTTATAGTAGTTACTACTTCTGGACCTAATAGGGTTTCCGGTACGCCGAAGATAATTAGCACTATTGCCCCGACAATGGATAGGGGTAGCAGGATGCGAGTAATAGCCTTGGTTAAATCGACATAGAAATTACCTAAAGGTTTACCACTTAAGCCCCGAATAAAGGCAATTCCCACTGCTAATCCGGTGGCGGCAGAAGTAAACATCAAAAATCCTAGAGCCAGGATTTGGCTAGCATAACTAAAGGTATTTTCCCCGGAATAGTGCTGTTGGTCGGTATTGGTTAAAAAGGAGATGGTGGTATGTAAAGCGGTATCGAAACTGGGTGCAGCTAATCCTGTCGGATTCAGCGGCAGCACTCCTTGGAGCATTAAGAGCAAAAAGACGAAAACACCCATGACTAAATTGCTATAGAGGATAGCGCGAATATATTGCCATCCAGTCATATCATCGGTGCGAATTTCCCCCAGAGTATAGATCATCCGTTCAATGGGGTGAGCGATGCGGTCTAGGAAAGTGGTTTCCCCCAGAAACACCTGAGCCATATACTTGCCTAAGCGCGGCACAATGGCAACTAGGAGGATGAGCGTTAAGATGATTTGAAATATCCCTTGGAACATAGTTTAAATTCGTTATTCTACATTAAATAGAGTGGGTCTACATCCCAAGTTAAACTAACAGTAGTAGGACAGAGCGATCGCATCTCTCCTAAATCTGGTAATTCTACCACTTGACTAGGGAGAAATTTGACCAAAATCTGCCAACGAAAACGATTGGCTACTCGTTCAATATTAGCCGGAACTGGTCCTAAAACCTCATAAGCTGCCTCTGCCGAGCGCAAACCTGCTGCCAACATTTCCGCTGTTTCTGCCACTTCTGCTGAAGTTTGACCGCTGAGGCGCAATAATAACAATCTCCCATAGGGGGGATAATTCAGCGCTTGCCGTTGTTCTAACTCCGTTGCCGTAAACCCGGCATAATCTTGCTGCTGCACTGCTTGAATCACTGCATGGGCGGGAGAATAGGTTTGCATAATTACTCTACCAGGATCTTCTCCTCTGCCCGCTCTGCCTGCGACTTGGGTGAGAGTTTGAAAAGCCCTTTCCGAAGCCCGATAATCTGCCAAATTCAACAATCCATCGGCGGCGACTACCCCCACCAAGGTTACTTGGGGTAAATCTAAACCTTTAGTTAACATTTGAGTTCCCACCAACAAATCCGCTTCACCCAAGGCAAAGCGAGATAATAAAGCTCGGTGCGCTCCTTTAGTTCTGGTAGTATCGCTATCAAAACGAGTTACTCGCAAGTTCGGAAATTGCTTTGCCAATTCCTGCACCACTCGCTGAGTGCCGCTGCCAAAAAACTTGAGATAGGGCGAACTGCATTCGGGGCAATTATGGGGATGGACGCGGACAAAATTACAATAATGACAGCGCAATAATTCCGTTGCCCCTTCATGGGTATGATGGTAGGCTAAAGAAACATCGCAATTGGGACATTCCACCACATAACCGCAACTACGACAAGAAACAAAGGTACTATGTCCCCGGCGATGAATAAATAAAATTCCCTGTTTTTTCTGTTCTTGCAAAGTTTCCAAAGCTTGTTGCAAAGCACGACTAAAAATCGATCTATTTCCCGCTTGCAATTCCAACCGCATATCTACGACTTCAATCGGAGGCATGGGGCGAGATTGAATCCGTTCTGGTAAAGAAAGATAGTAAATATTGGTTGATTTCTGTTCGCCATTGGTGGCTAACCAAGTTTCCAAAGCAGGAGTAGCCGAACCTAAAATTAAGGGACAATTTTCTAACTCGGCTCGCCACTGAGCTACCTGACGGGCATGATAAGTGGGAATGGGAGCATCTTGTTTAAAACTATCATCGTGTTCTTCATCCAAAACGATTAAACCCAACTTCGGTAGTGGCGCAAATACTGCCGAACGAGTGCCAATAACTACTTGGGGTTCTCCTAACAGCATTTGCCGCCAAGTATCAAACCTTACTCCAACGTCGAGAGCGCTATGATAGACGCAAACCTTATTGCCAAATCGAGCGCGAAAACGATCTGTTAGTTGGGGGGTTAAGCCAATTTCTGGGACTAAGACTAAAGCTGATTTACCTTGTGCTAGAATTGGGGCGATCGCTTGTAAATAAACTTCAGTTTTTCCCGAACCTGTCACCCCATGCAATAGCACCTGGGCAAAGCCTGTTAAGTGATTAATGGTATGTAAAGATTCCGTTTGCGCCGCCGTCAAAGATTTGGCAAAGTCGCGACTTAATTCCGGGGCAAATTCTGTTCGCAATACTTCCCGGTCTTGAATGATAAGATAACCTTTTTGTTCTAATATTTTTAAAGTTGAAGAACTAGCCCGACAAATTTGTAATAATTCTGTCATCCATAGTTCTCCCCCCCGCCGCGCCAAAACTTCCAAAATCTCTCTTTGCTTTTCGGTGAGATCGTTTTCAAAGTTACTTACTACTAACGTCACCGCTTTCTGCAACTTGGGTTGTGGAATCTTGGGTGGCTCCAAATAACGTTCTACCCAATGGCGGCGCACCAATTCCCGCAAACCATTTTTCGCTCCCTTCACCTTCTGCTCGATATATTGCTGACTATAATTTCCCTGCGGTTGCCCTTGTAATAAGGCTAAAACTTGTTTCGCCACCGGACTCAAAAAAGCTTCTACCCCAGGGGGAATATTCTCTGATTTTAATCGAATGCGGCGCTGCGATTTCCGTAACAATCCCGGCGGCAAAGCCACTTTAATGACTTGGATTAAAGGCGTATAATAGTATTCGGCAATTTTATTTAATAGTTGCCAATAGGTTTCCGGGAAAAATCCCGCCGTTACCACATCTTCGACAGCTTTAATTTGACTAGGTTGCAAATCCGGCGGGGGGAGATAGGTAATTTTAATCGCGATCGCCCCCACCTGTTGCGCTCCAAAGGGTACGCTTAAAATATCCCCCGGTTTCACCATCAAATCCGATGGCAAGCGATAGGAAAATAGTCCCGGCGCTCCCGGACAATCTACCAGCACTTCCACCCATCTTTCTGTCACCGAAGAATCGGTATGGTAGGGATTCTTCGGTTCGGCAAGGATGGTAGTAATGGGATTTAAAGTCGCATAAGACATCTTCAATTATTCCCTATAAAATCTTGCATTTTTCTGGCAAATTGCGGACGGCAAGGAGTTCCCCAACAAACCTGTTCTCCAGGCAAATCGCTAAAGACACTACTTCGCGCTCCCACCACCGTATTTGCACCAATGGATATTCCCGGCGCAATAAAACAATCCGTGGCAATCCACACTCCATCCTCAATTTTAATCCCAGCGACGATTAAAGCAAAATTTGGGTCTTGCCAGTCGTGACTGCCAGTACAAAGATAGCTTTTCTGAGAGACAACGCAGTGCGCTCCTACTTGAATTGCTGCCAAACTGTAAAAAACCACATCATCGCCAATCCAACTATAATCCCCAATCGTGACTTTCCAGGGATAGGTGAATCTGGCTGTGGGGCGAATGACTACCCCCGTGCCAATCTTAGCTCCAAACCAGCGCAGCAAAGCAATCCGGAAGCCGTTAAAGTTGTGGAGACTGAGGGGAAAAGCGATCGCTTGGACAAACCACCATAAGATTATCATCCAAGTAGGCCGACCGCGATCGAAGCCGGATTGATCGTAGCGGCGCAAATCTACCCAGGAAGTGGAGGGGGGCATGGGCGGTGCGAGCAGATGGTAGCCTCCTTAAGATAACATTGTTCAATCTGCGTTTATCCTTTAAAATAGCAGTATCATTCCAAGGTCAAGATACTTATGGATAATGAAGTTGAACTACTGGAACGCTTGCGAGAACTTGCACCGGAAAATCAACAAAAAGTTTGGAAGTTTGTGGAACTACTTAAAACCGAGTCAGAAACAACACCCCCCGAATCTGATTTTGTGCCGCAAACGCCCTTAGCCAAAAAATTATGGGCAATCCGACAACGAGCAATCGCTGCTGGCTTGCCACTGCTCAACGAAGACGAAATTGAACTTGAACTAGCTGCACGTCGAGGTGGATTGCATGAGTGTAAGAAAACATACTTAGACTCAGGTGTACTCATTATCTGAGAGAGAACCGCTATAAGGCGATCGCTCTGACCATAAAATAAACGTATGGATATTGTTTACCTCCTACAAGGTCTTGAATTTGAGTGGGATAGCAATAAAGCCCAGAGCAACATCGAAAAACATGGTGTTACCTTTGAAGAGGCTACAGAGGTTTTCTTTGATCCCTTTTACCAAACTGGTGATGCAAACCCTATCAATGCTTCTAGCCGAGAACAACGCGCTTTTCTTATTGGATATTCCCTTAAACAACGCCTGTTGCTTGTAGTCTATTTAGAACGTGGATTACGAACCCGCATTATTTCTGCTCGTCCGGCAACTCGTACCGAGAGAAAAATTTATGAACAATCCTGAAGAGGAATTTATTTTACAACTGCACCCACGCCCAAATGAAACAGTGTCTTTGGAAATTCCCAAAGATACTTTAGAATCGCTCAGAAAAATAGCAGGCAGTCGAGATATGTCTTGTGAGGCATTGCTTAAATTTTATATTGGGCAAGGTTTACGCCAAGATGTAGCTAAGTTATTTTCTAACCGCTTGCTAGAGGCTACTGCTGAAGTTCTGGCACGACATATTCAATCAGAAGCAGAAATTTCAGATATTCTCCAAGAAATTCGCTCCCAAACTAATTTTTAGACCGATACTGCAATAAAATCAACTTTTTGTTTAGTGCGATCGCCCTAACCCCCATTTGGATGGATCTTCAAGACTTACTACTTTGTTTTGGAATGAGCTATATTTAGATGCCCACCAAATTGACGCAACTCATAAAGTTTAATCCCAATCTGATATTCATATTGACTCATCAACCGGGCATAAATATATCCTGCCCTGCCATCCAAAAATCCTAACTGGAAAATATAAACTAACAGAAATCGTAATGTGGGTTTAAAAGGCAAGTACACCCAAACTCTTTTTAAAAACCGCTTGCGCTGCACTGCATCGCCAAACAATTTTGCTCCAATACTATGAGATTGCTCTTTCCCTGTCAAGAGATTGAGGTAAACGCGAGCTTCCCAATTAGAATAGCGATTGTGCCTTTCCAACCAATGATAGATATCGCGAAAGTCTTCGTGTAACATATCATTTTTAAGATAACCTACCTGACCTTCTAAAATTACGTGTTCGTGAACTTCGTTATCGCCAGTATTGGGAACTTCTTCGGTACTGAGATTTTCATAACGTCCTTGCTGATGTTTAAACAGACGTAAATTCCAATCTGGATATCTGCCGCCGTGTTGAATCCATCTATTCAGAAAGAAGACGCGCCGATTTAGATAGTAGCCGTTATAGTTGGGATCTTGAATAGCGATAGCAATTTCCGCCCATAGTTCCGGGGGAATGCGTTCGTCACAATCAACAATTAATACCCATTCATGGCGAAAAGGGAGATTTTCTAAAGCCCAATTTTTCTTCTTAGGCCAGCGCCCATTAAAGTGAAATTGTACCACGTTTGCGCCATAACTTTCGGCAATGGCAATGGAGCGATCGCTGCTTTGGGAATCGACTACAAACACTTCATCTGCCCGATTAACGCTTTCTAGACAAGTAGATAAGTTGTCTTCTTCATTTTTGGCAGGAATTAAAACTGAGATGGGAATTTTTGAGGACATAACAATTATTTTTGAATATATGATTTAGGTGCTACCAATATCCCCCGAATAGCTGCACCTAGATAGCCAATTTGACCATAAGCATATACTAAGTTATCGAATTGCAGCGCCGGATTGCCAAAATTTTGGAAAGATTTATACAAACCCCTGAGCAATCGTTCGCTCCCCTGCCATAACTGGGCAATTCCCGCTTGTCCAACTAATTCCTCCCGATAGCACTCGCTGATTCCTTGCCACCAACCCCGACGGAGAAACCAGGAAGGCTGCAATCTTTCCACTGCAACATTATGGGCAACTAAAGCATCGGGAATGTAGGCTACCTGCCAACCTAATTGCAGTGCCATTTCTGTCATGTACACTTCTTCATTGGAGAGCAAATTTGTGCCAATTCGCCCTAATTTAACATTGAAACCGCCAATTTTTTCTAAAAACTGCCGACGGATAGAATAGTTTAACCCCCTGGGGGTAAGTCCTGGTTGTTGGATATTAACTACAGTTTCTCCTAAATCGTAAGCTCCCAAATTGCCAGCTAATCCAGGGGAGAGCCAGGGCGGGGGAATAATCCCTGGAGGCCATAATAGAGTAACTTTGCCCCCAGCGATCGCTAATCGTTCATTACTCCGATAAGCTCCATCCAGAGCTTGCAACCATTGGGGGCTGGCAATTGCATCATCATCTAAATAAGCCAAAATTTCACCCGTAGATTCTCTAGCTCCCGTATTGCGGGCTACGGATAAACCCAAGACAGGTTCTGAGATATATTTTACTCCCTGCCGTGCGGCGACGATTTCGGGAGTGCGATCGCTAGAGGCATTATCAACTACAACGATTTCCAGGCTGGGGAAATTTTGCCCCAATAGGCTATCAATGGCAGCGCCTAGGTACTGCTGACGATTGTGAGTGCAAATAATGGCAGAGATGCGGGGATGATTCATGGGGCAAGGTTTTAGAGCGAACTGGAAATCCCTAGGATTGTGCTGAGTGCATAAATCCCATTCTGATTCTAGCTTCTGGATTTAGGACTTACTACCTAAGTCCCAAATCCAGAATCCGATCGCCCCAGTCTTTTTGCCCCTCCCTATACTTTACTTGCGAACCTTAATGTCTGGCACTTTGTTAGTTGCCGAGCAACTCCGATCAATTAATGCCGATCTCAATCGCCTATTCCCGCTAATTTGGGCAATGAGCCAGATATTCTCAATGGTATCCTTAATCAAGTAAGCAGCTTGAAAAACTTTAGCAATTAATTAGAGGTGGGACTTGGGAACTGGTTCCTTAACAATTGTTGGCACAGGCATTCAGTTAGTGGGGCATCTCACCCTGGCGGCTCAAGCTTGGATTCAGCAAGCTGATAAAGTTTTGTTTGCTGTTGCCGATCCCTTGACTGCGGAATGGCTGCGATCGCTCAATCCCACCGCCGAAGCCCTACCTTACAATACCAAAAATCAGCGACGCAGCGAAACTTATCAAGAAATTGTGCAGCGAATTCTAGCAGAAGTTCGTCTAGGTTTAAATGTTTGTGCCGTTTTCTATGGTCATCCGGGGGTTTTTGCTACCCCTACCCACGCAGCAATTAGACAAGCCCAAGAAGAAGGATTCCCCGCCCAAATGCTACCAGGAATCTCTGCTGAAGATTGCCTATTTGCCGATCTTGGCCTCGATCCTGGAAAATCGGGATGTCAAAGTTTTGAAGCCACAGATTTCTTGATTCGGCGGCGGAAATTCGATCCGACAAGTGCTTTAATACTGTGGCAGATTGCGATGATTGGCAATCTAGGATTTTATCAACCAGACGGTTATTTGCAAGGATTGAGCGTGTTAACAGAAGTTTTAACCGCAGACTATAGCAGCGATCGCGAAGTTATTGTCTATGAAGCCGCAGTTTATTATCCTGTTTGCCAACCCGTAATTCAAAAGTTGCCTCTGTGCCAACTACCGACAGCTAAAATTACCGAAATTTCCACACTTTACATTCCGCCCCAACCCTCAGCCTTTGTAGATCGAGAAATGATGATTCGCTTAGGCATGGCATAAATATATTGCGTTAACTTAGCAAAATGGGAAATTAATCAGAGATGGAATTCAACACCTTAGTAAAATCGGACGATCTGACTCAATTCAATCAAGAGATTGCCCAAAATCCTGACAACTATCGAGCGATCGCCCATCGAGGTGAAGCTTATCGGCTGTTGGCTAACTATGAACAAGCTTTAACAGATTTTAACCGGGCAATTGAATTAAAGCCTGACTACATTTGGGCGATCGCCCATCGAGGTGAAACTTACTATTTACTGAAACGCTATCAAGACGCTTTCACTGATTTTAACCGAGTAGTGGCCTTGCATCCCAACTACTATTGGGCGATCGCCCATCGGGGTGCTAGCCATCATCGTTTGAACCGCTACGATCTTGCCCTAGTCGATTTCAACCGAGCAATTGAGCTAAAACCTGACTACGTTTGGGCAATCCTCTATCGCGCTCAGATCTATTCTTTAATGAAAGATTATCAGTCAGCCTTAGTTAATTTAGACAGAGCGATCGCCCTTGACTCTAGCATTATTCCCAGTTGGCATGGCGAACGGGGATTGCTGCTGAGTTATCTAGGAAGATATGGTGAAGCGATTGAATGTTGCCAGCAGGGATTAGAGGAAAACCCCAATGATTATATCACCCTCTATACCCTGGTAGTAGTCAAAGCTCGTTCGCAAGGACTAGAGAAAACTCGCCCAGAAATTGCCCAAACCCGGCAGGTATTACAAGCAGTAGAAAATGGCTTGGCACAAGCTAGCGTTCTTTATCGACTGGGGGGTTTAGCGGCGCTGGAGGGCGATCGCGAACCCGCATTAAACTATCTGGCACAAGCTATTGCTCTAGAAAGCGAACCCCTGGAATTAGCGCGACGGGATATTGCCTGGATTGACTTGCACGCTGACCCCCAGTTTCAATCCCTAATTGCAAATGTTACAAATATGTAAAATAAACAAAATATTTAAAATATTGCAGGTAAAATACTCCATAATGGGCGCTAAATCAACGAATCTAGCGACCATTTCTGGGAAATCTCGTCGTCAGCCTGACTGGAGCGATTTATAACTGACTGAGGAATTGCCAACACTACCAAGGACGCATTTACCAAATGACAGGGACACATAAAGAAAATTGGGTGCTAGCCCAAAAAGGCGAAACTTTCTTACAAGTGGGTAAATATGACCTAGCGATCGAGATTTTTAGTTCAATCAAAAATCCTTCTGCTTGGGTTTTAGCCCACCTAGGGGAAGCATACCGCTTAAATGGCTCTCCCGATCAAGCCATCCATAACTTTGAATGCGCGATTAATTTACAGGAAAATTACTCCTGGGCTTATGCCCACTGGGGTGAGACGCTGCGCTTAAGGGGGAGAGAATATAAGCCGGAAGCTCGGAAAAAGTTTGATGCAGCCATTAAGTATGCCCCTAAATACATCTGGGCGATCGCCCACCGAGGTGGTAGCTATGACTTCACTGAACAGAACGAACTTCAACCAGCGCTAAAAGATTTTGACAAAGCAATCCAGTTGTATGACAAGTATGCTTGGGCGATCGCTTTTCGGAGTGCAACTCTTTTTTTGTTAGACAGAGAACGTGAAGCATATATGGAGCTTTTGCGTGCTGCCCGTCTAGACCCTACTATATTTAGTGACGACGACACAATTAAACAACTCAGAATTTTTGTAGACACAGGCGAGTGGATTTTGTCAAAAGCGGAATTGCAATTGCGTTAGCCGTTCGCCATTTCAATATCAATTCCACCACCACCAACAAATAGATTTAGGAGATCCGTCAATTGAGTAATTTATTGCATTTTCTGACAAACTTAGCTACCAATCCCAGACAGCAAGAAGTATTTAAAGCCGATCCCAATACTGTCATGGAATTGAGTGGACTATCTCAAGCGGAACAAACAGCAATTAAAAGTAATAATTCCAGCCTAATTGCCGCTTCCTTTGCAGATAAGTCTTTTCAAGCTACACTCTCATTTGCAGATCCTGCTCCAGATCCTCTTCCAGATCCCGATCCTCCTCAATCTCCTCCCGAAGAAATTAAACAGCAATTTGCCAAAGTTGTTTAATCTTGATTAATTGAGTTAATTTAATAAAAGCTCTGCTTAAGTAGGGCTTTTATTTTTGCATATAAATCAATAATTGGGCAAAATTTCTCTTGTGCAATCCCTCCAGATTCGGTATAGTAAAGTTTTTACACTGGCTCTATAGCGCGTCTGAATCATTTGTGTAAATCTGTAGCCGTAGGCCGATGCACTGCCCTCCAGGGTTAACATGACTTTCTCAGTTGTACCTCATCTATTTGAGAACCGCTATAGATATGTGTAAGTTGTGTAAATCTTGAACAAATAAAGAAACCCGAAGCAATAGAATGAGTATTTTAAAATATCAGATTACTGAGCAACTGCACGAAAGCAAGAACTCAATTGTCTTTCGCGGAGTTCGATTGAGCGATCGCCAACCCATTATTCTAAAAATCCTGCAACAAACCTATCCCAATCCCGAACAAGTTGCCCAATTCAAGAGAGAGTATGAAATTACCTCTAGTTTGAAATCAGCAGGGATAATACAAGCATATAGCTTGGAAGATTATAACAACCGTCTAGCAATGACCTTGGAAGATTTCGGCGGTCAGTCTCTCGCTAAATTAAATTTAGCCGGAAATTTAATTTTGACTGATTTTCTTAACCTAGCCATTAATATTACTAGAATTTTATCCCAAATTCACCAGAATTATACAATTCATAAAGATATTAATTTATCAAACATTGTTTTTAATCCCCTCGCCAAAGAAACTAAAATAATTGATTTTGGCATTTCCACTGCCCTATCGAGAGAAACCACCACCTTTGGCAATCCCAATTTTCTAGAAGGAACCCTGTCCTATATTTCTCCAGAACAAACAGGACGAATGAATCGGGTAATCGATTACCGGACAGATTTTTATTCTTTAGGAGTGACTTTCTACGAGTTACTAACTGGTCAGTTACCTTTTCCTAGCGATGATGTACTGGAATTAGTCCATGCACACATTGCCAAACAACCTATTCCTCCCCACGAAATTAAACCAGATATTCCAGTAACTATCTCAGAAATTATTTTGAAGTTAATGGCGAAAAACGCTGAAGATCGTTATCAATCAGCTAATGGGCTGAAAGCAGATTTGGAAGAATATCTACAACAGTGGCAGTCCAATCCTGAAATTAAACTCTTCCCTCTAGGCAAAAACGATATTTCAGATAAGTTTCAAATTCCCCAAAAACTATATGGACGCTCAACAGAAATTGCTACTTTAATAGCTGCTATTGAGCGGGCAATCTCCCAAGGTAAGGCAGAAATGATGCTGGTATCAGGGTATTCTGGCATTGGTAAATCGGCCCTAGTTAAAGAAATTTATAAACCAATTACTCGCCAGCGCGGTTACTTCATTTCTGGCAAATTTGACCAGTTTCAACGAAATATTCCTTATGCTTCAATCATTCAGGCATTTCGGTCATTAGTGCTGCAATTACTCACAGAAAGCGAATTGCATATCGCCGCATGGCAGGAAAAACTTTTAGCAGCATTAGCCACCAACGGAAAAATAATCAGTGAAGTTATTCCCGAAATAGAATTAATTATTGGTTCCCAACCCGCTGTTCCAGAACTATCCTTTTCCGAAGCCCAAAATCGCTTCAATATAGTTTTTCAAAATTTTATTAAAGTATTTACTACTCCTGAACATCCCCTAGTAATTTTCTTAGATGATTTGCAATGGGCAGATAGTGCCTCATTAAAACTCATTGAATTGTTGATGACCGCAGTAGATAGTAAATATTTATTTTTAATTGGAGCCTATCGCGATAACGAAGTGAGCGCGGCTCATCCCTTAATGATGACAATAGATAATATTAGCAAAGCTAAGACAAAAATTAATAATATTTTACTTTCCCCCCTCGCATTACCAGATATTGTTGAATTAATTATCGATTTTTTCCATGCAGAGCCATTAACTGCTTTACCCTTGGCAGAATTGCTCCTGGCAAAAACTGGCGGTAATCCCTTCTTTATCACTGAATTTTTAAAGTCCCTACATACCGAAAATCTGCTGAATTTTAACTATCAAGAACGCTGCTGGCAATGGAATTTAAGACAAATTCAATTGCAACCAATCGCAGATAACGTTGTAGAATTGATGGCAAACAAAGTGCAGAAATTGTTGCCTCCAACGCAAGCAGTGCTGAAATTAGCCGCTTGTATTGGCAGTCAGTTTGACTTAAAAACACTGGCAATTGTTGCCGAAAAATCCCCGCAAGAAATAGCGAAAGACTTATGGATCGCTCTAGTAGAGGAATTGATCTTACCGCTAAACGATGCCTACAAATTGATATCTCTTGATGTCGAAGGGCTTGCCGAACATTTGACAGTGGAATACAAGTTTACCCACGATCGCATTCAGCAAGCCGTCTATTCGCTGATTCCCGAAAATAATAAGCAGGAAGTCCATCTGCACATTGGAAAATTGTTGTTAAAAAATACACCTTCAGAAGCAGTTGAACAGAAGATATTTGATATTGTTAACCAATTGAATTTGGGACAAGAGTTAATTTACAAACGAAACGAACGGAATAAATTAGCGGAACTAAATTTACAAGCAGGGAAGAAGGCTAAATATTCTACAGCTTATCAATCGGCTTTGAACTACATTCAAGTTGGCATAGGAGTTCTAAGTGCAAATAGTTGGCAAAGTCAGTACAATATAACTCTGGAACTATATTTAGAAGCAGCAGAATTAGCATATCTAAATATTGACTTTGAAGAGATGAATAAAATAGCAGCAATAGTTTTAAAACAAGCCATAACAACACTAGATAAAGTAAGAATTTATAATGTTAAAATCCAAGCTTATGCAGCCCAAAGCCAACTATTAGTATTATTAAATACTGGTCTGGAATTCCTCAAGTTGTTAGATGTAAATATTCCTGAAGAGCCAACTCAGCTAGACATAATTTCAGCGCTACAAGAAGCGCAATTAGTTCTGAGAGAGAAACGAACTGAGGATTTAATCAACTTGCCAATCATGACCGATGCAACTTTTTTAGCAGCTATGCAGATTATTACTCAGTTGATGACACCAGCCTTTATAGGCAAGAATGAATTAGTTCCGCTACTGGTAACCCAACAGGTGATTTTATCTGTCAAATATGGTAATGGGGCTGATTCTGCTTATGCCTATGGTATGTACGGTATAATTCTCAGTAGCATGGGAGACATTGAAACTGGATATCAATTTGGTCAAGTTGCCTTGCAGATATTAGAAAAATTAAATGCTAAAGAACTCAAATCTAAAACCAGTGTAATGATTTATGCTTGCTTAACACATTGGAAGAAACATCTCAGAGAAATAGTTCCCTTATTTTTGGAATCCTATGCGATCGGATTGTCAACTGGAAATTTAGAATCTGCTTCTAATAATATTTGGACTTACTGTGTAACGTCATATTTAGCTGGTATAGAATTAGCGACAGTAGAACAAGAAATGACCAAATACTTTGAAGCAATTTCTAAACTTAAACAAGAATATATGACCAATGGATATTTGCTTTATTGGCAGGTAGTTTTAAACTTGCTGGGGCGGAGCGAAACTCCTTATCGCTTAAGTGGGGAAATTTACGATGAAGAGAAGCTACTGCCGCTACACATTGCAGGGAAAGATGAAAGCTCAATGTTTAATTTACATTTTAATAAAATGATATTATCTTATCTGTTTGAAAATTTCCACCAGGCTGTTGAATATGCGAATATAACCGAAAGGTACTTCGCCAAATTAGCCACATCTTTTTATGGTTCTATTTACTATTTATATGATTCGTTAAGCCGACTAGCCGTGTTTGCTGAAAGCTCAGAATTTATCCAAAAGTCTATTATAGAAAGAGTTACAATTAATCAGGAGAAAATGGGAAAATGGTCGCAAGATTATCCTCAAAATTGTTTGCACAAATTTTATTTGGTTGAAGCTGAAAGACATCGCATACTAGGTAATTGGTCAGAAGCTAGAGATTTTTATGACCGCGCTATTACTGTGGCACGGGAAAAGCAATATCTTAATGAAGAAGCTTTGGCCTACGAACTAGCAGGACGTTTTTATCTTTCTAGAGGGCAAACCCATCTTGGTCGTTACTACTTACAAGATGCCTATTATACCTATCAGCAATGGGGTGCTGTAGCTAAACTTAAAGACTTAGAACTGCGGTATCCTCAATTTCTCACTTTTACCACAACTACCCAGTTTAGTCATACCAAAAACACGAATATTGCGACTAGTACCGGAAATAGTTCTGGTCTGGCCTTGGATTTAACTACAGTAATCAGAGCATCTCAAGCCATTGCCAGCGAAATTGTCCTGGACAAGTTACTAGCAAAATTGATGAACCTTGCCATTGAAAATGCTGGAGCGCAAAAAGGCTATCTCATTTTATCAACCAATGGGGAAATGAAAATAGAAGCAGAAGGTAACGTAGATACAGAGGTGCGAGTGCAGCAATCAGAGATTGTTGATAATATTCAGAATTTTCCGGTCACAATAGTCAATTTTGTGGCCAGAACTCAATCAAATTTAGTTTTAAGTGAAGCTACCAGCGAAGGAATTTTTGTCGCCGATCCTTATATTGTTCAAAATCAACCCAAATCAATTTTATGTACGCCAATCATTAATCAGGGGAAATTAATTGGGATTTTTTATCTAGAAAATAATTTGGCTATAGGAGCCTTTACTCCAGAACGATTAGAAATTGTCAAAATCCTTTCTGCTCAAGCGGCTATTGCGATCGAAAATGCTTTACTATATCGCACTCTAGAACAAAAAGTTGAGGAACGGACGGCTCAATTAGCCACAGCTAATCAAGAAATTACTATTCTTAACGAACGATTGAAAGCTGAAAATATCCGCATGAGTGCTGAGTTAGAAGTGACGCGCCAACTCCAGCAGATGATCTTACCTAAAGAGGCAGAATTAAGCCAAATTGAAGGGCTAGAGATTGCTGGGTTTATGGAGCCAGCGGACGAAGTTGGGGGGGATTACTATGACGTGCTTAATCATAACGGGAGAATCAAAATTGGGATTGGCGATGTGACTGGTCATGGCTTGGAAAGTGGTGTATTAATGATTATGGCGCAAACGGCAATCCGAACTTTGTTGACCAATGGTGAAACTAATGCGGTTAAGTTTTTAAATTCAATTAATAGAACTATTTATGATAATGCAAAACGAATGAATTCTGATAAAAATATGACCCTCTCTTTATTGGAATATGAGAAGGGCATTTTGTATTTAAGCGGACAGCACGAAGAAATAATTATCGTCCGTTCTGGAGGAAAAGTAGAGTTAATTGATACGCTAGATTTAGGTTTCACGATCGGCTTAGAAGCAGACATTACACCTTTTATCGCTGAAGTCCCGGTGCAGTTAAATGCTGGAGATGTGGTGGTGCTTTATACTGATGGCATTACCGAAGCGGAAAATATGGCAGGTATCCGTTATGGACTAGAGCGGCTTTGTCAAGTAGTCAGCGATAACTGGCAGCGCTCGGTACGGGAAATTAACCAAGCGGTAGTTGAGGATGTGCGCCGCCATATCGGTCAACAAAAGGTTTATGATGATATCACTTTGCTGGTATTTAGGCAGAGATAGGGAATGAATGCTGGTTGATCGGGTAGGTGCGATCGCCTTTTCCCTAGAATCCCAGAAGCGCTACGGCTGGAATGGTATAGTTAAAGGTTATAAGCCAACTAGACCGCTAGCAATATACCAAGGAGCCTGGTAGTGGAGCAGATCAAGACTGAGGATTATTGCATTTGGCACGATCCAGAACGGGCAACAATCTTCTTCCAGGGTGCGCTGCGTCTCAAGGGAGTAGAACATTATCAATTGCTGGAACAGTTGCTCAATGATATCGCTGATTGCGAACCACCGATTCTCACCCTCAATTTACAGGAGTTAGAGTTTCTTAACAGTTCTGGTATTAATGTACTATCCAAGTTCGTGCTGAAGGTGCGCCAGAAAGGAAATGTCCAGATGTTAATCAAAGGCTCTAAGGACATCTCTTGGCAGGAACGAACGTTGAAGAATCTGCAACGACTAATGGTAAATTTACAGTTGGAATTTATTTAGGGCTTGAAGGGGTGGGGGATAAAGAACGATTTGCTAACATCCATAATTTTTATTTGGGCTAAAATAAAAAAAATTAAGATAATTGTCGCAATTTCCTCAATTCTGCTAAAGATGGTTCTGAAATCCTCGAATCAAATCCCGTTGCTTGACCCTACTCTTCCTTCCTCACCAGGTTTTGACAGCGATATCGCCATTGTGGGGGGTGGAATTGCTGGATTGACGCTCGCCTGCGCCTTGAAAGATTCCGGTTTAAGCGTGGCAGTGATGGAAGCACAACCCCAGTCACTGGCGGTAACTAAGGGGCAAGCTTATGCGATTTCGCTGCTATCGAGCCGGATCTTTGCAGGGATTGGGGTTTGGGGCGAGATGCTGCCAAAAATTGAGACTTTTAAACAAGTGCGGTTGTCAGATGGGGATTATCCCCAGGTAGTCCATTTTCAGCCAGAGGAATTAAGTACAGAAAATTTGGGGTATGTGGCAGAACATCAAGCGTTGCTGCAACCTTTACAGGAGTATTTGCAACAGTGTCCGAATGTGACTTATTTCTGCCCCGCTCAGGCAACTAATATCAATTATCAGGCAGATGGGGTAGCACTGGAGTTGCGGGTAGGGGGGGAAAAACGGATTTGGCGATCGCGTTTATTAGTTGCTGCGGATGGAGCGCGATCGCCGATTCGTCAAGCAGCGGGGATTACCACCAGCGGCTGGCAATATTGGCAGTCTTGCATCGTTGCTACCATTAAACCAGAAAAATCCCATCAAAATATCGCTTACGAACGTTTTTGGCCTAGCGGTCCTTTCGCCATTTTACCACTGCCAGAAAATCGCTGTCGGATTGTCTGGACTTCTCCCCATGAGGAGGCAAAAGCTTTATTGGCGCTGAATGATGAACAGTTTTTAAATGAATTGCAAAAACGTTATGGCAGCAAAATGGGTAAACTAGCTTTAGAAGGTTCCCGTTACCTGTTTCCGGTACAATTAATGCAGAGCGATCGCTATGTGCTTCCCCGCCTAGCTTTGATTGGGGATGCCGCTCACTGCTGTCATCCTGTGGGTGGGCAAGGGTTAAATATGGGCATTCGAGATGCGGCGGCGATCGCGGAAATTCTGCAAACCGCCCATCAGCAGGGAGAAGATATTGGCAGTTTATCTGTCCTCCAACGTTACGAAAGTTGGCGACAATTGGAAAACCTGACTATTTTGGGTTTTACTGATTTTCTAGACCGGATGTTTTCTAATCATTGGTTGCCGATTGTAGCTTTGCGAAGGTTGGGTTTGGGGATTTTGCAAACTGTCCAACCAGTGAAAATTTATGCTTTGCAATTAATGACTGGTTTGCGAGGGCGATCGCCCCAATTGGGTAGAATAAGTCCCGGTAGGAGTTAAAATCAGTCAGGACTTACGCAGACCATTTACATATAGTGTTTTGTAGGGGCAATCCCCCCGTGGTTGCCCCTATTCCTAGGATAGTTGCGTAAGTCCCGCTCAGTTTTGAAATTGGGCTAATAACCAAGCCCCCACTTGACCATGATTAGTTTTTCTACTCTGCTCAAAAGCTGCTTCTAATACAGCCATTACTAATCCTGGTAAAACCTGAGATTCAGTAATTTTGCGACTGCCCCCATTTTCCATCGCAAAAGCTAGAATTCTGACATTTTTAACATCTAAAATCCAATATTCTTTCACACCCAACTCCTCATATAAGAGTCGTTTTTCGCCCTTATCATCAGATAAAGAGGTGCTAGCAACTTCAATTACTAAATCGGGAGCGGGATAAACATCAAGGTCAATAATTGTCGTTCCCCAAGGAATTAATTCGGCATTTTTGCCAATATAAAAAGAAGCATCGGGTTGAATTTCATTGCAACCTGTTTTCCGGTAAGTGCAATTGTCATGTCCATCCAAATCTATGCCTTTGATGGAGGCAAAGAGATGAACAGCATAAATAATAATGGCATGATCTCGCGAGTGGGGATTACCGACTGGTGACATTTCAATCCTCATTTGTCCTTTGTAGTAATAGCATTTCGCTTTGGCATACTCCGGTTGAGCAATTTCTTGGAGATATTCCTCCCAAGTTGCTGTCACCCAGGTATCAGTGGGTAATTTTATTTTTAAGGTACTCATAGCTGGCTCCTAGCTTGAGATTGAGTATAGCAAAAAGGAAGGCGATCGCCCTCCTTCTCTCTAACTTTTTAACTTTTAATTCTAGTGTCGTTGAGACTGCACCGCAGGCACAGCCGCTTCAGTTAAACTCCAATCGGGGCGCAAATTTTTGGCTTGACGCAGGTAGGGATGGTAAATTGCTCCATGAGATGCCGGAAGATTCACATGAATTAAAAAGCGGATACACCGCTCTAATCCCCCTTCGACGTGCATTTGCTGGACATCAAATAGCGCCACTTGGTCCCAATTTGGACGTTGACGAGCAATAGCAGCCGGAAAAATGGCATCTAGATCGCGAGTAACAGAAAAAATTACACTAATGATCAAATTGGCATCGATTTGATTACCTGTTTCCAGTTCATCTAGTAGCTCGCTCACTACTTCTCGGATAGCTGCTACCGAATTTTCCGACGCGGTGGTTGCCCCGCGAATTGCCCGCACTCGCCATTCCACGCCCAAATCCTCCACGAATTGATGGGAAAATAAATTAAGGTCGATACAGCCACAGGGGTTGACCATTAGTTGAAAGTTCAAACTCTAACCAATCTATCCCGGCTGTCAATCCAGATCTTACCTGCACTTGACTCGATACCAGGCGATTCCAAAAAGGCTTAGGTTCTTCTAGGGTATAGCATTCGGTTTTATCAGGATCTAATCCGGCTAATTCTGCTGCCCATCGTCGGGCATCATCTTCCGTTCCCAAACGATCGACTACACCTAATTCTAAGGCTTGTTCGCCAGTAAAAATCCGCCCATCAGCAAAGCTTCTAACTTTTTCGACGGCGAGTTTTCGCCCCTCGGCAACAGTTTGGACAAATTGTTGATAGCTAATATCAATCAATTGTTGCAAAATGTCTTTTTCAGGATCGGTCAGTTCTCGGTCAAAGGCTAGGATATCTTTATAGGGACCAGATTTAATCACTTTAAAAGAAATACCAATCTTTTCTAGCAGGCGCTCTAGGTTATTCCCGCGCAAAATCACCCCAATGCTACCAGTAATAGTACCGGGGTTGGAGACGATATATTCCGCCCCCATACCGATATAAACTCCCCCGGAGGCAGAAATATTGCCAAAACTGGCGACAATTTTGATTTTCTCCCGCAGTCTCTTCAGGGCGCTATAAATTTCTTGGGAATCTCCCACCGTACCGCCGGGGCTGTCAATCCGCAACAATAGGGCAGGGAATTTCTTTTCCTCAATCGTTTTCAGGGCTTCTAAAACTCGCTTGCGGGTAGCACCAGCGATCGCGCCTGTTACTTCAATTCGGGCTATTTGTTTAGTAAACTTAGACTTAAAAGGCCAAACCATCTTAATTCTCCGAGGGACTACCGCCATAGCAAGGCTTGGCGGCGAGGGGGATAGGAGCGGTAATCGACGGGGTTCAAGACCCCTGAGATTGCCAGCAAACAGGATTGCCGCTAGAATAGGTATGTCCTCAGTGGCAACCCTGTGATGTTCTTGAATCAAACCAATCGACTTAATCTGAGTCAGTCGGAATCTGACACCCTGAGACAGCTTTGCCGCTTGAGCAAGAATATGTTCAATGTGGGACTGTTTAATGTGCGTCAGTATTTCTTTCAAGAGCGTCGTTTACTTCAATATGAAGGGAACTATCATCACTCGAAAGAAAATGAAAACTACAAGGCGCTGGCGACTGATATTGCTCAACAGACATTGAAGGTGGTTGATCGTTCGTTCCGCTCGTTCTTTAAGCTGCTGCAAGCGAAACAGCGTGGAGAAGTGGCGGCGAAAGTCAGTATTCCTCATTACTTGCCCAAGGATGGGTATTTTCTGCTGATCATCCCTGTTCGAGGACGCGATCTCAAAGAGCGATTGCCCAAGAAAGATTGGATGTTCACTGTCCCCTCGTCTCGTGCCTTTCGGCGCGAGCATGGAGAGGTCAGCTTTCAGATACCGGAACGACTTCGAGATCGAGTCATCAAAGAAATTCGCATTCTCCCCAAAATGGGAGCGCGATACTTTGATGTGTCCTACGTCTATGAAGCTGAACCAATGCCGAAGGTTGAACAGACTGGTCACGCTCTTGGTATTGACCTTGGGGTGGATAACTTGGCAACCTGCGTCAGCAGTACAGGCCAATCGTTCATCATTGATGGTCGAAGACTGAAATCCATGAACCAGTGGTACAACAAACGCAATGCCTTTTTGCAGTCGATTAAAGACTTGCAGGGAATTAAAGGTTTGACAAACCGCCAAGCTGGATTGTTGGACAAGCGGAATCATCAAGTCAGTGACTATCTGAATAAGTCGGCTCGGTACATTGTCGATTGGTGCGAAGCCCACCAAGTCAGTAAAATTGTTGTGGGATACAACCCTGACCTTAAGCAGTCGGTCAACATGGGCAAACGCAACAATCAGAACTTCACTCAAATCCCGATATTTACGCTGAAACGCAAGCTGGAAAGCCTCTGCGAGCGTTACGGGATTGAAGTTGTTGAGCAGGAAGAATCCTATACTAGCAAGGCCAGCGCCTTGGATAATGACGCTATTCCAGTTTGGAACGCCGACAATCCGCAGACTTATCATTTTAGCGGCAAACGCATCAAGCGCGGACTGTACCGAACCGCTAAAGGTTGGTTGGTCAATGCTGATTGCAATGGAGCCGCTAATATCCTGGTCAAGCATTTCAAAAGTAGCCTAGATGAACTTCGGTTCGGATTGGGTAGGAGCGCTTTGGCAGCGCCGTTAAGGGTGAAAATCTCTTAAGAATCCCCCGCTATATCGGTACTCCGATTAGCGGTGGGAGTGTCAAGAGCAATATTAACTAGAGACATCAAAGAGCGGTTGGGCAGCCAACCATATCCAATCTAACCGATCTTGTCCGGGATTTAATTAAGTACCGAGGGCAATCCCACCTCTTTGAGGGTGACAAACTTGCCATGAAAGCCCATCGCCTTATTTTCGGCAACTTGTCGGGCTTTCGCCAAATCTTGCCGCAACTGCGCCCGTTCTAAATCGTCGGCAATCCCGCCTAAAATGTAGATCAGTAACTTAGAAGCTAAATCTCGCCCCGAAACCATTACCCGCCTTCTCATGGGGTCATACAGCACACCATACCAAAGGGATTGGTAATTTTCCATCCCACTAAAACCACCATCGGCATCATATTTGCGAAGTTTTTCAAAAATAGACTTCAGGGCAAAACCCTTTTTAAAAACCAAGATTCCCAAGGCTTGCATCACTGCCACCTGCCCGACTGGGCGAAACAAAATATTCGCTTCTCCACCACGGGGATATTCTTTATCCTGTTCAAAACTGAAGCGGCGCAAAGCCGGAGTTTTTTCACCCCCGTCTAAGCGTTGATAGCTGACTAATGTGGCTAAATCGTCAAATACTTGCCGAAAAGCGGCTATTCCTGCTTCCAATTCTTCTTCAACCGGGCGCATCGGAATTAAATTCTTTTTATCCGCGGATTTCCAACTAGGAAATTTGGGTGCTAAATAGCGTTCGGACATATCTTGTAATGCTTGCAAAGTCGTCAGCACAGTTGACTTAGTAGCAATGGTGGCGCTATCCCAATTTACCCGATCTTTTCTACCTGCCATCTCCTTTAATAAAGGATGACTAACGGCAATTTTTCGCGCCACAATGGAAAAGCCATCATCCTCATTTAACATTGCCAATTGTCCAGCACTTAACCGCACTGCCATCAAATTGACGTGAATAAAAATAGAACGAATTCTCCGCTTTGCCTCGGCGCGGGTTTCTCCGGCGATCGCCGCCGGAATAAATTCAATCCCAATTTTCTCTTCTGCTAAACTGGACAAATAACTAGATTCAATCTCAACCCCTTGAGCAAGTTGCGCCACCGTAATGCCATCGCCTACAGGTTTTTTATTTTTGTTATAACGTTGAATTTTCCCAGTTTGAATTAATTCCATTAAACCTTGGATTCCCATCAACCGATGTTGTCCATCCAAGGCAAAGACATCGAAATTTTGGCTAACATCCAATAATCCAAAATTTTCGCCTTTATCTAAAGGGGTAAATTTAGCTGCCGATTTCCGCGCTTCTCCTTGATTGTCCCATTCTTCTGCCTGGGGATTATCAACCCAACTGGGACTAATTACCACTAGAACGGCTGGAAATTTATGGGTTTTGCGAGCTGCTAAATATTGCGTGAGGGGAAGTTGTCGCGACCAATCTAAGGGACGTTGCTGAATTTCTTCAATAGTTTCAGCATCGCGAATAACGTTTCCAGATTGGTCAAACTTTTGGTGAAATAAAGGTAATTCCGCCGCGAATTTGACTCTACGATTCAACCATTCCAGAGTGACAGAACCGATAAAAGATTCCGTACTCCCCATTCGGTTTTTTTGGACTAGCAATTGGTCTTCTTTATTTAGATACTGATCTAAAAGAAGGGTAATTGCCTCTTGGTCGCAGTTATCCTGTTCCATGATTTTACTGGCAATATTCTAGGGTGTGTCCTGCTCTTCAAAGAGTGCTATAGACAAAGTTTTCCCTATTATATCAATTATGACAAATTAAATCAACTGGTTTTTAAAAACCAAAATTTGTGCTATAGTCTATAGATGCCAGACGATAGAATAAACAATATTATTCGGGGGATTCTTTCTTCGTATGACAGAAATTCAAATACCGCTCTTTCCACCACGTTCAATTACAGAGTTAGTTGAAGATATAGAAAAGCTAACTCAGGAAATCCAAGAATTGTACTGCTTGGATGAGATACCTTGGATTATAGGATACAGCGGAGGTAAAGATAGTACAGCCGTTTTACAACTAATATGGAATGCCATCGCTAAACTACCATCAGAAAAACGTCACAAGGTTATTAATGTTATTAGCACAGACACGCGGGTAGAAAACCCAATTGTTTCGGCTTGGGTGCGTAATTCTATCAACCGAATGGAAGTAGCTGCTCGGTCGCAAAATATACCGATAGCACCTAGATTACTCTATCCAGCCACAAAAGACACCTTTTGGGTAAATTTAATTGGCAAAGGTTATCCAGCACCTCGGCATGGATTTCGTTGGTGTACAGATCGAATGAAAATTCAGCCTGTTAACCATTTTATTCGCGAAACGATCCGAGTTTATGGTGAAACTATTGTGGTATTAGGTACTCGCAAAGATGAAAGTACGCAACGTGCCGCAACCATGAATAAATATGAGTTAGGTAGAGTACGCGCTCACCTCAGCCCGAATAAGCGGTTGCCCAACTCATTGATTTACAGCCCTATTGAAAATTGGCGCAATGATGAAGTATGGATTTACTTAAACCAATGTCCTAATCCTTGGAATAACAGTAATAAAGATTTATTTACGATGTATCGAGGCGCAACGGCGGATAATGAATGTCCTTTAGTTGTGGATACTTCTACTCCTAGTTGTGGCGATTCTCGTTTTGGTTGCTGGGTTTGTACAATGGTAAATAAAGATAAATCTATGGAGGCGATGATCCAAAATGATGAAGAAAAAGAATGGATGCAGCCGCTATTAGATATCCGTAATGAATTAGATGTTGCTGACGATCGCGATAAAAGAGATTTTCGCCGGATTTATGGCAGAGTTGAACTTTTTGGCAAGGAGAAAATTGAACCAATTCCTGGTCCATATCGAAAAGAGTGGCGGGAACATTGGTTAAGGAGAGTATTAGAAGCGCAAACTAAAATTCGCCAAACCGCCCCGCCAGAAATGCGCGATATTACGCTGATTACTTCAGAAGAGTTAAGCGAAATTCGGCGCATTTGGCTAGAGGAAAAACACGAATTTGATGATAGTTTGCCCCAGATTTATCAAGAAGCTACAGGTGAGCCTTTTGAAGATATTCGTCCTCGGTCTGAAAGAACTGTATTAGGTAGCGATGAATGGTCAGTTTTGCAAGAAATCTGCAATGATGATGAAATGCACTTGGAATTAATGAGAAAGCTGCTGGATACGGAAAGACAAGTATATGCCAAGTCGCGTCGTAGTGGGGTTTTTGAAAAGTTAGAAAGATGTTTTGATAGTAGTTCTCGTTCTAAGGAGGAGGCGATTCAAAATGCCCATGAAAAGCGCGATTTAAAAATTGCTGTGCAAGAGGGAGATCTGAATAGAATTAAACAGTTAACTTGGGCGGGAATTAAGTTTGGAGGTAATAATGTGAATGAAGCGGATGGGTAACGGATGAAGCGATCGCTTCATTATATAATTCTTTCTACCATCCATTTTCCTAAAACATCCAACATGGGATAATATGGCATGGCTACTAAGCGTCCAGAGGTTGAAAATTGATATGACTGATACCACCTATTCTTTTCCTGCTAACCAGCTACTGACCTATGGCGATTGCCGCGAGGTCGAATTTCATAAATGGCCTAACTATCCAGAAGAACTAGGCATCACCTCAGAACATATTCCTGAACTAATCCGCATAGCTTTAGATAAAACTTGGTATGAAGAGGATGCCGACGAAACCGTGGAATGTTGGGCAAATATTCATGCAATCCGAACCCTAGGACAATTAAAAGCAGAAGAGGCAATTGAACCACTACTAAGTTTGTTTGACAACCAGGATGATGACTGGATATCTGATAACTTGCCCAAAGTCTACGGCATGATTGGAGCGAAGGCAATTCCGGTGCTGTCTGAGTATTTGGCTAATCCTGAAAATGAGATGTTTGCTCGCGTCTCTGCTAGTGCATCCTTAGAAAAAATTGCGGCAAATTACCCAGAAACTCGTGCTGAATGCGTGGCTATTATTAGTAAGGAACTGGAAAAGTTTACAGAAAATGATCCAGAGTTTAATGATTTTTTAGTGGGAACTCTGATAGATTTAAAGGCAGTTGAATCTGCTCCTTTAATTGAGCAAGCTTTTGCCGCTGATTGCGTTGAAATATTGATGAATGGAGATTGGGATGATGTTCAAGTAGACTTGGGATTAAAGTCTGCTGACGAACTGCCACGGAGAGAAAGATCGTGGTTTTATGAAGTTCCTGCACCATCAGGTTTTATGGAAACTTCTAGTAAATCCTCTCAAAAATCTAAACCTAACAAAAAAGCGAAACGCAAGCAGGCAGCTAAGTCACGCCAGCAAAACCGGAAAAAGAAGTAGATCGCCGCAGTCGATCATAGGATAAGATGGCATTGCCCCTAAGCGCTTAGGCGTTGAAGTCAAGATAGCGATCGCACCTACCCATGAATCAAGTCGATCTAGCTTTTACCTCAGCCATCGGACAAGCCCAGCTAATTCGCTGCAAGGAAGTCTCGCCCCTAGAGTTGGTAGAACTATACCTAGAACGCATCCAGCGCTTAGACCCCCAGATTAACAGCTATTTTACCGTGATTGCAGAGCAGGCACTAGCCACTGCCAAAGCTCAAACCGAACAGTTAGCCACTGCCACTTCTGCTGACTTGCCGCCTTTTTTTGGCGTGCCAATTTCCATCAAAGATTTAACTCCGGTGGCGGGAGTACCTTGCAGTTATGGCAACCGCGCATTGTTAGGGCAAGTAGCTACCCACGATAGCGGGGTAGTTACCAAGATTCGGCAAGCAGGTTTCATTATCTTAGGCAAAACCGCTACCTCGGAACTGGGTTCCATGCCCTACACAGAACCCCCCGGCTTTCCTCCCACCCGCAACCCTTGGAATTTAGATTATACGCCGGGAGGCTCCAGCGGTGGCGCTGCTGCCGCCCTCGCTGCCGGACTTTGCCCCATCGCCCAGGGTTCCGATGGCGGTGGCTCCATTCGCGGACCAGCTTTCTGTTGCGGGTTAGTGGGACTTAAACCATCACGGGGTAGAATATCTCATGCTCCAGTAGGCGATCGCCTGAGTGGAATTGCTACCCAAGGAACCTTCGGACGTACCGTTGCCGATGCCGCTGCCTTGCTGGATGTGATGTCTGGTTACGTGACTGGCGACCCCTATTGGTTGCCTGAACCCGAAATTTCTTTCCGCGAAGCTACTAAAATGCGCTTGGGGGGATTGCGAATCGCTTTTGCTACCAACTTACCTCCCATTGGGGCAGCGGCTCCTGCTTGTCAGCAGGCGGTATTAGATACAGCCCAACTGCTGGAAAATCTAGGACACGATCTCGATCCCGTGGAACTAGATTTTAGCGAACTTATCGAACCTTTTACTGCCGTTTGGCAAACTGCGGTTGCCGCCTCCGGCATTCCAGAAGAGTTGCTAGAAGAGGTAAATCGCTGGTTTTTGGCGCGTACTGTAGGCGCAGGGCTTTACCTACAAGCGGTAAGTAAAATGCAGATGGTGGCGCGGCAAATTGTCGGCTTTTTTGAACACTACGATGCTCTCCTGCTGCCTACCAATATGTCTCCAGCGATTCGGGTAGGAGCATGGGCAAACCTCACCCCAGAGGAAAGATTACCAAAAATCATTGAATGGGTAGCCCCTTGTCCTCCCTTTAATGCTACCGGACAACCAGCGATCGCCATTCCCACAGGTTTCACCGATCGTAATTTACCAGTAGGGGTGCAAATTGTCGGTCGTCCCGCCCAAGAAATTGCGATTATTGCCCTGGCTGCCCAAATAGAAGCGGCGCAACCTTGGCGCGATCGCCGTCCCACTTTAGCCGTAGAATAGCGGAAATCAGACTTTCGACTTTTAAAGTTATGCGCCCAAAAACCCTTATTGGAATTGCTACCTTTCTGTTTTTGCTATTTGTTTTTGTTGGCGATCGCATTTTACCAGAACCCATGAAAAGCGCCAGCACCCGCACCCGCACCCAACTCAACAACTTTGTTTTGGGTTTATTTCCCAGCGACAAGCCTAAAAATCTCAACGAACAACGGGAAAAGAAACTAGAGCAACAACTCACTCCTGACTCTGGGAGCGAGCAAAGCCATTAGGAGTGAAAAACAAATAACTTGATTATAATCCAATACAGTTCAGTAAACTAAGTTCGTAGTTGGGCTTTAGCCCCAATCCGGAAGGGCTGAAGCCCAACTACGAACGAGTACGGTATAATTGTAGCAATTTGCCCTGCACACCCCTATAAAGTTATGCGTAAATTCTGATGATGAATATTAAAAATGGTTTTATTGGCACCATCGGCAACACCCCACTCATCCGGTTAAATAGCTTTAGCGAGGAAACAGGTTGCGATATCCTGGGCAAAGCCGAATTTCTCAATCCTGGTGGCTCGGTGAAAGATCGAGCCGCACTATATATTATCAGGGATGCCGAAGAGAAGGGCTTACTGAAACCCGGTGGCACAGTAGTGGAGGGAACTGCTGGCAATACAGGGATTGGTTTAGCCCATATCTGTAACGCCAAAGGTTATAAATGCTTGATTGTGATTCCCGATACCCAATCCCAAGAAAAAATTGATACTTTGAGAACTTTGGGGGCAGAAGTCCGCACCGTACCCGCCGTACCCTATAAAGACCCTAATAATTACGTTAAACTATCCGGTCGGATTGCGGCGGAAATGGAAAATGCAATTTGGGCAAACCAATTTGACAATTTAGCCAATCGTCAAGCCCACTACGAAACCACGGGTAAAGAAATTTGGGAACAAACGGAAGGTAAGGTAGACGGTTGGGTGGCGGCAGTGGGTACGGGAGGAACCTTGGCAGGAGTATCAATATTTTTAAAAGAGCAAAATCCCGCGATTAAAAATATTTTAGCAGACCCCTTGGGCAGCGGACTCTATAGTTATATCAAGACTGGGGAAATTAAGATGGCAGGCAGTTCGATTACCGAAGGGATTGGTAACAGCCGCGTCACGGCTAATCTGGCTGATGCTCCCATTGATGATGCCATCCAAATTGATGACCGAGAATGCGTACAAGTAGTATATCAACTGCTGAAAAAAGATGGTTTGTTTGTGGGCGGTTCTACCGGAATTAATGTGGCAGCGGCGGTAAGATTAGCTAAACAGTTAGGTCCAGGACATCGGATAGCGACGATTCTCTGCGATAGCGGTACGCGGTATCAGTCGCGCCTGTTTAATCAGCAATGGTTGGCAGATAAGGGATTGCTGCCAGATAATTAGAGGAATTCCCATGTGTCAACCTCTAAATCCGTCGTCGTTTGCCAAAATCGTACCTGTCGCAAACAAGGTGCGGCTGAAGTTTTAGCTGCTTTTCAAAACTATCTCCTGCCAAATGTGGCAATCAATGGTAGTGGTTGTTTGGGGCATTGCGGTAGTGGCCCAATGGTACTAATTCTACCAGATGAAGTTTGGTATAGTGCGGTTGATATAGAGGCCGCGATCGCGATCGCACAAAAACACCTCCTGAATGGAAAATGATTACTTCTCCTCCCATCGCAATTCCTCCTTATTAATGAGGAAGTTGCGTAAGTTCTAATTATCAATGATTTTTTTAACGCAAAGGACGCAAAGGGAGCGCAAAGGACGCAAAGGGGAGTCAACCGATTATAATCAAGTTATTGATTGTTCATTCTTTAAAACCAAATTACCTTGAATCTACGTCAACTAATTCCTTTTTTTGATAACTCCGTGACAGAATGGGCTAATACTGCCCGATGGTTACGATGGCTAACCTTTTTATGGCTATTTATGGGGTTGGCGGTACTATTTTCGGCTTCCTATGCCAGTGCTGATGCTGATTTTGGGGATGGACTTTATTATTTTAAACGGCAAATTGTTTCTATTGGTCTGGGTTTAATTGGTTTTAATATTGCGGTGCATTCTCCCCTGCGCTATTTTTTAAGAATGGCTAATTGGGTATTGTTGTTACTATTGGGATTGATTCTAATTACAGTGATTCCCGGTTTAGGTACTACAGTTAATGGAGCAACTCGTTGGCTTTCTTTTGGGCTTTTCCCTTTCCAACCTTCGGAATTAATCAAACCATTTCTGGTTTTACAAAGCGCTCGCATTTTTGGACAATGGCACAGACTTAAACCCCGCAGTCGCATGACTTGGTTAGGAATTTTTGGGGCGGTAATTTTGGGGATTTTACTGCAACCTAATTTGAGTACGGCAGCGCTTTGTGGGATGACTCTCTGGTTAATTGCCCTGGCAGGAGGATTGCCCTATATCTATTTGAGTAGTACCGCCATTACTGGACTGGTGCTAGCCACAATTAGTATTAGTATTAAAGAGTATCAACGTCGGCGGATTATGTCCTTTCTGAATCCTTGGGCAGATCCTACTCAGGATGGCTATCAATTAATCCAAAGTTTGTTGGCAATTGGTTCTGGAGGTTTTTGGGGAAAAGGTTTTGGAATGTCGCAACAAAAGCTGTTCTATTTACCAATTCAATATACAGATTTTATTTTTGCCGTATTTGCCGAAGAATTTGGCTTTGTCGGTTGTTTGATACTAATGGGGATGTTGTTAATTTATGGAACTTTGGCGGTAATGGTAGCGATCGCCGCTCAAAATCCAGTCCATAGATTAGTCGCAGTTGGTTGTACAATCCTCTTGGTAGGACAATCCCTACTAAATATTGGGGTAGCCACCGGAGCTTTACCGACGACGGGATTGCCTTTACCCCTATTTAGTTATGGGGGTAATTCCATGCTGGCAAGTTTGCTGGCAGCCGGGTTGCTGATTCGGGTGGCGCGGGAGAGCAGCGAGGCGAAAGTAATGTTATTGCCAAAACGAGTCCCTAGAAATAGACCAAGTTGGGGTAAATAATTATGACTCGTTTTATCCACGATCAATTCGCCAAACAATATCTTACTGAACTTTTAACCCCCTTTGGACAAGTTGAAGCTAGTAAGGAGATTGCTTCTGAAGTTCGAGAAATTGATGTTTTATTTTTACCCTCACCCCAAGCCTCAGAAAATCTTGATACCTTGGGCTTATTGGGCAGAATTGCTCGCACCCCAGCCATGATTGAACCCTTTCGCAATCCTGTCACTCCCAGTGGTATTCTGAGTTGTATTGGGAAAGCAATCGTCATTTCCGAACAATTAGCCCGACAAGAGCGCCCATCACCTTGGTTGTGGATTTTATCACCCACTGCTTCCCCAGAGTTATTAGCTACCTGTCAGGCAACTACCAATGAATCTCAATGGATGAAAGGGATTTATTTTCTCCCAGAGATTTTCCAAACTGTCATTATTGCCATTCACCAACTACCACCAACACCAGAAACCCTCTGGGTGAGAATTTTAGGTAGAGGGAGAGTACAGCAACAAGCGATTCGAGAATTGTCAGCTTTGCCAGCCAATAATCCTTGGCAGGCAAGTACGCTAGAATTAATTTGTAACTTCATGGCAATTTTAGAATTACGCCAGAGAGAGCGTCAAGCGCTAGATGCGGAAGAACAGGAGTTGATTATGCAGTTATCCCCCATTTACTTGCAAAGATTAGAAGAAGCTACACAACAAGGGATTGAACGAGGGATTGAACGAGGGATTGAACAAGGGATTGAACGAGGGATTGAACAAGGGATTGAACGAGGGATTGAACAAGGGATTGAACGAGGGATTGAACGAGGGATTGAACGAGGGATTGAACAAGGGATTGAACAAGGAGCAGAAAGAGAAAGGCGGAATACTTTGGAAACTCTGATGGTGATGAGATTTGGAGAAGTTGACTCCCAATTAGCCAGAATTATTCCGGCATTAATCGCTCTTTCCCCCACGGAATTTACGCCGTTGCTGTTACAGTTAAGTCGGGAAGAACTATTGGCTAGATTTTCAACCTAAACTCTATACATTCGGCAACTTTTCGGTAAACTATGTCTAATGCGATCGCTTCCTAATTAATCCCGCTCTAGAAGTCAATTTAGGGCTATTGGGCAGGAGGTGGCTGGAGATTTACCAAGTAGTCATACCATGAGCCTGAATATCCCTACTTACATTCTCTCCCTAGATCTTGGCACCACTGGCAATCGAGCGATGCTGTTTGATGCTGCTGGCAAGCTAGTTAGTTCAGCTTACAAAGAATTAACTCAGTATTATCCCCAACCTGGGTGGCTGGAACACAACCCCACGGAGATTTGGCAGGATACTTGCTGGGTGATTCAAACAGCGTTGGAGAAGGGAGGGGTAGGAGCTAAAGATGTCGCAGCGATGGGCATCAGCGTGCAGCGGGAAACTTGCTTGCTGTGGGATAAAACTACCGGAAAACCCTTTTATAATGCGATTGTTTGGCAAGATAGAAGGACTGCAAGTCTATGCCAGCAACTTACGACTCAAGGTAAAGCTGCCGAGATTTACAATCGCACTGGTTTAGTTATTGATGCTTATTTCTCGGCAACTAAACTGGTGTGGCTGTTAGATTATGCGAAACAGCAACATCCTCGGATTAATTTTAATCATATTCTGGCAGGAACCATTGATACTTGGATTCTCTGGAATTTAACTGGGGGGAAAGTCCACGCCACTGATACCAGCAATGCCAGCCGCACGATGTTGATGGATTTGGGAACGGGGGAATGGTCTGTACCGCTGTTAAAGTTATTTGGTATTCCTGCCCAAATCTTACCCAAAATTCAACCCTCCATCGGATTGTTTGGGGAAACTCAGCCAGAGCTTTTGGGTGCGGCAATCCCCATTGCTGCCATGTTAGGAGATCAACACGCCGCTTTATTTGCCCACGGCTGCGATCGCCCTGGTCTGTCAAAATGTACCTATGGTACGGGCAGTTTTTTGATGGCACATACTGGAGCCAGAGTAGCGCGATCGCGCCATCAATTATTATCAACGATTGCGTGGACTCAATCTGTCGCCGGAGCGCCCCCAAAAGTCGGTTATGCCCTAGAAGGCAGCATTTTCACCAGCGGCGCTTGCATTCAGTGGTTGCGCGATGGTTTAAAGATGATTTCCACGGCGACAGATACAGAAATGATGGCGCGGCAAGTAGTCGATAATGGCGGCGTGTATTTTGTGCCTGCCTTAAGCGGCTTGGGTGCGCCTCATTGGGATATGCAGGCGCGGGGAGCATTTTTGGGGATGACTGGGGGCGTAAAACGGGAGCATTTAGTCAGAGCCGTATTGGAAGCGATCGCTTATCAAGTTAAGGAAGTTGTCCAAGCAGTGAATCTCGATAGCGGTACTGATATTATCCAATTAAAAGTGGATGGTGGAGCCTGTCAAAATGATTTTTTAATGCAATTTCAAGCCGATGTTTTAGGCATTCCCGTAGAACGTCCAGCAATTCTTGATGCTTCTGCCCAAGGTGCAGCCTTTGCCGCAGGTTTAGGGATAGAATTTTGGGATAGTTATGAAGAACTGATTGCCCAACGGCAAATTGACCAAGTTTTTCGACCTAGTACCGGGGCAGAGCAAGCTCAAGAACAGTTTCACAAGTGGTTAAAGGCCGTAGAAAGAGCTAAAAATTGGATTGAGTGACGTACCTACACCGACCTGTAATCAGGCGGTGTAGGCTTCTCAGAGACTCTTCGTTGAAGACATAATCTGAGCTTTTAGATCGTGCGTCCCACGATTCTTTATGTTTATAGAGGCATTCAGATCCCTGCACAAGCTAACCTTACAATTAGGGCAGTTGTGCGTTCTTTCTGATAGTGGCTTTGTTACCTTTTGACCACAGCTAGAACACTCCTGGCTAGTCCCGTTTGGGTTTACAGCAACAACTTTCAGCCCAGCATTTTCGGCTTTGACCGTTAGTATTGAAATAAATTGACCCCATCCAGCGTCATTTATACTTTTAGCCAGTCGTGTTTTAGCAAGTCCTTTGATATTCAATTTTTCTACTGCAACAACATCATACTTTTTAAGTAGGATGTTCTCACTTATTCGACTTAATGGGTGTTATGTTTTTAGTATACACTGATTTAGAGTTGAAGTCTGTATCATCTAGAAAACTCCGCCAAGAATTTGCAGACCATCTTGAAAAGTTCTATTGGAAAGATGTATTTTGGAGTGGATCGTATTTTGTCGCTAGTTGTGGTGGTGTTACAGTTTCGATGCTTAGAAAATAATGATATACCCTACGCTGTCAATTTTTTGTAAAAAAGTGCTTTATTGTTACCGCAGATATAGCAGATCTATTTTGATTCTGCTAGAATCAGACCTGTGAAGGAGACAAAATAATTTTAGTGTGGTTGAGGAAAAAGATCCATGTTGAAAATTACATCAACTAATCAAGCTTTAAATTTCTTGGCAAAACCTTTATTACCAATCGCCATTTTAGCAGGGGTTGTCAGTGTCACCAATGTTACTACTGCTGCCAGTGTGAAAAACAATACACTCACTGCCGCTACCCCAACAGCCGCTGCTGCTGGGGTGTTGAAAAAAGGCGATCGCGGTGATAATGTCAAAGAATTGCAAAATTGGTTAATCAAAGCAGGTTTTTATACGGGTACGGTAACTGGATACTACGGCGATGTTACTCAAACCGCAGTCAAAAACTTTCAACAAGCAGCGGGATTAACTGCCGATGGTATTTTTGGTCCGGCAACTAAAACCAAGTTAACCAGTGTTAATAGTAACATTTTAGTGGTTGGCAGCAAAGGAGAAGAAGTCAAGAAAGTGCAACAGCGCTTGCAAAAGTTAGGTTATTCCAAAGTGCAGGTAGATGGTATCTACGGCAAAATTACTGAAGAAGCGGTGAAGGCTTTTCAAATCAGTAAAAATCTGCCTGTAACTGGAACGGTGAATTTCCATACCAGTATCGCTTTGGGAAGTTAACCATGAGGAATTAGATAATTTTCACAAAATTGAGCGCCGCCATTGGGCATCCGTTTTGCGATTAGTTCGCAATTCCAAAATACGGATGCCTTTCGCTGGTAAGGGATTTAACTTTTCTGCCAATTGCTTCCAAGATAAAATCAATTCCCATTCAATATTATAGGCCGCCGCAAGTGTAGCAAAATCAACCTTTTGAGGCGTAGCAAAAAAATCCTCAAAGGAGGGCTTAAATTGGGAAATGGGCAACATTTCAAAGATGCCGCCGCCCTGATTATTAATTAAGATAATCGTCAGATGCCCAACAAATTTATGGTGTAATAAAAAGCCATTGGTATCGTGCAGTAAAGCTAAATCCCCCGTCAGTATGACGCTACTTTGCTGACGATGGGCAACACCTAAAGCCGTGGAAAGAGTGCCATCAATACCATTTGCGCCGCGATTGAAAAAGGGTTGAATTTGATAGTTATTCGGTTTCCAGAAAGATTCTATATCCCGAACTGGCATACTATTGGCAATAAATAAAGGTGTTTTGGGTGGCAAGATTTGAGAGAGCAACCAGGCAGCTTTACCTTCAAATAAGTGAACCGTTTTTCTCAGAGTTTCATCGATGGCGGCTCGAAATTTGATTTCAGACCTTTGCCATAAACGGAGATATTCACCCTCTAAAGGTATATCTGAAATTGGTTCTAAAACCAGTTGCTCGATGGATATGTAGGAGCGAATGGTTCTCCCGTGCAGGGAATCTAAATTGTGATGACTAGGATCGATAATCCATGTTTGCGGTTGCTTAATCGCTAACCAACTTCGCAGGGCTTTGCTAGTGGGTAAATCGCCAATTTGAATGACGACTTCAGGAATTAATTCGCGAACCAGATGGCGATCGCGCAAAATGGTATCATAGGTAGAAATCAAATTGGGATTGAGATCGGCATAGTTTCTAACTGGAGAAAGTCCATCGGCTAAAACAGGCCATTTGAGAGTTCGAGAAAGTTGCGCGATCGCTTCACAATACTCTTGCGGAAATTGGGGTTGTGCCGTACCAGCAATAATTATTCCTTGTTCGCAGAATGGTAAAGGAATTGGCGTAGGTAAAGAGGTTAATTGAGGCTTAGAGAAATGAATGAAATCGAAAAAATCGTCTTCATTTAATTGCGAACTTAATTCCAAAGCTTCCTTTTCTGGAAGCGGAGCTAAAGGATCGCGAAAAGGTACATTTAGATGCACCACTCCCGGAGTAGGTGAAAGGGACCTTTCCCAAGCATAGATAGCAGTTTGCCGCGCATAATCCAACATTTCTAAATCTAAACTAGGTACAGCTAACTCCGTTTGCCAATTGGGATAATTGCCATACAATTTGACTTGATCGATTGTTTGTCCAGAATGACATTCTCGCATTTCTGGGGGACGATCGGCCGTTAAAATTAATAGAGGAATCCGACTTTCTTTAGCTTCAATTACTGCCGGATAAAAGTTGGCTCCTGCCGTACCAGAAGTACAAATCAGCACCGTCGGCAAACCGGATTTTTTGGCAATTCCCAAGGCGAAAAAAGCCGCCGAACGTTCATCTAAAACTGGAATAGCTTCTATCCCCTCTTGTTGAGCAAAAGTCACTGCTAAGGGTGCAGAACGAGAACCAGGGCAAATAATTGCCGTTCTCAATCCTAATGTGTGAAAACTCTCGGCGAAGATTGATGCCCAGATGGTATTGGAATTGCGAAAATCAATTGACATTGGCAAGGAATAATAAGTAGACAACAGGAACGCTATTTGATAGTATTAATATTAGCAGATTATTTTATTGATCGTGCGTAAAACCCCGTCCCCTTGTGGGCGGGGATGTAAGCGCGGTTAAACTAGGGGGTTCGACACCCCCTAGTTTAACACTATCCGCGTTGCTTCTGGGTTGCAATATATTGTTTGACTGCCTCCTGTGACGCACCACCGACAGAATTTTCATTGAGTGGAGTGTATTGACAAAATATATAAAGCCTGGTTTAATTAAGATATCACACGAATCGCT